>NZ_CP060724.1:331876-663752 GCF_014397255.1 Weissella diestrammenae
CACTTCTTTTCGATCACCTGTCACATCTTTAATGATTTGATTGATTAATGTTGATTTACCAACGTTTGTCACGCCAACCACATAAACCGATCGGTTCTGACGATATTTTTCAATCGCTGTCATTAATGCAGGTACATCATCCCCATTTTTACCAGACGTCAACAGAACATCAATTGGACGTAGGCCGGCTATATTAGCTTGTTGGCGCATCCAGTCACGAATCTTGGCGCGATTAATCGAGTGTGGCAAAACGTCAACTTTATTCCCAACCAATAAGATTGGGTTATCTCCAACAAAACGATGCAACCCAGGTATCAAGGATCCACTAAAATCGAACACATCCATCACATAGACAACGAGGGCATCTGTCTCCGAAATTTGTTCTAACAAGCGCCTAAAATCATCATCCGTCAAATCAACCGGTTGTATTTCATTGTAGTGTCTCAAGCGAAAACACCGTTGGCATAGGACTTCTTCTTGGTCAAAGCCTTTAATCAAGGCAGACATGGGTGTATATCCCAATGCCGTTTTATCAGTTGTTTGAATCAACGCACCACATCCGATGCACCTTAAGTCATCATTTAAAAGTGCTTGCACTTCCGTTTCAGTTATCAATAGATTCCCTCCAATTCAATTCTTGGTGATTTTTCAACATGCTCTTCTTAACACCTTTTTCAATAAAACGATTAATTTTGGTATTCCATTGATCTGTTTCGATTAGTGGCTGAACGAGAACGCTACGAACACCAACATTATTTGCCGCCCAAATATCAGTCATCAGCTGGTCCCCCACCATAATGACATCATTAGCATTAAGATTTAACATCTTCAATGCCAAATTCAATCCTTTTGTCATTGGTTTTAATGCACGCGAGACAAATGGTAATCCTAAAGGTTCAGCAACACGCGCAATTCGTGTCGCCGAATTATTTGAAACAATCATCACTGGTATCTTAGCGGCAGCCATTGCCGCTAACCATTGTCGTAATTCTTCGGTTCCATCTGGATTATTCCACGCAATTAACGTATTATCCAAATCGGTCAACACAGCTTTAATACCCTGGGCTTTCAACTGCTCTGGTGTTAAATTATAAATGGCGCTTACCAACCATGTTGGTGTAAATTTTTCGGTCATGCCAAAGCTCCAAACTTTCTGTTTAATTAGTCTATTTTACCTTAATTATACGCTAGATTAAACCCACTAGATAGCTAGCATTTCATCAAGTTCTTTAAATTCAATTTAAGGCTGACCCATTCGGACTGCTAAAAAAAAGATTCAATGATAAACTTATAGAAAATAAAATAAGAGAGAATACGAAAATATGAAAGAAACTATCATCAATAGCTTAAAAAAGATTGGACTTGGACTTGCCGTGTTCATTGTTACAGCTGGTGGCGCGTTCCTCTTAACTTGGGGTTTTTATAAACTTAATCACCATTCAACAAGCCAATCCGCTACAAGCACTTCAAAAGCAACTTCTTCCTCAAAAAAGAAAAGCGTAAAAACTAGTGGCAGTGCGTCCAAGAAGGCACCCAGTGCAACCGAATCAACGACCAGTACAACTTATTTAGTGCAAGCAGGTGATACTGGTGCTAGCATTGCCGCTGCTCATAATATGACATTATCTGAATTAACAAAGCTCAATCCTAAAGTAACTTGGTCAGCGTTAAAAGCAGGTGCAACGATCAAGGTTGCTAATAATGCCAGCGCTGACACTGCTGCAGCAAGCACAACGACGACAACAACTGCAAGCACCAAATACGTCGTACAAGCAGGTGATACTTGGTATCGCATTGCTTACAATAATGGCATGACAACAGCACAACTTAAAGCACTCAATCCAGGGGTAACTAATCTTAAATCTGGCACAACAATAAATATTAGCCAATAAAATAAAACGCTTAGTGAGTTCATCACTAAGCGTTTTATTTTACTTCAAAGCATCAGACGTCCAAACGCGATACTTCTTATTTTTCTGAAATTGCAGCAATACCTGGTAAAGTCTTACCTTCCAAGTATTCTAATGATGCACCACCACCAGTTGAAATGTGAGTCAACTTATCTGCAACGCCAAGTTGTTGTACCGCTGCTGTTGAATCACCACCACCAACAATTGTGGTTGCCCCATTTTCCTCAGTTACCTTGACAAGTTCTTCACCAATTGCCAATGTACCATTAGCAAAGTTTGGCATTTCAAAGACACCCATTGGACCGTTCCAAACTACTGTCTTGGCATCAGCTAGGACTGACTTAAACAATTCAACTGACTTAGGTCCAATATCTAAGCCCATATAACCATCTTTGATACCTTCATCCCCAGCAACATAAGTGTCGGCATCATTATTGAATGCGTCAGCTGCAATTGCGTCGACTGGCAAGACAAGTTTGTCACCTGCTTCAGCAATTAATTGCTTAGCTAATTCAACCTTATCTTCTTCAAATAACGAATTTCCAATTGACTTACCATTTGCAACATCAAACGTATAAGCCATACCACCACCAACAATCACTTTATCAGCTTTTTGGAGTAAGTTTTGAATGATGGTAATCTTGTCTGAAACTTTTGCGCCACCAATGATGGCAACGAATGGTCGCTCAGGTGCTTCAACAGCACCACCCAAGAACTTAATTTCTTTTTCCATCAAGAAACCAGCAGCTGTTTGCGCAATATTAGCAGCAATTCCAGCATTTGAAGCATGTGCACGGTGGGCAGTTCCAAACGCATCGTTAACAAATACGTCACCTAATGAAGCCCAGTACTTTCCCAATTCAGGATCATTCTTTGACTCACGCTTAACTTCTACGCCATCAACCACGTCTTCAAAGCGTGTATTCTCAAAGACCAATACGTGCCCATCTTCAAGATTATTAATGGCTTCTTCTAATTCTGGACCTTCTGTTGCTGGTACAAACACAACTGGTTGACCCAATAAATCAGCCAATTTTTGAGCAACCGGCTTCATTGAAAGCCCCTTCTTATCATCCTCACTCTTGATTCGAGCAAGATGTGAGAAAAGAATTGCACGTCCACCCTTTTCAAGTACATACTTAATTGTAGGTAAGGCAGCAACGATACGATTGTCGTTTGAAACAATCACTTCACCGTTTTCCTCTTTGAGTGGCACATTGAAATCAACGCGCATCAAAACTTTCTTACCCTTCAATTCCAAGTCTTCAACAGTCAACTTAGCCATTTGGAGAATCCTCTATTTCTTTAATTATTAACTACATGAATTATTATATAACATTTTTATCCGGTTTTAAAAATAAAAAACAGGTAGCCGAGTCGCCCCCAACCACCTGTTTTTTACTATTTTACAATGTTGCTAAGTGTAACAAAGTACGGATCATGTTTGAAGTGAATCCGTATTCATTGTCATACCATGATGCAGTTTGAACTAATTGCTTGTCACCAACAGTGATAACCTTAGTCAAAGTTGGGTCAAATGTTGCACCGTGTGTATCACCGATGATATCTGAAGATACAATTTCATCTTCGTTCCAACCAAATGAATCGTTAACGTACTTCTTAACAGCAGCGTTAACTTCTTCAGCAGTAACCTTCTTTGACAAGATAGTTGTCAATTCTGTCACTGATCCGTCAACAACGCCAACACGTTGTGCGTGACCGTCTAACTTACCCTTCAATTCTGGTACAACAAGACCAATGGCCTTAGCTGCTCCAGTTGAATGAGGGATTGTATTTGCTGAAGCTGTACGGTTTGAACGGAACTTTGACCCCTTAGGTCCGTCCAAAATCATTTGTGTTGATGTAAAGGCGTGAACCGTAGTCATCAATCCAATTTCAATACCGAATTCATTGTTCAACGCATTGGCCAAAGGTGCCAATGATTGTGTTGTACATGATCCAGCAGACACAATGTTATCCTCAGTTGTCAAAGTGTCTTGGTTAACACCATAAACAACTGTAGGTACATCACCTGCAGGTGCAGAAACAAGTACCTTCTTAGCACCTGCATCCAAGTGCGCTTGTGACTTTTCTGCTGAAGTGTAGAATCCAGTTGATTCTAAGACGATTTCAACACCGTCGTTTGCAACCCACTTCAAATCAGCAGCATTACGTTCTGCATAAACAGTATAGTGCTTACCATCAACGATAATACCAGTTTCGTCTGCTGAAACTTCAGCATTCAAAGTTCCGTGTGTTGAATCATACTTCAACAAGTATGCCAACATAGCAGGGTTAGTCAAATCGTTGATTGCAACAACTTCAATATCATCCGCAGTGTTCTTCAATTCCAAGATACGGCGGAACGCCAAACGCCCGATACGGCCGAAACCGTTGATACCAATCTTAACAGTCATGTTTAAGATGCCTCCAAGTATTTTTTGTAAACGTTTTTACATCTATATATTTTACGCCCATCTGTCCATTTACGCAAATGTTATCAGAATGTATCTTTCTCACAATTTTGTCATAAATTCACATCATAGTTAATATTTAATCAATATAAGGGCGTTGCATCTAAAATTATTAAAACAGTTAATAGTCAAGTCAAATCAACGTTATTCGCCACTATTCTCATTGTAATTCATCAATTTTCTCATTTCACATGAATCTCAGTCATTCTTGTGACGAATGTAATTTAAAACCAAAACAGCAAGCCCGCCGATAATTAGAATTACACCTGATGGAATTAATATATAATAGCCATTTAAAACACCCTCAACGTCACTTGATGCCCAAACCATATTATCGATCAAAAAAGCCAATAGTCCAGCAAAAATTGCCATCATACCGATTAAATTTGATATTTTCATTTTATTATTAAATCTCTTTCCTTTTAAAATTACTGACCTATTCGTTTATCTGTTAACGATTAAAATTAATCCTGTCATGTCAAATCGATCTATTTTTATGACGATCACCACCAAATGGTCACCAGCCCCTCAGCTGACAAAATCACACCTGCAACCTGCCTAGTAATTCATATCCTAAGTCATATTTAACGGTCGTGTGTTATTTTGGCCAACGCCACCTCACTAATGATTATAGCATTCGAAGTATTTGCAATCGAGAAAAAATTGCTGAAGACAGCGGGCATACTTTAGATCATTTTTTAGTGCACTCCTGATGATCTAATATAACAGGTGCACCTTCGTCATATTATCAGCTCAGCTAGGTTGGCTGTTAGCCCCGCTACAATCTCAACTTGGGCAAGATGATGTGCAAACCACCCTATCAATCTATACGGCCGTCACACAGGAGATGAAAGATACCACCGCAGATATATTTACGAGCTTGGTAAACTTCTAAAAAGGACGTTCTCAAATACACATGTAAATACACATCAGATGTGTATTTGATGATATTCAGTGAGATTGTATGAAATTGATAGGTACAAAGAAACCCCGTTGTATCAGCGTTAATGTTGATACAACGGGGTTTCAAAAATATATGATGCGCACCGGGGGAATCGAACCCTCATCTCAAGAACCGGAATCTCACGTGATATCCATTACACTAGGCGCGCTTTACAACACATAACAGTATATCACATTTATCCCAAAATATTCTATCACATTTAAAAAGGTATCACGCCTCGTGTTTGATAATAATTAATTGTCTCATTCGCAAAATTTGGGTCGTAGCCTAGTTCTTCAACCAGTACCCACGCCCCAAACTGTTGATCAGCGTAACGACGTGCCAATGTCATGATTTGTTTTTCATCTGTCATGTACGTGATAACGGATTCACGGGCCTCTACCTCATCGTTGTGAGCCCGAATACTATCATAATCTAAATGATTGCCAATATCTGAAATGGCATGAAAATACTCTTCGACCAATGTTTTCGCTTTAGAAAATAAATCTAAATCTTTATCAATAAAAATAAAAACATTTTCCCCTTTTATAAAGGTTACACCATCGAGCTCAGTCTCTGCATGTAAAGGGACTGTGTCAGAAATAACAGGATTGAGCCCTGTTCGTGTTAAATCGTTCTCAATTCGAATTAATAAATCTTCATACGCAGTGCTATGCATGATGATCCTCATAATCAGTAATTAAACCTTCAATATATGACTTCGCCCGATCAATGACACGTTGGCGTTCATCTGAAGGCAATCCCGATAAATCAATGCCCCAATGTGCAGCCATTAACGTTGGCTCTTCGGCAGATTCACTTGTCTCTGTCCGCACTTGATTTTCGACCAAATCAGATTTAGTAACGCCAAAGAAATTTGCCATTAACTCTAATTTTTCAATTCGTGGATATGTTTTACCATTTGACCAATCTGAAATGGTTGCTGTTGAAACCCCAACAACACCAGCTAGCTTAACTGCCGTCATATTATTTTCTTTGAGCAATCGTTTAATATTTTGCCCCATAATAATTTTACCGTCTAAGTCTGCCATAGTTTACCCCTTTATTTGTTTATCCAGTTATTACTTAGCATTATAAACTGAAACTTAACACGTTTCAAGGTTAAACTTAACAAACACTTGATTTTAGTTTTAACCTAATATATAATTGAGTCATACCTAATTAATTAGGCTAAACATTAACTATTAAATTTGAAATTTTTCGGAGGTCAACCACATGTATTCAACATCAGCAATTTTATTTATTATTTCGTTCTTTCTTATTTTGACAATCATTGGCTTCGTTACATTATTCACCCTTTTTGTACAAGCTACACGACGTTTCTGGCGTGGATTGTATCGGATGGCAATTTATCTGTACAAACGCTCTTCTGGGTACCCAGAACGCGACGCAATGAATATTGCTATTAGCCATTAATATTCCATCAATCATTTAAAAACACTAGTCCAAAGCAATTCGGACTAGTGTTTTTTTATTTGACTGAGACTACTTTCCCTTCACCAGTCAGATAATTAATTGCAACGCCAGGTTGAACATTTGGCACAAACACGTTAAAAACTAAAGTGCCATCAGATGATTTAGCCTCGATTTGATTACCCGACGGTACTAAATTATCTTGTTCATAAATTGGTGTCACACGGTAACGAATTTTTTTATGTTGATCAAGTGCGCGGCGGACTAATATTTCATAATAATTTTGTCCGGTATTTTGATTATCGCCATTAGATGCTTGATTGGCCCATGCTGTTTGGGTCGCAATATTTTTCACATTGGCCTCACTTGCATCAAACCCTTTGGCATTACCTGCAATTGCATATCCGATTAAATGACCACGGTTATATAAAACTTGATAACGTCCCCCAAGTTTTATCTGTTGCCAACCAACCGGCTGAATCGTTCGATTATTGCCAGTCGCTTGGCGATTTTGGTATTGACGTGTTGTCTGGTTCAACCAAGCATTGGCAACCTTAGGCCTTTGAAGCGAATCGATTGCACTCAATTGGACATACGGTGCTGAATTAACAGCCGTTTTCAATGTGGTTTGATTCTGATTAATGATAAACGCCCCAGAACCATTGAACTGAATCTGTTTCGCCTTTAACTGCTTTTTTACTTCATCTGATAAAACAGAACTCGCAAGTTGTTCACCTGGTTTCAAATCACTGGTCGATCCATAATCAATATCCTGATTAACTCGAATCGATTGATTTGTGGCGTAATTAGTTGTTGAACGATTTTTATTACTAAAATTAAATTCCCCATCAACAGTTTTTAGTAAAATTGCTACTACAACTACCAATACCGTGCCCCATATGGTTGTTTGGGTTTGCCTTCGTCTTTGTTTGCGCATCACGCTTGCCACTCCATTTTTGAAATTATTTTTTTATTATACGCTATCCCTCGCTTTACCGCACCCAACGATTAAGCAATAAAAAAAGAAAACAGAGTATTAAAAAAACAGCCACGGTTGATCCGTGACTGTCTTAAATCAATTTAATTCACTAATTAATAGTTGATAATTGCTTCTTTAGCACTCTTATCAATATTGTAGAAGCTGTTAATTCCCTTGTAGTCAGCTACAGTAGGCGTCAACAAATCTTCAATGCGCATCAATTGGTTATACTTTGCGATTCGGTCAGTACGTGACAATGATCCAGTCTTAATTTGACCAGCATTTGTAGCAACAACCAAGTCAGCAATAGTTGTATCTTCAGTTTCACCTGAACGATGTGAAACGATAGCTGTGTATCCAGCTTCCTTGGCCATCTCAATGGCTTCCATCGTTTCAGTCAAAGTTCCAATTTGGTTAACCTTGATCAAAATAGCGTTGGCTGCGCCCATATCGATTCCCTTCTTCAAATACTCTGTATTTGTAACGAAGAAATCATCACCAACAAGTTGTACCTTGTCACCAAGCTTGTCTGTCAACTTAACCCAAGCATCCCATTCATTTTCATCAAGTGGATCTTCGATTGAAACGATTGGATACTTATCAACCAATGCTGATAGGTAGTCAATAAATTCGTCAGTTGTGTACTCCTTCTTTTCAGGTTCCCCATCCAAGATATACAATCCACGTTCTGCATCAAAGAATTCTGAAGATGCAACGTCAAAGGCAATCGCAATATCCTTACCAGCCTTGTAGCCGGCACGTTCAATCGCCTTCAACAAATATTCAAATGGTTCTGCATTTGAAGCAAAGTTAGGTGCAAATCCACCTTCATCACCAACAGCAGTTGAATGACCTGATTCCTTCAACAAAGCTTGCAAAGCATGGAAAGTTTCTGATCCCATCCGAACAGCTTCAGCTTCAGTCTTAGCCCCAACAGGCATAATCATGAATTCTTGGAAGTCAACAGAATTGGCCGCGTGCGCACCACCATTGATAACGTTCATCATTGGTGTTGGCAACGTGTGTGCATTGAACCCACCAAGGTAGTTGTACAATGGTGTTCCTAATTCATCAGCAGCGGCACGTGCAGCAGCAATTGATACACCTAAGATGGCATTTGCACCCAACTTAGCTTTAGTTGGTGTACCATCCAAAGCAATCATCGTCTTATCTAGCAAAACTTGATCAGTAACATCCATACCGACCAACTTCTCTTTGATGATTGTGTTAACATTTTCAACGGCTTTCAAAGTTCCTTTACCAAGGAAACGTCCTTTGTCACCGTCACGTAATTCAACAGCTTCGTGCTCACCAGTTGATGCACCAGATGGCACGATACCACGACCAAAGCCACCTAATTCAGTGTAAACTTCAACTTCAACAGTAGGATTACCACGTGAGTCCAAAACCTCACGTGCGTAAATATCAGTAATTGCAGACATTTTGTCTTCTCCTTACGCGCTTCAAAATAGTAATTTTATTTGAGCCAGATAGCTCATCACATGAAAATTATACCATATAATTAACATTTATATTTCGTCTAGCTGACTTATTTTTTCCAATAGTGCTTCATTTGCTAATCGGCATAATTCAAGAAATGTATCCGGATTCAGCGCTGCATCCCCCACTAGTACCCCATCAATATCAGGTTGGCGCATTAATTCAAGTGCATTATTTGGTTTAACGGACCCACCGTACATAATTCGAATGGCATTTGCCGTTGGCCAATCATACATATCTGCTAAAGTAAGTCGAATCCGTCGTAGACTAAACTCAGCTAATTCTGGCGTAATGGGCTGCCCACTCCCAATGGCCGCGGTAGGCTCATACGCGAGAATGACATGTTGGGCTTGTTGCGCTGAAATACCTTCTAGTGATTCGATGACTTGATTCACTACCCAATGCGAACGATCATTATCATCCCCTTGGACAATGGGTTCGTCAATTGCAATAATTGGAATTAATCGGTGCGCAATCGCTGCAATTGCCTTTAAATTCACCATCTCATTGGTTTCTCGAAAATAATTACGGCGCTCTGAGTGACCTATAATAACATAAGTCACACCTAGGTCCTCCAATGCAGCTGGCGATGTTTCTCCAGTAAAGGCCCCTTTTTCCTGCCAATACATATTTTCAGCCCCAATAGCAACTGACGTCTCTTTAGCTGCCTTTAACATTGCTGGCAATAACACATCTTGTCCTGCCAAAACAGAAATGACATCCGGATACCGGATTAGCTCTTTTTCAATATGTTTAATATATGCTGACGATTCACTTGGTAGTTTATTCATTTTCCAATTTGCTACCACTAATGGTCGTCGTTTCATCATCTCCATGATTAATTTCCCCCACAGGATGTGCCACCGCACACGGCCTATTCTTCACCACTATGTCACTTTCGACTAATGTAGTAATTAAATTTGTGCGTCCAAACGCTTATTTATTTTTTAAAAAACGATTGAATCGAAATTCAATCGTTTTAGTTTTGGTTTTAATTTGCATAAACCTCAGCTTCAACCAATGCTTTGACTTCATCATTCGTATCAAGATTCAAAGCCCGTCCAGCAAGTTCTGCCATCTGAACTGTGTTTAAACGTTTCATCAGTGCGCGTGTCTGCAAAACAGACGTTGATGACATTGAAAATTCGTCTAGACCCATTCCAACTAAGATTGGCACGGCAATTTGATCACCAGCCATTTCACCACACATTGCAACAAACTTGCCATATTTATGTGCGGCATCAATGACCATTTTGATAATTCGTAGAATTGATGGATTATATGGCTGATAAAGGTATGACACATTTTCGTTACCACGATCAGCAGCCATTGTATAAGCTATCAAATCATTTGTCCCAATCGAGAAAAAATCAACTTCTTGAGCAAAACGATCTGCCAACAAAGCAGCGGCCGGAATCTCAATCATGATTCCTAGTTTAATATCATCAGATACTGCAACGCCTTCGGCAATCAACTTAGCTTTTTCAGCCTCAAAAATATCACGCGCTGCTCTAAATTCTTGAATTGTGGCAATCATTGGGAACATAATCCAAAGTTCACCATAAACAGATGCGCGCAATAATGCACGTAATTGAGTCTTGAAAATATCAGTCCGATCCAATGAAATCCGAATAGCACGATAACCCATAAATGGATTATCTTCTTTTGGCAATGGTAGGTATGGCAAATTCTTATCGCCGCCAATATCCATCGTCCGAACAGTCACCGGCTTATCCGACATACCTTCTAAAACAGCTTTATATGCTTGGAACTGGTCTTCTTCTGTTGGCAACTCGGCTGAATCCATATACAAAAATTCTGTTCGATAAAGTCCGATCCCCTCAGAACCACTTTCAAGCACACCAGTTAAATCTTTAGGGGTTCCAATATTTGACCCCACAATAAACTGCTTGCCGTCAGCCGAAACTGAGCGTTCATTCTTTAGCTTAGCCCACTCTGCTTTTTGAGCTTCATAAGCAGCTCCCTTAGCCTGGGCTTCTTGCGTTTGGACATCCGTCGGGTCAACAATAGCGAACCCGTCTAAACCATTCAAAATCATTTGATCATCGTCATTAATTAATGATGATGCATTTCCCGTCCCAACAACTGCTGGGATTTCCAGCGTCCGTGCCATAATTGCCGCGTGTGCCGTACGACCACCTAAGTCTGTAATAAAGCCTTTAACATACTGACGATCTAATTGTGCTGTATCTGAAGGAGTCATGTCTTTGGCGACAATAATGACTTCTTCTTTAATTAGCGCTGGATTTGGCAATGATTTTCCCAATAAGTGTGATAGCACACGTTTTGTCACATCTCGAATATCTGCCGCACGTTCAGCCATGTATGGATTATCATCAGCCATTCCTTCGAACATACTGATATACATATCCGTCACATTTTTCAACGCTGCTTCGGCATTAATCTTATCTGTTTCAATAGCATTTTCAATCCCACCAATTAACTCAGGATCTTCCAAAACCATGATGTGAGCCGTGAACACTTCAGCCTCATCAGCGCCCATATTTTGAACAGCTTTATCCCGAATTTGTTCCAAATCTGTCTTAGATACAGAAAAGGCCGCGCTAACGCGGTCCTTTTCTGCTTGAACATCATCAATTGTGACTTGATCAAAAGACAAATCAGGATCCACTAGCTTATAGGCTTTCGCAATCGCAACACCATTTGATGCAGCAATTCCCTCAATAACTTGCGCCATATCAGATTCTCCTCATTTGTTCGTATGGTATTAACAAAGACAATTAAATATTATGCCAAACCTTCTGTTGACATTGTTTCAGAAATAGCTGCGATCGCATCCGATGCGTCATCACCATCAGCTGAAATAGTTACGTCAGCGTTTTCTCCAACGCCCAATGACATAACACCCATAATTGACTTCAAGTTAACATCCTTACCTTGATAAGACAAAGTGATATTTGATGCGAACTTTGACGCAGTTTGAACCAACAAAGTTGCTGGGCGTGCGTGGATACCTGTTTCTGCTACAATGTGAAATTCACGTGATTCCATGATAGACATGCTCCTCTGATTTTTGTAATTATTACAATTTTTTATAATAACTAGAGCGTTGGCTCTATTTATATCTATCATTATACCGATATCGCTGGCTATTTGCAAACGGTTACAATATTATTCGATAAATGTTCAATAAACGCGAACAATCGGCATTGAATAGCGCTTAACCACGCCTTTTTTCATCATCTTTTAATCGTATTTTTTAGAAATCTCACGTTCACTCATTTACCATGTATCTCAACTTGATTTCATAAAAACACTTAATCTTTAGTCTAGCTTTGACATTTTTACGCTTACATTTCAGAGCAATTTATTTTGTATTCAGTGCTCTCATCATCGCATATGACCGTCGCCCACTTATAAAAAAAGCAAGCTGCAATGCTTGCTTTGACGATCAAATTTACCATCGTCAAACGATAAAAATTTAGCCATCGATGATTACTCTTTTTCATCTGCCCGGACATAGGTCACTTGCCCACCTTGTGCGGCGATGCCTCGAATCGTATTTTGGTATGGATAATTTCGCCATACTTCATAAAATAATGGAAAGTCATCATGTGACAATACAAATTCTTGCCGTTCGCCCAATCGAAGCGCTTCTAATATTTCATAATAATCCACTGTCACCGCTCCTTTACTATTTCATCGTATCAATTTTAAAATTGCAATAACAAACTACCATAGGTAAAGCCTGCACCAAATCCAGTCAATAGTACTTTTTTCCCGATTAATTTTTCCTTTTTTGCTAACTCATCAAACGCCATTGCGATACCTGCTGATGATGTATTGCCATAGTACACAACATTGGTTGAAAATTTTGTCATTGGTTGATTGATTGCCGCTGCAATTTGTTCAATAATGCGCAAATTTGCCTGATGCGTAATGAAAAAATCAATATCAGCTGGTTCTAAATTCTTAGTGGCTAAAAATGTTTCAACATGATCTGGAATGATTGAAATCACCTCATCAAACACTTGTCGCCCGATTTGCTGAAAGGCATCAATCGTGGGGTAATTGTCAGCTGATAACTGTCTCATTGGTGCAATCCGACCAGAATGAACAACATCAGCATTACCGACTGTCCGCATTTGCTCCCCAATGACTTGATTATTGGCCATGTCAGTCCCAGATAAAATAACTGCCCCTGCGCCATCTCCAAAAAATACAGCTGAGGTCCGATCCTTAAAATCCATCATTTTAGAATTCACTTCTGCCGAAATGACTAACGCATGGTTATATTGCCCACTTTTAATAAATTTATCCGCGGTACTCATACCAAAAACAAAGCCTGCACACGCCGTTGAAATATCATATGCCCAAGCATGATGCGCGCCTAAATTTCTTTGTACGAGTGCGGCCGTCGACGGTGCCAACCCATCCGGCGTAAAAGTTGTCACAATAATCAAATCAATGTCATCTGCGGTTAAATCACTATTATCAAGTGCCTGTTTTGCCGCTTGCGTTGCTAAATCTGATGTATTCTCTCCTTGCAACGACATATGTCGCGCTTGGATACCAGTATGTGCTTGAATCCATTCATCGCTGGTATCCATAATTGCCGTTAGATCATCATTTGAGATGATATCTTTTGGCACATAGTGCGCCGAAGCAACAATTTTCGTTCCTTGCGTCATGTGTAGATGCCTTTTTCCTTTTTATTTTGCAGTCAATTTTGCCATTTTTACATTTTCAGAATATGCGTATGCATTCTGTCCAGCGATTGCTGCATCACCAACAGCCGTTGTAATCTGTCGTAAAGTCTTCTGCCGAATATCGCCCAAAGCAAAAACACCTGGTTGTGTTGTTTCCATTTGATCGTTTGTCACAACCCAGCCTTCCTCATCAGTGACATTCAATGATGCAAACGGTTCTGAAACTGGTAATAACCCAACATAAATGAAGACACCTGATGTTGCTAACTCACTGACTTCACCGGTTTTCCGATTTTTGATTTGAACTGCTGTCGTTTTAGTATCGTCACCGATGATACTTTGCACCTCAGAGTCCCAAATAAAGTTAATTTTATCATTGGCAAAGGCACGATCCTGCAGAATTTTTTGTGCGCGTAACGTATCACGTCGATGAATGACCGTCACACGATCGGCAATTCCAGCTAAATAACTTGCTTCTTCAATCGCTGAATCACCACCACCAACTACAACGACGTGTTCCCCTTTGAAGAACGCACCATCACAGACGGCACAATATGACACACCACGGCCTGCATACTGCTCTTCCCCAGGAACACCAAGTTTTTTATATTGTGAACCCGTTGCGAGGATGACTGAGTCAGCTGTGTATTCATCCATATCAGTTATCACACGCCACGTCAAAGCATCTTGGGCCATAACATGTTCGACATTACCAAAAGCATACTCAACCCCCAGCGCTGTCGTTGAAGCGTACATTTTTTCAGCCAATTCTGGTCCCTGAATTGAAACGTATCCTGGGTAATTCTCAATTTCAGCGGTATTGTTCATTTGACCACCGTAAATACCGCGATCAATCATCAAGGTCTTCATATTGGCCCGCGCCGTATAAATCGCCGCCGTCATCCCCCCAGGACCTGCACCAATCACAATTGTGTCATAATGTTGTGTCATTTTAAGCTTCCTTTCTACTAGTTCTTATCTTCATTCCATCTCATCACTTAAGCTATATTTTACTCATTTTCTCTTAAATTGTACATAAAACAAGTTGTCCAAATTCATCATATGTCGTCATCGCTCGCTATTAACGGTTACTATCAGGCAAAATTTCCACTAACAAAAAAAGCGGTTTCCCGCTCTTGATGACTACTTAATCAAGCGTTTTAGCCAAATCTTTAATATATGCTTTTAATGCATCACCTGTTTGTGGGTGACTAAGTCCAAATTCAATGTTAGTTGTTAAAAATCCAATTTTTGAACCAATGTCAAAGCGCTTACCCTTAAATTCATGGGCATAAACGTGTTGCCGCTTATTCAAGGTATCAATGGCATCAGTTAGTTGAATTTCATTTCCCTTACCTGGTTGTGTTTTTTCTAATTCTTCAAAAATTTCTGGTGTCAAAAGATAACGACCAATAATTGCTAAATCAGATGGTGCTTCTTCAGGCTTAGGCTTTTCAACGAATGTTGACACCTTATGCAATCCTGGTGTTACTTCAGATTCAGGCGCAATCACACCATATTCTGACACCTGATCATGTGGCACTTTCATCACCGCAAGGGTTGAATCACCCGTTTGCTCGTAACGTTCAATGAGTTGTTTCGTCAACGGCACTTCATCAGTCATCAAATCATCGCCAAGCATGACAACAAAAGGTTCATCGCCAATAAATGCCTTAGCCGTTAGAACAGCATCTCCAAGCCCACGTGGATGTGATTGACGGATAAAGTAAAGATTGATGTCAGTCGTTTCTTCGACTAACTTCAACATTTCCAACTTTCCTTTTTCCTTCAAGTTGTTTTCCAACTCTGGATTTGAATCAAAATGATCTTCAATTGAACGTTTTGATTTACCGTCAACAATGACGATATCCTCAATACCAGAAGCCAAAGCCTCTTCAATGATAAATTGAATTGTTGGCTTATCAACGATTGGTAACATCTCTTTGGCTAATGCCTTAGTTGCTGGTAGAAAACGCGTTCCTAGTCCGGCTGCTGGAATGACTGCTTTACGTACTGGCTTCATAATGTTGTTACTTCCCTTCATGATGTAATGGTCGATCCATTAATGCTTTAATGGCATCCTTTGGTGCTTGACCTTTATAAATAACTTGATAAATTGCATTAGCAATCGGCATCTCAACCCCTTTTACTGCAGCAAGCTCATGGACAACCTTAGTAGTTGAAATACCTTCAATCACCATGCCCATATGGGCAATGACTTCATCCATTGACTTGCCTTCACCCAATTGTAAGCCAGCCCGATAGTTACGTGAATGAATTGATGTCGCCGTAGCGAACAAATCACCCACTCCAGCTAAGCCCATAAACGTTGCCTCATCGGCCCCAAATGCAGCACCTAAGCGTGCAATTTCAGCCAGACCACGAGTAAAGAGTGCTGCCTTAGCATTGTCATCATACCCAAGACTTTGGAGAGCACCTGCAGCAATGGCTACCACATTTTTTAATGCGCCAGCTAATTCTGAGCCAACTAAATCATCATTCGTGTACACACGAAATGATGAATTACTAAAGGCGGCTTGCACTTGTTGCGCAGCACTTTGGTTTTGACTGGCCACCGTAACCAAAGTTGGATCATGTTTGATGACACCTTCAGCATGAGAAGGTCCTGCGATTGCAGCTAACCCATTGAGCCACTTGGCATCAATCTCATCAGCAATAATTTCTGTTGCCAGTTGATAAGTTTTAGGTTCTAAGCCCTTAGTCGCGGTAACCACAATCGCTGATTGTGCTAACGCTGATAACGCCTGATTCAATTGCCCAGCAACTTCACGTGTTGCTTTCGTCGGTACAACGCTCAAAATAATCGTTGCGCCATCAATTGCTTGTTGCATATCATCAGTTGCAACGATGCTAGCCTGTAGCACACGATCACCAAGATAACGTTTATTCATATGGTGCTTATTAATTTCATCAACTGTTTCCTTGCGGTGTGCCCATAGGCGAACGTCATGCCCATTCTCAGCCACAACATTTGCTAATGCTGTTCCCCAAGAACCAGCGCCAAGTACGGCAATTGTTTTTTTACTCACTGTACTCCTCCTATAAGGTTGACTATATCAACTTCTATAATAGATTATCACATTTTGCTGTAGATTAAAAATAATAATTAAAGCGGTTTCATTCTATCAATGAAAATATGTTTCGTCTAGGCATCTGTATGTGAATTTTCTTCAATTAAATGATTCAAATTTTGATTAAACGTTGCCGTTGCATCAAAGCCCATTCGTTTCGCTCGGAAATTTTTGGTTGCCGTTTCGATCAAAACAGCAAGGTTACGCCCAGTTTGCACCGGTAAGACCATTCGAGGCAAATCAACACCTTGAATCGTAATTTTGTCCTCGCCATTCCCCAGTCGATCAAATTCTGAATCTTTTTCCCACTTTGCAAGATGCAAGTTAAAAGCAACTGTTGCATGCTCACGCACCGCACCAGCACCAAATAGATTTAATACGTCGATGATACCCACACCTCGTAACTCCATTAGATTTTTCAAAATGGCTGGTGCTTCACCAATCAAATGTTCTTCATCTTGTTGATAAATATCGACACGATCGTCAGCGATTAATCGGTGACCACGTTGAACTAGTTCCAAAGCTGTTTCTGATTTTCCAACGCCAGAGTCACCAGTAATCAAAATCCCCAAACCATAGATATCAATCAAGACCCCATGTACCGACTGACGCTCGGCCAGTTTACCGGATAAATAATATGTCATATTAGACAAGATTTGCGATGAAGTCAGTTCGGTTGCCATGACTGGAATCTTCGCCTCTGCAGCAGCTTGCATAAATTCAGGTGGCAACTCTCTTCCTGTTGAAACCACAAAACCGGGTGTTGTCGACCCCATCATTTTGCGAGCAATAATTAACAATTCATCCCGACTCATTCGCTTTGCAAATGATGTTTCAGTAATACCCATTAATTGCACACGTTCTGGTGCATAGTAATCAAAGTAACCCGTCATTTCCAACCCAGGTCGTGAAATATCAGCTGTCACAATTTCACGATCTAAATATTCTTCACCAGTCACAATTTTTAAGCGCGTATTTGCTAACAAATCTTTAACTGTAATTTTTTTTGCCATGATTGCCTCCGCTATTCCCGATTAAAGTAGCTTGATAAAATTGCATTCACCAACGACATGATGATTGAAATCAAAACAGCCCAGCCAAAACTCGTAAATTGAAAACCAGTCCCAACAACCCAACTTGTTAGCCAAAGAACGAAAGCATTGATAATGAACGCAAATAACCCCATCGAAATAATTGTGAGTGGTAAGCTCAAAAAATGCAAAACTGGTCGCACAAATGCGTTAAGAAAACCCAAGACGAAGGCTGCTAACACAGCTGTCCAAAGATTTTCGACATACATTCCTTGCGGAAATAAACCAGCTAAAGCTAAAAACATCACTGTATTAATAATTAAGCGTTGCAGAAAAGAAAAACGTCTGAATGTCATACTAATTGCCTCTTTGAATTTGATTATCGTTTTCATTATACCAAAATTAAAACAAAAACCCCGAGACATTATATCTCGAGGTTTTATATTTGGCATGTTAACGTAAGACCTGCGTTAACTCAGGTGATTAGTTTTACCTAATCAGTCAACGTACACCAAATCATTTCTGATAAGTTAGTCATGTGCAGCAAGTTTTGTTCCACAACAGCCCTTGCACCGACCACCAATGCGGGTGTCTATGTCGGCCGTTTAATAAAAAATCTAAGAAAGATTTTTCTCGACTCATCGCATAAGTCATATTATACGTGAAACTCATCAAAAGCACAAGCCACAGCCGACATATCACATGCTAAGTAAGGCGGTTCGGCAAGGTGATATGTCATTAATCTTTTGCAATAATTCATCATGGTTAATCATGATGAATTATTTGACTTTTCATACGTAATACAACGCGGTATGCCGTTAATAGCCAGGCGATGATGACCAACAAAAGGCCAAAGACCATCGCAAAATGCATTCCCTGAACAAAAACTTCTGGCTTGCCAACAGGATACGTCACAACCTGATGTCCAATTTGTTGCGACATTGACAAATATAACGCCGTTGTAACAGCAGTTGTTCCCGATACCATCCCCAAATTTCGAGCCAAGGCATTCAAAGATCCCGCAACCCCAAGCTGTGCAGCCGGTGCATTGGACATCGTGATGGCATTATTAGGTGAATTGAAGAATGCTGTACCTAACCCCGTCCATGCCCCTAAAATTACAACCATGAAAAGTGGTGAATGAGCATCGATGAAAAGCCACCCCGCCATACCAATTGTAATTCCTGTCAAAGCAAACAAAGTCACATTTTCACGATCAAACTTGTCAGCCACAGCACCAGAAATTGGTGCCCCTATCAACATTGCGGCTGGATACGCCATCATATATAATCCGGCTTCACCGGGCGCCACGCCTCGCAAATTTTGCAGATAAAATGGCAATAATACGTTAATGAAAAAGCCAGAGGCAAATACTAAAAATGAAGTCAGAATTGACAAAGTAAAAAGCTTGATTTTGAAAATACTTAGGTCAAGCAATGGTTTCGATACACGTTGCTCCCAATAAATAAATCCCATTAACAATAATAAAGTTAATCCATAACTCAAAATTGGTAACATTGAGAAAAAACCGTTTTCTTGACCAATGTTTAAGCCAACAAAGAAAGTTGTAATTAAGAAAAATAGTAAAGCTACACCGACCCAGTCAACTGATAACGGCTCTTCACTGCCCTCAGAAGCAGGAAATAGAAATGCACCTAGGATAATGGTCACAATACCCAACGGCACATTAATCCAAAAAATATACGACCAAGGTAGAATTGATAAAATCAAGCCCCCAACGGCTGGACCTGCAATCGCCCCTAACGAAACAAACATCGCAATAGTTGCCATCGCACGTGCCCGCATTTTTTGCGGTGCAATCGTCGTTGAAATGCCAAACGAATTACTCATTGTCATTGCCGCGCCAATTGCTTGCACCACTCGGGCAAATAATAGAAAAGGTAAACCTAAGTTTATACCGGCTAACATTGAACCAAATGTGAAAACGTATGTTCCCCATTTGAAAATACGTATTTTTCCCATTTGGTCCCCTAAATTACCAAATAGAGTCAATAATCCTGAAATCATAATCAAGTAGATTGATACTGACCATGTCGCTTGATTCATTGGGATGTTTAAGTCTTTTGAAATCACAGGTAACGCAATATTAATAATCGACGAATCTAACGTTGACATGAATGTAAACATGCCAATGGCTAGTAAGACTAACCAAATTCGCCGTGTTGAAAGTTGTGTTTGATTCATTTTAATACCTTCTTTCCAGAAATACTGATTTTAACTGATTTAATACATTCAAG
The DNA here is from genome assembly GCF_014397255.1 of Weissella diestrammenae. Classification (NCBI taxonomy): domain Bacteria; kingdom Bacillati; phylum Bacillota; class Bacilli; order Lactobacillales; family Lactobacillaceae; genus Weissella; species Weissella diestrammenae. The sequence continues at coordinate 352,189 of NZ_CP060724.1, forward strand.
CAAGCCATTATGCCAGTTTCACTCGTTTCCTCATCTTCAAGAAACCTTCATCTTTTCATCTTTGTAACCCCTTACAAGAATAGTCAATTAGCGGTATAATAAATATGTAAATAAGTTTTGGAAGAGGTTCTATTATGAATGAGGAAACATATAACAATATTTTGGCCCCAATTGATGGGTCTGACATCTCTACCCTAGTAGCCGAAAAAGCGGCTGCGGTTGCTGAACGTAATCATTCACATTTGGATTTGCTATATGTCATCGATACAAACTCCCTTTCAGGCGTGGCTGGCATGTCAATTACTGGTGATGTCGTCTATCATCTTGTTCAAGACTCGCAAGAAAAACTAGAGGGTTATCGTAAACACGTCTTAGCGCTTTACCCAGAACTAGCTGTGGACATACACATGCGCTTTGGTTCACCTAAAAAAGTCATCGCGTCTGAATTCCCAACTGATCATCATATTGACTTGACCGTCATTGGAAAGTCTGGTCTCAGTCGTTTGGAACGTCTCATTGTTGGCTCGGTCGCTGCGTTTGTCGTCCAAAATTCAAAAACAGACGTATTGATTGTTCAAAACTAAGCCACATACACTCACGAGGTTTATGCTATGAAAATTATCGGGAATCAACTTGAAACCATTCACAGATTTCGACACGACAATGTCAGTGATCGCGTGATTAATGACTCTATTTTAGGTTCACTAGCAGGCTTAACTACCGTAAACAATATTCATCGACTACAATTATTGTATCTTGATACTAACGATACTTTTTATCTTGTTGAAAATACATCTTCAATGGCACATGCCTTAACCTATAACGATGGTGCCATCGTTATTCATGAGTGGAGTCCTGCCGATATCGTTGCCTTGATGAAGAGTTATGATGCGCACGGATTTGATAACTATTTTCAGATTTTAGTTCATAATACCGCCGAATCACATGCTGGCATCTCGACATCACATGTCGGATAACTAACAATAATTACCTAAACAGCCATTCGTATTCGAATGGCTGTTTTTACTAATATTTATTATATCTCTTTAAAATAAAAAAGTGTGCTATTTCTTATAGCACACTTCGTTAAATAATAATTATTTGGTTGCTTCTTTAACAATTGTGACAGATTCGATTTTAACCGGTGTCTTTGGCTTTGAGTTCTCCGTCCCAGATGCATTCGTTGTCACTTCTGCACTGGCAATTTTATCAACCACATCCATGCCGGAAACGACTTGTCCAAACACTGTATAGCTACCATCCAAATTAGGATTACCACCATTTTTGTAAGCATCAACAATTTTATCTGGATAGGTCTTGGTGTCCAAGTTACTTGTCACATCTGTTGCATTTTGATTAATAAAGAACTGTGATCCATTTGTACCGGCGCCAGCGTTAGCCATTGCCAATGCCCCACGAATGTTATACAAATTGTAACTGATTTCATTTTTGAAACCATTCCCCGAATCAATCTTTTTATTCTTATGTTCACCAGATGCCCAAATTGATTTACCACCAGCACCTAAATCAGACGCGTTAGCATCTTCAGCAGATTTAGGATCACCACCTTGAATCATAAAGTCTTTAATCACACGATGGAATGTCGTGTTATTGTAATAACCCTCTTTACTATGCGTAATAAAGTTTTGAACTGCCAGAGGCGCATACTTATTAAACAATTTAATCGTGACCGCACCCTCTGATGTATTCAAAACGACTTCCGATTCGTCTGAGGCCACATCTGTCGATAATTGAGGTAATGTCTCTTTATTTAATTTAGCCTTACTTTCAGTTTTTCGCGTCGAAGTTGATGAAGAAGAATCACTCTGACTATCAGTTGAACTAATTTGTTTGGTCATCAAACCGACACCAGCTAAAATAGCAACCAATACCAGTGAGATACCGCCAATAATCAACCCTAATCTATTCTCTTTACTCATATTCATCTCCATTTATTTTAATATTGAATAATCTAGCACCATGCCTAGTCAATTATGGAATAATCAACTTAAATGAAGCTAAAGATTTCCATTCACAAGCCTGGTATATTCTGATTTTCCACAATTTCATTGACCATGCCATTCTGACATATCCAATTAATCCCGTATAATCGCATATATCGGTAATAACGCTTGGATGGCATGCAACAATGTTTGCTCTGTCTGATTAGTCCCAATCTGATCCGATTTAGCATCAATTGACATACCAATAATCAATTCATTTTGTCGGCTCTTCGTGAAATTCTGGACGATGTTTTTTACATCAATTGGCGTTACTTCGTTTACCATATGGTCCTTGCTACTAACAAAATCCGCTGGTAATTGCGCAATCAAGTCTTGCGCTACTTCTATTTTTTTAGATAATTGTGCCCATTTTCCTGGTGTTTCTTTCGCATTTTCTAGCACTGATAAACTCATAAAGAGTCGATTTTGCCACATAGTCAACTCAAAATGTGGCATCATTTTATATCCGCGCCGATTTGGTGAAAATGCAATCCATGTACTTTCTGGTGGGTTAACCGTTCGTCGCAAATGTTTAGCAACGTGTGCTGTCCATTGTTGCCCATCTTGTTCGAGTAATGGTAGCGCCTTTTCTGCAAATAACTCAAACTCAGGATCTAAAACTGATCGAATTTGTGTCATGCGCCCATGTAACGTTGGCTCAGAAAAAACATCAAAATGCTGTTGTGTAAACATGAATTGCCTCCCATTCTACTATGCTGACTTAACGCAATTAGACTAGCTCTGAAATCAATCCTAAGATAACAGCCAAAGCAAACACACCCAAACCAATCAATTCAATCATTATTATTTTTTTACGTTTTGACATTGATTATTCTCCTCAACTAGCGTTTAGTGGACATTTTAAATTCCAAAAATAAATCATTATATGCTTCTGTCCAGTATAATCCTAAATCTTGATAAACCCGCAATTGACCCAAGATTTGTTGTGTTGGATAAAATTGCGAATCGTGTTGCACACTTTGCGGTAATAGGCGTTTGGCTGCCGAGTTAGGCGTGGCATACCCATTATATAACGCATTTTGAGCTGCATTCTTTGGCTGAGAAATGAAATTGATAAAGGCATATGCTGCTGGTTTATTTTGAACCGTTTTAGGCATCACGATATTATCAAACCAAATATTTCCCTTTCCAGCTGGGACTACATAGTGCAGATGTGGATTCTCAGCAATCATTTGTGCCGCGTCACCAGAAAAATCCAAAGCCAATTTGGCCTCATCTTGTGCCATATACATCTTAATTTCATCACCGACTATCGCTTTAACATTAGGCATCAATGCGTCTAACCGCCCCTTTGCCGCTGCTAACTCACCCATATTTTTAGTGTTCACACTATTATTATTAGATGCCAGCCCAACCGCCATCACATCTCGGGCTGAGTCGTATAACATAATTGAATTACGCCACTTAGGCTGCCACAAATCATTCCATGTCTTGATTTCATCCGGTTGAACATACTTGTCATTATACACAATACCAAGCGTGCCCCAAAAATAAGGTACTGAATAGCGATTATCGCGATCAAAATCTAAGTCCATAAATTGCTGGTCATAATATTTCAAACCTGTCAGTCGCTTATGATCCAATGGCACAAGTAATTTGGCCTTTTTCATCTTTTGAATCATATAATCAGAAGGAATGGCTAGATCATAATGCGTGCCACCTTGCTTGATTTTAGTAAACATGGCTTCATTTGAATCAAAGGTCTCATAATCCACTTTGTAGCCACTTTGACGTTCGAATTTATTAATCAATTCTGGGTCAATATAATCACCCCAATTGAAAATGGTCAATGTTTGTTGACCTTGCTTTGCTCGTTTGCTTTGCGATTGATTTGTCAAAACAAAATTAATTGTTGCTAGTACTGATACAATCGCAAGAATAATACCTGAAAACCATGCTAATCGTTTCATCGCCTAACCACCATTTCCTTTGATTCCACAATCATTTTGTCTCGTTTTGTCTGAGTACTTTTTTTACTACGTGTCATAATGTAATAATAAATCATGACCAAAATCAGCGATACCATAAACATTAACGCTGACAAGGCGTTAATTGACAAATCAATTCCATGTCGTGCACGTGCATATATCTCAACTGATAATGTTGAAAAGCCATTCCCGGTCACAAAAAAGGTTACTGCAAAGTCATCTAATGAATAAGTAATCGCCATAAAAAATCCAGCCAGGATTCCCGGCCATGCATAAGGCAAGATGACGCGGCTTAATACTTGTCGCCAATTTGCGCCCAAATCTTGTGCAGCACTAATCAACGCTGAATTCATTTCATTTAAGCGTGGCAGTACCATTAAAACAACAATTGGAATCGAAAAGGCAATGTGCGCTAGCAATACCGATCCAAAGCCTAAAGTGAGTCCAAACATTGTAAATAGAATCAAAAATGATGCACCAATAATGACATCTGGCGAGACCAACAAAATATTGTTCAAAGATAACAAGATATTTTTGATCCCTTTTTGTTTCGTTTGATAAATTCCCAATGCACCAAATGTACCAATTAACGTCGCCAACAATGATGACAAAAAAGCGATAATAAATGTATTAAGCAAAATGCTCATCAATCGTCGATCAGAGAACATATTCCCGAAATGGCGCAATGAAAAACCAGTAAAGCTCGTCATGTAGTTACCACGATTAAAAGCGAAAAATATCATATAAAAAATTGGGGCATACATTAAAATAAAGACAAACACTAAATAACTGGTACCCAAATAATGCTTTTTCATTATTCACCCCTCTTTTTCTGCTTTCTGTCACGCGTCAGATACATAGTGATTGCCATCGCAACCACCAAAACGATACCAATCGTCGACCCCATGCCCCAGTTTTGAGTCACCATGAAATGCTCCTCAATTGCAGTACCAAGTGTAATCACACGGTTTCCACCGATTAAACGTGTAATCATGAAGAGTGACAAGGTTGGAATAAAGACCGCTTGCACGCCAGACTTAACCCCACCAATTGTTAAAGGAAAAATGACCTGGCGTAAAGTTTGCCAAGCTGATGCCCCAAGATCTTTGGCCGCATTGGTTAAACTTGGATCTAATTCAACCAAACTATTATAAATGGGCAAAATCATAAAGGGAATCTCAATATAGGCTGCGACTAAAATAAAACTTGTATCCGTAAATAATAACTGCTGCGGTGCAATGCCCATAAAACCAAGGAACTGGTTGACACTCCCCTCTTTTGAAAGTAATCCAATGAAAGCATATGCTTTTAATAATAAATTCACCCAGGTCGGTAAAATCACTAAAAGAAGCCAAAATTGACTGTTCTTCAATCGACTTAATACGTAAGCCATCGGGTAGCTAATTAGTAATGTCATCAAAGTGACAATTGCGGCATAAAAGATGGAATTAAGCGTCATGCGTAAGTATGTGCCTGATTTAAAGAAATCAACATAATTACTCATTGTTGGTTGATGATATAAATTCTGAAACGATTGAAAGACCATTAAAACTAACGGTAAAATGACAAACAAAACCAACCAAAACACATATGGTACCATGTACCCCATCGTTCGTTTATTCTTCGACGTCATCTTCATACGCCTCCAAACGTGTATCAAAATCTTCTTCAGTTTCATTTAGGCGCATGATATGGATATCTTCAGGGTCAAACGTCAACCCCACCCGCGTTCCAACATCGACCCCATTTGTTGATTGAATCTGCCATTCATGAAGATCATCATCATAGCCAGTGATTTCAAAATAATCGCCTCGGAAAGAAGTCGCATCAATTGTCACAACCACTTTTCCCAATGCTTCAGACACAATATCAACATCTTCTGGTCGGATAACGACTTCAACTGGTTCATTGGGACGCATACCACCATCGACATTTTCGAAATCTTGGCCATTAAAATGAACCAAATTATCTTCAATCATCACACCAGGAATAATGTTCGCCTCGCCAATAAAGTCAGCAACAAAATGATTAATCGGTTCGTCATAAATATCTATCGGATCACCATTTTGAACAACATCACCATCATTAATTACAAAAATCCAATCAGACATTGCCAACGCTTCTTCTTGATCGTGTGTCACAAAGATAAAAGTAATACCTAGCCGTTGTTGAATTTCACGCAGTTCATATTGCATATCTTTTCGCAATTTGTAATCTAGGGCTGATAATGGCTCATCTAGCAATAAAACCTGTGGTTCATTCGCCAAAGCGCGTGCAATTGCAACTCGTTGCTGTTGTCCACCTGACAATTCACTAATCTCACGATTCTGGTAACCACCCAGTTTTACTAATTCAAGCATTTCGGCAACTTTGGCCTTAATTTCAGCTTTCGGTTTACCTTTAATAGTCATCCCAAAAGCCACATTTTCAGCAACATTCATATTTGGAAATAACGCATAATTTTGGAATACAGTATTAACTGCCCGCTTTTCCGCTGGCACATCATTAATTCGCTTACCATCAAATAAAATATCACCACTTGTTGCAGACAAAAAGCCAGCAATCAAACGTAAAATAGTCGTTTTCCCTGAACCAGATGGCCCCAACAACGTATAAAATTTTCCCGCTTCGATTTCTAAATCAACGGCATTTAAAATAACGTTTTCGTCGTAAGCTTTCACGACGTTTTTAAATTCAATAATTGGTTGAGTCACACCTCATGCCACCTTTCCTGTATTACAAAAATTGTACCACTAGTATTCAATTGACTTCAAACTTAATCAGCCAAAGCTTGTTGAAATTTATAACCTTTCAGACATATAAAAAACGTCCTCAATCAATTTGAGGGCGTTTAATTAAATTAACGGCTATTCAAGTTGTTAATTTAAATGATTATACTTTATGCTTCTTCTGAACCACGACCATACTTTTTAACGATCTCATCTTGAACGTTCTTTGGCACAGCTTCATAGTGGTCAAATGCCATCTGGAAAGTTCCACGTCCTTGCGTTGATGAACGCAAAGTCGTTGCATATCCAAACATTTCTGACAAAGGTACTTTTCCGTGAACCATCAATGAGTTTCCACGTTGTTCTTGTCCTTCAATCATTCCACGACGTGCTGAAATATGTCCCATCACATCACCAAGATTGTCTTCAGGCACAACGATGTCAACCTTCATAATTGGTTCCAAGATAACAGCACCAGCAGTCTTTGCAGCTTCGCGCAAAGCTAATGACGCAGCAATCTTAAAGGCAGCTTCTGATGAGTCGACATCGTGATATGATCCATCATACAACTTAGCCTTCAAGTCAACCAATGGGAAGCCAGCAAGTGGCCCGTTGTTCAACGAATCCTTCAATCCAGCTTCAACAGAAGGAATGTATTCACGAGGCACAACACCACCGACAATGGCATCCTCGAATTCAAATCCAGCACCCTCTTCATTAGGTGTGAATTCGATCCAAACGTCACCATATTGTCCCTTACCACCTGATTGACGCTTGAAGTATCCACGCGCTTGAACAGTTTTCGTAAAGGCTTCACGATATGCAACTTGAGGTGCACCAACCGTTGCTTCAACGTTAAATTCACGCTTCATACGATCAACGATGATGTCCAAGTGCAATTCACCCATTCCAGAGATCAAAGTGTCCCCAGTTTCAGGGTTAGTTTCGGCACGGAATGATGGATCTTCTTCGGCCAACTTCTGCAAAGCGGTTGACATTTTGTCTTGGTCTGCTTTTGTCTTAGGTTCAATAGCCAATTGGATAACTGGTTCTGGGAACTCCATTGATTCAAGAATCAATGGCCGATCAACAGCAGTCAATGAATCACCAGTCGTTGTATCTTTCAACCCAATCGCAGCTGCGATATCCCCTGAGAATACTTCATCAATTTCAGTTCGGTTAGTAGCGTGCATTTGTAGCAAACGTCCTACACGTTCACGCTTTCCCTTTGATGTGTTTTGAACGTAAGAACCTGATTCCAAAGTTCCAGTATAAACACGAAGGAAAGTCAAACGACCAACGAATGGATCAGTCATAACTTTAAAGGCTAAGGCAGCAAATGGATCATCGTCATTAGCAACCAAGTCAACTTCTTCATCAGTGTCAGGGTCAGTCGCAATATATGGCTTAACATCCAAAGGAGATGGCAAGTAATCTACCACCGCGTCAAGCATCATTTGAACACCCTTATCTTTATAAGCTGATCCAGCTAGAACTGGGTAGAATTGCAATGACAAAACGCCACGACGAATTCCAGCTTTCAATTCATCTTGTGTGATTTCTTCACCACCCAAGTACTTTTCCATGATATCGTCATCGACATCAGCGATGGCTTCAACCAATTCATTGTACTTGTCTTCGACAAGATCCTTGTAATCATCAGGAATTTCGCGCTTTTCCCACTTCTCACCAAGTTCGTCAACAGGATATAGTGCTTCTTTAGTAATCAAATCGATAACGGCTTCGAAGTCATCTTCAGCACCAATTGGCCATTGAATAGCCTTGGCATTAGCACCCAAGCGAGACTTGATTGAATCAACAGACATTTGGAAATCTGCACCCATCTTATCCATCTTGTTAACAAAGACGATACGTGGTACTTGATATGTTTCAGCTTGTCGCCAAACAGTTTCTGTTTGTGGTTCAACCCCGGCAGCACCGTCCAAGACAGCAACTGCACCGTCAAGCACACGTAAAGAACGCTCAACTTCAATCGTGAAGTCCACGTGACCTGGTGTGTCAATGATATTAACACGGTATGGTTCCTTCTCGAATTGATCATGGAAACCATGCCAAACAGCTGTCGTTGCGGCAGATTGAATCGTGATTCCACGCTCTTTTTCTTGATCCATAAAGTCCATTTGTGATGCACCATCATGTGTCTCACCAATTTTATGAATCTTTCCTGTATAGTACAAAATACGCTCGGTCGTTGTTGTCTTACCGGCGTCGATGTGGGCCATAATTCCGATGTTACGGGTACGGCTCAATGGGTATTCACGCTTGTTAGCCATTGTGAAATATTCTCCTGTAAATTAATTCAGCATATTACGCTGCTTATATTAAATTATACCGCAAAAGCTCAAAAGTGACCACCTATAAATGTAGCCAAATCACCAATGAGCTTGAAGGATTCATTTATCTGACTTAATTTTTGAATCATACGAATTCAACTATCAATTAAGTCACTTTCAAATAAAAAACACCATTGCTTCATCATTCGACTGATGTTTGCAATGATGCGTTCTAATTCAATCTTACCAACGATAGTGTGCAAAGGCACGGTTGGCTTCAGCCATTTTGTGCGTATCTTCGCGCTTCTTAACAGATGCACCAGAATTATTGGCAGCATCCATAATTTCCTTGGCTAAACGTTCGTCCATTGTGTGTTCTCCACGTAAACGTGAGTATGACACAAGCCAACGTAATCCAAGCGTCACACGACGCTCTGGACGTACTTCGACTGGAACTTGGTAGTTTGATCCACCAACACGACGTGCGCGGACTTCAAGAACTGGCATGATGTTGTTCATGGCTTCCTCAAAGACTGCTAGTGGTTCATTTCCCGTAGCTTCTTTAATACGATCAAACGCATTATATAAAATTGTTGAAGCTGTTCCGCGCTTTCCATCAAGCATCAAGCGGTTGATCAAACGTGAAACAAGCTTTGAATTATAAATTGGATCAGGCAGAACTTCAGCCTGTTTAGTATAACCCTTACGTGGCATTATTAATGTCCTCCCTTAATTATTTCTTCTTAGGGCGCTTTGCACCATACTTAGAACGTGATTGCATACGACCGTCAACACCGGCAGTATCAAGCGCACCACGGATAATGTGGTAACGTACTCCAGGCAAGTCCTTTACACGACCACCACGGATCAAAACAACTGAGTGTTCTTGAAGGTTGTGACCGATTCCAGGAATGTATGCTGTCACTTCAATCAAGTTAGAAAGACGAACACGGGCGTACTTACGCAAAGCTGAGTTAGGCTTTTTTGGTGTCATCGTTCCGACACGAGTTGCAACACCACGCTTTTGAGGCGCAGGTGCAAGTGTCGTTTTCTTTGATTGTGAGTTATATCCGAAGTTCAACGCAGGTGAGTTTGACTTCGTGCTCTTTGACTTACGAGGCTTACGAACCAACTGATTAATTGTAGGCATGTCTTAGAGGCTCCTTTCAAAATTCTATAAAATTTAGTCCACAATACCGGGCGTATCGTATAAAAATACGTCGAAATTGCAGCTGTTTGGTACTATCCAAAGCTAGTTCAGCACGTCGCGCGAACTAACGCGGACACCAACTTGATTTAAGCACAAAGAATATATTACCATCCCACAAATGAAATTGCAACCACTTTCTGCAAAACAATCCGGATAAGGTGGGCATTCGTTTTGCAAACATTACCGGGCGTATCATTATCGCGTTGTGCAATGATTGTCACAGATTGCTCACAATTGGCTCTTTTTTAACTATTAAGGAGTATTGATCATGTCATTCATGTTTACATTTGTGCTCTTATTTTTAAGCTGGCAGGACTGGCAAACATATCAAATCAGTAGTTGGTTACTAATGCCAATAATATGGTTAGCCAGTCTTTCATTCAAGATAATGGACATGCTTTTAGTATTAGGCATCTATATATTAACGCTTTTCGTCAACAAATTATCTGAAAAGTACATCGGTTCTGGTGACATTGATATCATGTTTACCAACTTTTTAGTTTTAAATGACCCTCAACAATGGTTATTGTGGCTGACGTTAAGCAGTCTTTTGGCTTATGGCTATGCCCACAGCACTAAGCGCATCCAGTTACCGTTCGTTCCATTTTTAACCATTGCCAATATTTTGAATCTATCGTTTTATCCATAAAAAAACGAGCATCCGCTCGTTTTTAAATAATTATACTAATGCTAGCAAATCAGCCTTCTTTGCAGAAGAAGCGTATTCGACATTTTGTGCATCCAAATATGCTTTAATTTCAGCAACAGTATTTTTGTCTGAAGGCTTTTCAGCACTTACTTCAGCTTTTTTTGCTGGCTTTGGTTCAGCAACAGTCACTGTTACTTCTGTTTCCAAAGTTGCAGGTGTTACTTCATGAAAAGCTTGTCCGTTATCAGTCAAAGCTTTCTTAGCAGCGTCAGTCAAAGCAGTAAATGCTTTTGCGTCAGTCACTGCCAAATCTGCCAACATCTTACGGTTCAACTTTGAACCCATCAAAGCAAGACCATTCATGAAACGTGAGTATGACAACCCATTCATCCGAGCAGCAGCATTAATACGTGTAATCCACAACTTACGGAAATTACGCTTTGTTGCCTTACGATCACGGAATGCGTAAACCCATCCCTTCCAAACTTGTTGCTTAGCAACTTTATAATTAATATGACGTTGTCCACGGTAGCCCTTGGCTAACTTAATCATTTTCTTACGACGTGCACGTGAAACTGTTCCACCCTTTACTCGCATGGGTTAATCCTCCAATTTTTCTTAAAATTCAACAAGAGTCCTCTATTTAACAATTAATTAAACGCGGCTCAATAGGTGCTTATATGTCTTTAATGTCGTATGGTTCATCATTGATGTTCCACGTAATTGACGCCGTTGCTTCTTAGTCTTACCGTGGAAACGGTGTGAAGTATAGGCATTCCCTGACTTCAAACCACCATTGGCAGTCTTCTTAAAACGCTTTGCTGAAGCGCGGTGTGTCTTAAACTTAGGCATGAGTTATTCCTCCAAACTGATTTTAGGTTACTTGGCGTCCTTAGGGGCGAGCACCATGAACATGCTACGTCCCTCCATCTTCGCGCGCGCTTCGATTTTTGCAATATCATCGAGTTCATTAGCAAAGCGATCCATCACTTCGCGTCCAATCTCTTTGTGCGTAATCGCGCGGCCACGGAAACGAATTGATACTTTGACTTTATTACCTTTTTGCAAGAACTTTGTTGCATTGTTCTTTTTGGTTGTAAAATCGCCAGCGTCAATTGTAGGACTTAGACGAATTTCCTTAACAGTAACAATTTTCTGGTTCTTGCGTTGTTCACGAACCTTCTTTTGACTATCAAACTTGAATTTACCATAATCCATAATCTTAGCAACGGGTGGCTTTGCTGTCGCTTGAACTAGAACTAAATCTAGTTCCGCATCGTCAGCAATTCTTTGCGCCTCAGATTTTGACATGATACCTTGATCACCGTCATCAGTAATTAAACGCACTTCCCGTGCACGGATATGATCATTGATTAAATCTTGTTGCTGTTGTGGTTGACGTACATTAGCTGCTATGGTCTTGACCTCCTAATTTTCTTCCAAAACAAAGTAAAAGCGGATTACTGCTCATCGCAATAACCCACCATTCATTCAATAATTAATGAAATCGATTGACCTGAAGACAAAATCTCCTAGGTGAACAGCGGGTGGCCATTGCTTTGCTTTCTAACAGATATTACTTTACTCGTTATGCCTTAAAAAGTCAACACTTTTGATAAGACACCATTGATAAATTTACTTGACGTGTCATCTGTAAAATCTCGTGCTAAATTTAGCGCTTCATCAACTGCCACTTTTGTTGGCACATCACCAAATGTTGCCTCATAGATAGCAAGGCGCATCAATTCAAGATCAACTCGATTTAAGCGATCCAAGGTCCACCCTGCTGCCAAATGTTCAGAAATTAACAAATCCGCTTCTGTAGCATGCGCTCTGACATTTTCGACTAGGTTGACCACTTCAACCGGTGCCTCATCCGTCCATTCAATTTCAGGATCGCCCGCTAACACCTGTAAGACAACGTCTGATACGTTAGCTTCAGGATTGGCAGAGAGTCCAAACAACGTCTGAAAGGCAGTTTGCCGAATAGCATGCCGCGTCAATTTCGTCATTACTTCGTCGCCCCTTCTTCTGATTGTTCTCCAAATAAGTTATTTGGATCAATTTCTGTCGTTGTTTTTTCAGAAATAATATCAGTCACATGCACATCAACTGAAGCAATTTCTAAATCCATCATCGCATGAATTTGTGATTTAATATGTTCTTGAATTGCGTGGGCGACTTTAGGCACACTCACCCCATAATTTAATTCAACATATGCTTCAATCGCAATGTCACCGGTTTCATTTTGCTTTGTATAAATGCCCTTACTATGTTGCACTTTTTTCCCAAGAACTTCTTTTGCACGTTCCCCAAAAGTACCGCGCAATTTTGCGACACCTTCAACTTCTTTTGTTGCTAATCCTGCAATTAAATCAATCACACGAATATTAACGCGTGTTTCACCCTCTTGAGTAGCTTGAGTTAATAAAATTGTTTCTTCTGTTGCCATTTTTGTTTTCCTCCTCAAGTGATTGCTTGCTAGAAAACGAAACGCCCACCATATACTCTTTGGTAGGCGCTTCAAGAATTAAACTATTTCACTACGCACGTGAAGAGTATGAACCACCATTGTCAGTATTGACAACGAGCTTGTCACCCTCATTCACAAAATCAGGCACAGTAATCACTAGTCCTGTTTCCATTGTAGCTGGCTTACCACCACCATTAGCAGTTGCACCCTTAATACCAGGTTGCGTTTCGCTCACTGTTAACTCAACAGTTTTAGGTACTTCAATACCAAGCAATTCGCTTTCATAATAAGTAACCTTAACATCTGTTCCTTCAAGCAAGAACTTCATTTCATCTTGAATCTTATCAACAGGAATTGCAATTTGATCATATGTTTCCATATTCATAAACACACGATCGTCCCCATCTGAATATGAGAATTGCATTGGTGACGTTTCGATGTTAGCCGTTTCAAATTTATCTCCAGGCCGGAAAGTCACTTCATTAACAGCACCGCTACGTAAGTTCTTCAACTTTGAACGTACGAACGCTGCACCCTTTCCAGGCTTAACGTGTTGAAATTCCAACACACGCCAAATTGAGTTTGAATATTCGATTGTCAAACCCGTTTTTAAATCATTCATTCCGATGGCCATGATTAATAATCTCCTAAAAATTAACTTTTATACTTATAAATGATACCAGAAAGAATGCTAAATGACTAGAATTGCTTGTTGATTTACTTATATTTTTGCTCGAGTCCGCTCATCCAATACCCTAAAAGTGTGCCCAAAACAAAGAGGAGGCCACTAATAATCACCTGTACCCACGTGAAGCCGGCATAATCAGCTACTGGCGGCAAGAGAATCAGAATGGTCGATACCAAGACAATGCCGAGAATAAAATGATAAATTTTAGCATAATAGACTTGCAACAAGTAGTGCATGATTTTTGAAAAAATTAGCAACGTTAATATGCCACCGAAGGCCACAGGAATTAAGACGTTTAAATCAGCATTTTTAAAACCAATCAACATGGCATCAAACAATCCCAAATATAATAAGAGATTAGAAGGGCTTAACCCAGGTACAATGACGCCTAAAGCAATTAATCCGCCTGCTAGTAGCCATGAAAAATAGTTATGTGGTAATTGTCCAAAAATCATTGTTAAATTATATAGAAACAAACCACCAACACCCATTGTTGTTGCTAAGATAAGCCAATCTGATGTTGAGCGCCCTTTTTTGCCAGCTTCATGCACTAAAGCCGGCAATGTCCCAACGATAGCACCCGCAAATGCCCATAACACCATTGCTTTATATGTTGACAATAGATATTCCAATGGCGCACTAAGCAAAATAATACCCACGAGCCCACCGATACCCACCGGTAAGAAAAACCAAAAATCAACTTTGAAGCGGCTACGAAGATGTGCCATAAAATTCAACATCCGTTCGTATAAGCCAAGAATAGCCGCTAAAACACCGCCTGAGACGCCGGGCAAAATGAAGCCAAGCGCAATGAAAACGCCTTTAACAAAGCGGACAAACCAATTTTTAATCGTTTCACTTTTCATATCTGTTCCCAATCTTTTTTATAAACAGTCTGGTCCAAAGCCTGCTGTGTTTAAAAATGACTTAACGGCTATCAATCATAGTCATTAAGTCATTTACTATCTCTTACAAACGCGCACGTAATTGTTCAGTTAGTTCTTCATAACCTGGCTTACCTAATAAGCCAAACATATTTCGCTTGTACGCTTCGACACCCGGTTGATTAAATGGATTAACACCATTCAAATAGCCTGAAATACCAACAGCAATTTCAAAGAAATAAATTAAGTATCCTAGATGGAACGCATCTTGTTTCTCAATCTCAACCACCATATTAGGCACACCACCGTCAACGTGGGCTAACAATGTACCATCTGATGCCATTCGATTGACATAACTCATCTTTTCTCCTTGAAGATATGCCAAACCGTCATCAGCATCAGTCGTTGGAATGATGACATCTGATACAGGTTCTGTTACGCGCACCAAAGTTTCAAAGAGGTTACGACGTCCTTCTTGAATATATTGTCCAAATGAGTGCAAATCAGTTGAAAAATTACCTGTTGCTGGGAAGATTCCCTTACCATCTTTCCCTTCTGATTCACCTTGTAATTGCTTCCACCACTCACCGAATTGGACCAAGGTTGGCTCATAGTTAATCAGCAATTCGGTTGTGTATCCCTTACGGTATAATGCATTTCGATAAGCGGCATACTGATAAGCGGCATTATTTTGCAAGTCTGAATCTGAATAAGCAACTTGTGCTGCTGCTGCACCAGCCATTAATTGATCAATATCGCCACCTGCAACGGCAATTGGCAACAACCCAACTGCAGTCAAAACTGAGAAACGGCCACCAACACCATCAGGCACAACAAATTCTTCATAACCTTCCTCATCAGCCAACGTTTTTAATGCACCCTTTTGGGCATCCGTCGTCGCATAAATGCGTGCTTTAGCGCCTGTCACGCCATACTTTGTTTCTAACATTTGCTTGAAAACACGGAAAGCAATAGCTGGTTCAGTCGTTGTTCCTGACTTTGAGATAACATTCACCGAAAAGTCGCGATCACCAATCAATTTAATTAATGAATTAAGATATTGACCCGAAATATTATTTCCGGCAAAGACAACTTGTGGCGCTGTTCGTTGTTCAGATGAATATGCTGAACTAAAATAGTCATTCAGAAAGTCAATTGCTGCACGTGCGCCAAGATATGACCCACCGATTCCAATCACAACAAGAACTTCTGAATTACTTTGAATTTGTTTGGCCGCTGACTGGATGCGTGCAAATTCAGTACGATCATATTCAGTCGGCAAATTAATCCAATCAGTATATGCTGCGCCGGCACCCGTTCCAGTGCGTAACATGTCATCAGCAAGCGTCACCATTGGTTGCAACATTGTTAATTCGTTTGCATCAACAAAGGTGTCTAATTTACTTGTATCAAATGAAAGTGTTGTCATGATTATTTCCCCTAAAATTAAATGTTCTTAAATGCGTAAGTTGTTACATACTCTTGATGTTGATTAGCTGGCAAAACAATATCACCAAACGATGGATGATGAATCGCATCAGATAACGTTTGAGCCTCTAATGCGACCCCATTGTATGGATGTGCTGCTAGAAACGCTGCTTGATCTTCATAATCGTCTACTGCCGGATTTGTAATAAAGAAAATGACTGCATTACGATCTGTTGTCATTTCCACTGATCGTTTTGACTGTGGATCAGTCAAAATCGCTGCGGGCGTACCGGGTTCATAAGATAGAGCAAAGGCATCATCGAATTTTTTATCGAAAGCATCTGATGGCAAACGATCAATATTATCACCAATCTTAGTTGCTGTTTGAAAATCAAAGGCTGTCTCAGCAACTGATAATAATTCACCGGTTGGAATTTTATCAGGTCTAAATGCCAAATGTTTTGGTGCTTGAAGCATCAATTCTAATTGACGGGCATCAGTCCCGACACCTTGCATATTAAAATAAACGTGCGAGGTTGGATTATATAGCGTGTCTTGATCTGAAGTTGCACCAAATATTAAGCGTACTTCATTATCGTCAGTTAGTGTGTATGTGACAGTTGTCCCCATAGTACCTGGAAAATTGTCTTGAGCTTCGGTCATTGTTGTTGCAAAAGTAACGCTGTTGCCAGCTTCATCAACGTAAGCAATATCCCAATTTCGATGTGAAAAACTATGTTCGCCACCATGTAAATTGTTTTGTCCTTCATTAGCGTCTAACTGATAGCGTTTTCCATTTAATTCAAATTCAGCCGCATCAATCCGACCTGCCACACGGCCAACGGCATTCCCCAAGAAATAACCATTATGAAGATACCCATCTAAATCATCAAAACCCAGTACAAGGGAAACACCCTGTGCTGTTACGAATGACTGCCATGACGCTCCCCAAGAAACTAAGCTCAGTTGATGGCCATTGGCATTTTCGATTACAACACGTTTAACTTGTTGACCATCTGGTGTCTGGCCAAAATCCGTCACTTGAATCGTCATTATTTCACCTATCCTTTATTGCGTCTAATCCCTACCATTTTATTTTATCATGATTAAGCGCTTTCATGAACAAATTTACAAAATTGGGCTAGTCCAATTTAAAATTATTGTTCATCAGGGATGCGAACCGTGAATGTTGATCCCTTTCCAAATTCTGATTGGACTGAAATTGTCCCTTGGTGAACATCGATTAATTGACGAATAATTGCCATACCAAGACCAGATTCGCCCTTCACAGTTCGTGATTCATCAGCTTTATAATACCTTTCCCAAATATTTTGTACTTGTTCAGGCGTCATCCCAATACCAGAGTCGGACACACTAAAGACAGCCGCGTGTGCTTCACGCCATGCTCGAATTTTAATTTCGCCGTTTTCAGTAAATTGAATGGCATTGTTAATGATATTAAAAATAATTTGAATTAACCGATCTTGATCTGCAAAAATCATTACTGGTGTTGATTTTACATTGACAATCTTAATCACATCACCAGCCACATCAGCTTTACCGCTCAATTGTTCAACTAAATTATTAATAATCGGCAATAGATCAAAGTTTGTCTTATTGAGAACCACTTTATTTTGTCTCAATCGTTCATAGTCGAGATTGTCTTTCACTAGTCGCGTTAATCGGTCAGCCTCATTTTTAATCATGTCATACGAATGCATTTTCTCGTCTTCTGGAATCACGTCATATTGCAACCCTTCAACGATACCCGAGATTGTCGTCAATGGCGTTCGCATCTCATGTGACGCATTCGCCATAAATTCTTTTCGTCGTTCTTCTTGACGTTTAATTTCATGCTCTTGTTCATTCAATGCGTTCGTCATTGTGTTAACGTCCTCAGCCAGCGCACCAATTTCATCATTGGCTGTTGTATCAACAATTGCCTGATAATCGCCAGAAGCAACTTGTCTTGTCACTAATTGAATCAATCGCAAACGATTCACAATCAGTTGTGACACAATAAAGCTCAACATCACTGCCACTATCCCGGCAACCAAAAATGCTATCGCTAAATTTTTCCGTAACATATCCATATTATCATCAACCGTTGAGACATTTGCACGGGTCACAACCACTGCAATGAGTCGATTTTTATTATCAAAAAAAGGTTTCATGACGCCCATCGTATTTGATTCTTCTTTATTTGCCTTGTTTGCAGCATCAACTCGTGTGTGAACAATTTTATGATTTTTAAGTTTACGCCATTGACTGGCGGTAATATTACTATGAACTGCTTTGGTCGCAGTTGGATAAACAACGTTTTCGTCCCCATCATATACCGTAAACGACATATTCTGTTCTTCTAATAAAGACAAATCAATGTCTAATCCTCGTGTGTCAAAATACGCAAAGTCACCCGTGTCAGCCTTATATCGCATTGCCTCTTCAGCAATTGCAACCGAAAAACGATTTAACTGACGATATGTGTTATCCTCAACCATCTTAGTTGTGAATTGTGTAAATAAGACACCAATAATCAAAAGTGCTGCCATAATCACTGTAAAAAATGCCAGCATTTGCTGATACATCATCTTCATATTGCTAAATTCCTTCGTTTAAAAATTTGTTCTCATTGTAACAAGAAATGGTCAAAACTGATGGAAATGAGGTAAAAAAAAGCATTTTCCGCCTCGCTCATTCATAGAGTTCGGTTCAAAACGCTTTTAATCTTTAATTAGTCGTCATTATCTATTGAAACACCTGAATCATCAAATTTGTAGCCAACGCCCCAGACAGTTTGAATGACCTGTGGACCAATTTTCTCAATTTTCTGGCGCAACTTCTTGACATGCGCATCGACCGTGCGTTCATCTCCAAAGTATTCATAATCCCAAACTAATTGCAATAACTGTTCACGTGAGAACACTTGCCGTTGCTTTTTAGCTAATGCACGTAGCAAATCAAATTCCTTCGGTGTCAAATCTTGAATTAATTTACCATTCAAATATGCTTCACGTGTATTTGAATTCAACTTAAACGTCCGTGTCACGACATCGAATTCTTCATGTTCAGCTGTAGCACCAGCTGTTGAAGCATTACCTGCCTCAGATCGACGATGCAACGCTTTGATTCGAGCAATCAATGTGATTGGTGAGAAAGGTTTCGTAACATAATCATCAGCCCCCATCTCTAGTCCCAACACTTGATCTGATTCTGAATCTCGTGCGGTTAACATGATAATTGGCACATTGGCTGATGTTTCTCGAATTTTAACCGCTACTTGCATTCCATCGAGTCCTGGTAAATTCAAATCCAAAATAATTAAATCCCACGACTGTGGTGCTTCATTGAATACCTTGACCGCCTCTAAGCCATCTGCCGAATATTCTGCATCCCAGCCTTCTTTTTTAAAAAACATGCTCATCATTTCTGACACTGACGTATTATCTTCTACCATTAATATTTTCATATTTTCGCCCCATTAATTAAAATATTATCTTTATTTTAGTTTCGTACATAAATATACAACATTATGGGGAAAATTAACAGTTATTTTAATGTAATATTCATTTTATCAACGGAACATTCATATAACGTTCATAAAAATGATTATAATCTCTATTTTATCCTATCCTTGACGTTCCGATTGTGCCATTCGTCGCTCAAACAATCCCAGAATTCGTGACAAACCAAACGTTAAGATAAAATAAATTAATGCAGCAATTAATAATGGCACAAATGGCTTAAACGACGTTCCTTGCACCAATGACGTTTGGAATGTCAATTCGCCAACACCAATTACCGAGACAACCGATCCTTCTTTAATCACTGTCACAAATTCGTTTCCGAGTGCGGGTAAAATATTTTTTATTGCTTGTGGCAAAATTACGAAACGCATGGTTTGCTTCTTTGAAAGGCCTAACGAACGTGCTGCTTCCGTTTGTCCAGCTGCAACAGAATTAATACCAGAACGAATAATCTCAGCCACATATGCTGCAGAATTGATTGACATCGCGATGGCACCTGCCAAGAATCCAGCAATATTTAGGCCAATAACCTGCGTCCCAAAGAAAACGATAAAGACTTGAATCAGCAATGGTGTCCCACGAACAAACTCAATATACACATTTGCAATCACTTTAAACAACCAAAAACTAGATAGCTTCATCAATGCTAATAATGTACCAAACACTGCACCAAAGAAGACACCGACTGCTGCAAGTCCCAGTGTATAAACTGTACCTTGAACAAAATATGGCCAATATTTCTGGAAGAAACCTTCTTTCTTATTCATAATTTGAATTGCTTGTTTCTTCCACTGCTCAAACGGCTTTCCAATCACATGTTGTTTAATCACTTGATTAATTTTAGCTTTCAAAACAGGTGAGTTTTTAGGCATTACGATCGTTGAGCCTTGTGCCCGACTTAATTTTGCATCTGAAATTGCAAATTGATTACTTTGTGCCACATATGATTCAGCCGTCGTGGATGCGACAACAACACCATCAACTTTCTTTTGCGTCAGTTGTGTCGCCATATCCGGAATTTTTTTCAACGCAGTGACGGTCGTATCATCAATCTTCTGTGCCTCATCATATTGAGTCGAAGCCACCTGTGCAGCTAATTTATGTCCTTTAAAACTAGCAACCGTTTGAAATTTCTTTTTATCGGCTTGTCGAATCATGACCACATTATCATCTGTAAAATAAGGGACTGAAAAATCGACTTGAGCGGCCCGTTCGGGTGTATTGGTCATACCTGCAATGACAACATCAACTTTTCCAGTCATCACCGATCCAAGCAAAGCATCGAAGCTCATTTCTTTAATGACTAACTTAACATGAAGTTGCTTAGCAATTTCTTTTGCCATCGACATGTCAAAACCCACAATTTTATCCTTACCATGCTCAGTTGTGTGGAATTCATATGGTGCATAATCAGCAGACGTACCAACCACTAACTCACCACTTCGTTTTACTCTCTGCCATGTTGGATCGGTGGTTGCCGCATCAACACCCAAAGTGCTTATTCCTGTTACCAATGCACTACCCAAAACAACTACAAGCAGCATGATCGAAAAAATCTTTTTAATCATCACAATACCTCACCCTTTTTTAATCATGATATTGAGTATAGGCTTAAATGTAAATTTATGCAATACTTTTTGCTAAAATTGCATAAAACAACCATTACTCGCATATTTTAAAATGACTAAAGTTATGAATCCCCTAATTACGTTAGCATGTATGGATATATTAACTTGATGCATAATTTTCATTAAATGCATATTTTTCCAATTAAACAAAAAAACAGGCAAAAGCCTGCTTTTCCATGTCAATATTTAAGTTGGGGCTAACTTTCATTAAACTGCCGGTTCCCCGGCTTCTGAATGTCCCTTGGCGTGCGCTTTAGAACGCAAATCAGCTTCAAGCGATTCAAGCGTCCGATTACGTGTTTCAATCGTAAACTTAGCAATAAACCAGATGGCAACGAAACACAAAACACCATAAATGATGAACAACTTAGCAATTCCTTGACCTTCAGCATTAACCGCATGGTGTGGTGTAAAGGCGACAAGCAACATTGGGAATGATTGTGATACTGCAAAGTTAGCAGTCCAGTTAACAACCGCACCAAATGAATTTCCAAGGCCACGGATATTCAATGGGAAAGCCTCACCAATCATCACCCACATAACTGGTCCCCAAGTTGCAGAGAAGAATGCGATGTATAACGTTAAGGCAATCACGCAGACCCATGATCCTAAGTTACCATTTCCTGCTTTCAAAACCAACATAGCAGTTGACATCAATAACAATGAAACACCCATACCAATTGCACCATAAGTTAACATCTTCTTACGATCAATCTTATCCATAATTTTAACTGCCACAACAGTCACTAACACGTTAAAAATTCCAATAATAATATGTGATTGTAGCGCAAAGTGCTCACTAAAACCAGCTGAAATAAAGATTTTTGGCGCATAATACAGAACCGTATTACATCCCATAACTTGTTGGAAAATTGCCAATCCCATAGCCATAATCAATACTGGACGAGCCATAACACCAAATAATTCTTTAAAGCCACCTGATGGAATTGAGGCTTGCAATTTAATATCATGCAATTCCTCGTCGACAAGTTTTTCGTCTGAATTAAATTGTGTCAAGACGTGATGGGCCTCATCAATCTTACCTTTTTTCACCAAGAAACGAGGTGATTCGGGCAATGTAAGACCGCCAAAGAACAAAATAGCGGCTGGAATAGCAGCCAAGCCAAGCATCCAGTGCCAACCAACATTTTCACCAAGACCAAACAATCCGTGTGGTGAAAGCCATTCATTTGAGACATAAGCTAAGAAAATTCCGGTCATAATCATGAGCTGGAATAGCGTTCCAACACCACCACGTTTCTCAGCAGGTGCTAGCTCAGCCAAATAGGTTGGGATCAATGCTGAAGCAGCACCAACCGCCACACCTAATAGAACACGAGAAGTCACTAGGACTTCATAATTGATTCCAATTCCAGACCCTAATGCACCAATAAAGAAAATAATTGATGCGGTCAACAATAATTTCTTACGTCCAAACTTATCAGACATTGGTCCAATAATTGCAGCACCTAAAATGGCACCTAATAGAACTGAAGCTGTGATGAAACCGTCCTCAAACGATCCCGCTTTAATTCCCAACTCTTTTCCAATGAATAACATTGCGCCAGAGATAACACCTGTATCGTACCCGAATAGTAAGCCACCCAAGGCACCGAAGAAATAAATAAAATTCGTTGACATGTGCTTTTTATTAGCCATGACCATTTTCCTCCCAATGCGACGATTATCGTCAAAATAATAATATGACAAAAAGATGAGTTCAATTCAGCAATGAAAACGTTTCCATTACCACAAAACATATCTTACTCCAGTTAGTTGATTCGCGCAACCAACTTTTATTATTTTTCACAGGTTTATCACAAATTATCAAAGAAAGCATCAAAAAATCCTCGACGTTCACGTTGATGTGCCATCAAGGATTAATTTAACTTGTCTTCATGATCTCGAAATGTTATTTAAAAATTCAAAATCGTTGTCATGGGGGTATTTTCTACTAAGATCCGCCCATTTCGAATTGAATATAACAACTCAGCGCGTGTATTCAATACGTCATAGAAATTTGGCGCGTTAAAGATCAAAAACGACGCTGGCTTTCCCACTGCAATCCCATATTGATCTGTCACTTGAAGGGCACGTGCCCCGTGCGTTGTCACAAATTCATACGAATTTAAAATCTCGCTGTAGCCCATAATTTGAGTGGCGTGTAGCCCCATATGCAGCACATCCAGCATATTGCCATTTCCCATTGGGTACCAAGGATCCTTAATATCGTCTTCACCAAAGGCCACATTAATCCCTTCAGCAGTCAATTCCTTAACCCGAGTCAACCCTCGCCGCTTAGGATAGGTGTCAAAGCGCCCACCTAAATACATATTAATCAATGGATTGGCGATAAAGTTCAAGTCAGCCATTTTCAATAATCGCATCAACTTATACATATAAGCATCATTATACGACCCCATCGCAGTCGTATGTGACGCTGTAACACGTGCCTTCAACCCTGTTTCCAACGCCAATGTCGCCATCGTCTCTAGACTTCTTGACGCAGGATCATCAATTTCATCAGTATGCGCATCGATTAACAAGCCATATTTTTGCGCTAACTCAAAAACAAAGCGCAACGATTCGACACCATATTCTCGGGTGAATTCGAAGTGTAGAATCGCACCTAACGCATCAACCCCTAGTTGCGCTGCCTGTTCCATTAATTCACGCCCTTGGGGAAAGGATAGAATCCCTTCTTGCGGAAAAGCAACTAATTGTAGTGTCATCCATGGCTTAACGATTTCTCTTACTTCGATCAACGCTTTGAGTGCTGTCAAATCAGGATCCGTGACGTCAACATGTGAGCGTACAAACTGCAACCCATGTTTGGCTTGTAAGCGAAGTGTTTTTAATGCCCGCGTCTTAACATCTTCATAGGTCAAATCCTGCTTACGAGCAGACCAAATTCGAATACCATCGAATAATGTTCCCGACTCATTCCATTCTGGTTGTCCCGCTGTTTGCGTTGCATCCAAGTGAACATGTGGGTCAACAAATGGTGGAATTGCTAATAGTCCACTCGCATCAATCACCTGTTCATCTGAACTTTGTTCAATCTTTGCTGCAATAGCAGTAATCACACCATCTTTGATTTGAATATCCTGCCGTTGTGTTTGATTTTCAATCAGTACTTGTTTAATTAACATGGTCTGGCTCCTTTGTATGCGCTTGCATATCCTGATTTTACCACGTTTTCCTTTCGAGAAAAATCCATTCATGATGAACTCGTTTAAAATGATAGTTTGCCGTCATAAGCAATTTAAAACCCTCAAGATTCGCCTGATTGCACCAATCTTGAGGGTTTATTTCATTTCAATCGTTCTAGTGCCATGGCATTTGTGGATCAAAGCCGGCATCAGTCGTCATCACCAAGCCATTTTTAAATCGGGTTAGCAACCATTGACGAAGTGGCTTTGGAATTTTCAACAAGTCAAAATCTAATGGCGACAAGGCATAGCGCAAGCCTAATTCGTCACCAGCCATGACTTTTTGGACCCAATTTGGTTCAATAATGAGCTCACGCCCAATGGCTGCACCGGCTATGCCAGCTTGAACCAAGGCTTCAACTTGGGCGGGTGTCCGAATTAAGCCTGCAACAACCAATGGCACGGCACCAAGTACTGATAGATACTTCTCAAATAATGGTTCCTTGTCTTCCTTAGCCATAAAAGGCGACTGGCTGGCCGATTTTAATGATAAATGGAAATAATCAATCGGACGTTGGGCAATTACTTCTGCCATTTGTACTGCCTCAGGGAAGCGAATACCTGGTGTCGTAGGTTCTTCGGGTGACTGACGGTAGCCCACGATAAATGATGGACTACCATATTGATCACGAGTGGCTATGATTTCATCTAAGACGGCTAATCCGTATGCCATTCGTCGCTCCAATGAACCACCCCATTGATCTTGACGTTGATTGGCATGGGGTGAAAAGAACTGTTGAATCAAATACATATTAGCACCATGAATCTCAACCCCCGCAAAGCCAGCAGCAATTGCCCGTTGCGTTGCCAAACCAAAATCAAGCACACCTTGTGCAATTTCATCAGAAGTGAGCGCTCTTGGAATAGGCATACCGGCGTGATGATCCGGCACTTGACTGGGCGCAACAAGCTGACCGTCCAAAACAGCTTCTTGCTGAGCAATACGACCTCCAAATGACAATTGTAAAATAGGAAGTGCACCTTGCGCTTTAATGACATCCGCAATTTTCTTTAGCCCATCAATCTTATCATCTGAATCTGCACCAATTTGTCCAACGTATGATTTACCTAACTTTGAAACATAAGCCATTTCAACAATGACCATTCCTGGTCCACCAGACCGTAACCGATAAAAATCTACTTCGGCATCTGTCACGTCCCCTGTCGCATATGATGATCGTAAAGTCATTGGTGGTAAAACAATTCGATTTTTTAC
The DNA here is from genome assembly GCF_014397255.1 of Weissella diestrammenae. NCBI lineage: Bacteria > Bacillati > Bacillota > Bacilli > Lactobacillales > Lactobacillaceae > Weissella > Weissella diestrammenae. The sequence goes on from NZ_CP060724.1 coordinate 378,079, forward strand.
GATAACACCATTAGGTAACTGAAATGATTCTAAAAATTTATATCGCATATTTTTCACCTTTTTGATTGCACAAACTACTAAATTGCTACGATTTTTTAAAGTACTTCAATGTCTGAACGTGAAAAACGGTGTACATTTAAGACATCTAACAAGAACGACACAATTGGCACCCCTAAAATCAAGCCCCATGCACCTAACAACCGCTCCATGATAATTAACGCTGCAAATGTGACAAAAATTGGTAATTCTGAACGCGACGCCATCAATTTTGGATGTAAGAAGTACGCCTCGAAAGTATGGATAATCAAAATAAAGGCCACTAATTCAACCGCCAACCAAATACCTCCGGCCGAAAATGCAATAATCACTAATGGTACTAATGAAATTAATACCCCGGCCACTGGTATCAATCCCAAAACAATAACTAAACTACCTAGGACTAATGGCGATGGCATGCCTAACAAAGTGAAACCAATTATTGAAAGTACGGTGTTGATAACATCAATCACCAATTGTACTTGTATGATTTGACCCAAAATATAAATAAATTTATCGGCCAAATAATAGATATTTTTAAAGAAGCGTGGGAAGTCAGAATGCATGAACTGTTTACCAAATCGTTGAATTGAATTCAATGATATGGCGTACACAAAACTCAAAATCAATGCAATGACGATTTCAGTTAGTACTGCCCAGACATTTTGCAAAGTTACTAAACTGGTATGTAAAACCGTTGTCAGCCCATTAGTTATTTTATCGTCCAATTGCGTATTAGCTAAGTATTTATCAACTTGGCTTGCAACTTGTGGATACTTATCAATCCCATGCAACATGGCCTTAACCAGTGCAACACCTTCTTGATAAAACATTGGTGCAATAAATGACACAATGGCAACCAATGCCAAGATGACACTGATATAAAACACAATAACTGCCAACGCATAGGGTATTCGTAAATATTTTTGAATAAACCGACCACCATTAATTCCTAATGATGCAAAAATGATCATCAATAAGACCATCGGCATAAAGCCACGAATCAGATAAACAACCACCACTAAAAATAGTAATGTCAAATACAACTGCGTTTTATCTTTCAACCACCAAGCAACAATCTTATCAAGCATACGAATTCCCTCAATTCTATTAATATAGTCATTATGCCACAAAATTAGCCTTTTTGTTGCCATTTTTTGCTGATGACTGATTGGTCATAACTTGATTTTTAATCTTAACGTTAAGCATATTTTTTATGGGCATACCGTTACTCATTAAAATTGCATGATGTCCATCCAAACACATTGATGCAGATAGGATAAAACAACCGTTATCTTTCATGCCCCAAAATTAAAATATACTACTTGTTTACCTTAAAAAAACAAATTCGTGTGATTAATTCGATTGCAGTAAAGTATAATAAATGAAATAAATAGATAATCAGTGAGGAACATATATGCAACTTTATTTTTTGTGTACCGGCAACGCTTGTCGCAGTCAAATGGCCGAAGGATTTGCAAAAAAATATGCCCCAAGTGACTGGCATATTAAAAGCGCCGGTGTGGAACAACACGGCTTAAATCCAATCGCAGTTACCGTCATGGCTGAAGCTGGAATTGATATCTCTGCAAACACTTCCGATCTAATTGATAATCATTTTCTTGCTTCAAGTCAATATGTCATTACTTTATGTGGTGATGCCAAGGATAAATGTCCGATGACGCCCACAAGTGTTAGCCGTTATCATTGGCCCTTAGCCGACCCGGCCCAAGCCACCGGTTCAAACGACGAGATTCAAAACGTTTTTCGTACCACTCGAGATGAAATTAAAACGTTAGTTTATCAACTTATTCAAGATATCACCACCCCGTCGTAACGCATTAAAATTCCCATTTAAAACGGATACGAGATCACCACTAAACTGCTATGCCTTGGCCATCAGTTTGGTGGTTTTTTAGTCATCATATTTAGCCTTTCTAAGAATAATCCATCATTAAGAATGATTGCGTCCCTTTGATAACAAATAACGTCCATCTATTGATATCTTAAGAAGCTAAGTTAACAGCTAAAAAACACACTCAAGTACACCGGCAAAGCCACCAGACATTTCCATGACAGATGATTCAGTACGATTGTATACCATTGATAAGCACAAAGAAACCCCGCCGTATCAACATCATTGTTGATACGGCGGGGTTTCAAAAATATAATATGGAGCCGAGGGGAGTTGAACCCCTGTCCTAATATTTCGCCACTAATACATCTACGTTCATAGTTGATTGATTTAATTTTCGCATCATGCACGCTAATCAACGTCGCGATCATTTCTGCTAACCTGATTATCCTCTTTGCAACCACTCCAGGTGGAAGAGTTACACGCAAGTCACATTATGATGACTAATCGACATTTGTGACTAAAACGCCAACTAGTTAGGTGTGCTGGTTTTTAAGCAGCGACAGCCATATTGTTTGAATTTTTTGCAGTTAATTCGTCTGAGTGGATTATAGGGCCACAACCCCTAAACGCAGTACTAGCTCGAACAATACCAGTCGATTCCGTAACGACCCCGATACGGTATCTACTATTATAGTTGAATCAAGCATTAATTGCCACTATTGCTAAAAATCCCTTTAAACCAATTAACAACTGGCGTCCAGATGTTTTCAACGAACCAGTTAGCTGCTTTTTTAGCATCTTCTGAGTTAGCAAAATTTTCTGCCTTTGCCATGATATCACCAACCGAATTTTTCAATTTGCTACCAAGCTTCTTGGCATTATCAACATACGCTGCTGAATTTGAAATCGGCGCTTCGTTGACAGCTTGCAAAGCAGTTGCAATGGTTTTTGTCTGTGCACTTGTCGTTTGATCATCAATTCCTTGTTTTTGTAAATTAATCGTCAGTTGATCAATAATCACATTAATCGTAATATTTTGACCAGCCTGCTTTTTTTCAGCTAATTGACCAGAAGTTGTCGTCACAGCCGAGGTCAATTTACCAGCGTAACTACTGTCATCTTTATTGGCATCGATCGCGCTTGAAGTTGCTGACATCACTGAATTGGCCGCTTCAGTATTTTGTGAATTCACTTGAATACCATCTGTATCTAACGCCTTATAAACACCAGCTAATGCCGCCTCACCCGAAACTGGTTGATTTGCCGTAACAGTAATTATCACATCTTGTACCCCGGCCATAGTTGCGGCCATGGCGTATTGTTGTGATGTAATTTTAGTAATATTATCTTGTCCGTTAAATTTTTTAATATTAACTAACGTCCCTGTTCCTGGCTCTGCTGGTGCCAGAGCAACCGAACTAATCATGGCACTATCAGAAATACCGCTCAAGCCAATATAACTTGCATCAGAGCCCGTTGTGGTCAATTTAGCATAAGAATTTGTTACACCTAACGTTGTCGCAACCTGGCTCGTGTTTGATGCGGCTGCCCCATATACAACATACGCTTTAGACAAAGCTTTATTCGTCGTGCTACTAGCGGCAGAGACGGTTCGATTAACTGGTAGAATCGCAACTGACGCCAATGACATACTACCGCCTAATGCAACCGCAACCATGACGCCAATGAAACTTTTTTTGAATTTTGACATATTCTTCTCCTAGACACACCTATATTTTTATCCACATTATATTTCTATTTTGTTACAAATACTATTTAAGCGATTGTACCTTAAACAAAGCTTTGTGATTTAAAATCTCAAGCATCGATTTAAACCGTTCAAAAGGACGGATACATCGCTATATCCGCCCCCCTTTTTGATTATTAATGGTTTTCTAGATAAGAAATAGCCTGTTTTGCTACTTTATCTGCTGTTGGATTATGTTCTTGCCCATTAAGAACTGAATTTTCAACAATAAATAAGGCACTAAATTTTTTATTCTGAGCGTCATGGACTGACACCAGTGCATTTTGATTGCCATTGCCGGTTTCAGCCGTACCCGTTTTAGCTGCTAATTTGTAATTTTCTGCATACAATTGATGTGCATACCCATCCGCATTAGCCACCACACCAATTTCATCGTTTAAAATTGTTTTCGCATGGTCTGCTTGAACAACATTCTCGATTTTCTTAGTTTTATCAGACATCAACAATTTAGGCATCACAATCGTCCCATCATTATCGATAAAATTATACATCGTGACCATTTGAATTGGATTGACGGACATCTGACCTTGTCCATAAGCGGTATCCGCTAATTGTTTATCAGTCTTTAATTGTCCATCGTTACTAAAACTTGGCGGTGTCATTGTAATTGGCAGCTGATACTTGGTACCAAATGTAAATTTCTCTTGTAACGCTTTTTGGAATTTATCTCGGCCAATCTTTAATGCTTGCTTAGCAAAATAAATGTTATCTGAATGACTTAACGCTGTTTGTAAATTAACTTGAGTATCTGAATTCACACGCGTCACACTATATGCATCCCATTTCTTTCCTTCAATCGTTAGAACCTCATTTGGATCTAACGTGCCTTGATCTAATCCGATTGCAGCCGTCACTTGCTTGAAGGTCGAAGCTGGCGCATAGCCCTTAGCATATCGAGCAATGAAAGGGGCATCAGCATTATTTGCCACACTCGCATAATTCTCAGATAAAGTGTTTGGGTCGTAAGAAGGCGATGATGCCAACGCTAATAATTCACCAGTTCCAGGATTTTCAATCACAGCTGCACCTGGTACATTATTAAATCCTTCATAGGCATTTTTTTGAACCTCGGCGTCAATGGTTAACTTAATATCCTGACCCTTTTTAAATTTTTGCGACAATAATGTTTTTTCAACTTGCCCCTTACTATCAAGTAGCTGATACTGAATTGATTCTTGTCCTCGCAATTGCTGATCCAAGCGTAATTCTAATCCAGCACGTCCAATGATATCCTGACTACTTAGCAGTGCATTCTTATCAATATCCTCTTTCGTCACAGTCCCAGTATACCCAATTAATTGGGCTGCTGCTGCTCCCAATGGATACGTCCGTTTATAATTGGCAACGACTGACGCACCATCCCCATCATCATCCTTTTGGTAGTCATCAGCGGTTAGTGTTTTCACTGGATAACCCCAATCGGAGTGTGCTTTGTAAGCTTGAATTCCTTGATTAATCGTATCAGCGCTTGCATTGTATTTTTTTGCAATTTCATTCACTTTGTCACTATCAATTTGACCATCGTCAGTTAAAAAGTACTTTGGGACAATTTGTAACACTTTAGTTTCTTCTGATCCTGCAAGCACTTGACCATTCCGATCTAATATTTGTCCACGCTCGCCACCATTTTTTGCAACATGCACTGTATTTGTTGCCGTCAAATCCGGCAAAATTAAGCTAGGGGCGTATTGAATCTTGGCTTGACCATTAATCATCTTAATTTTCATTCGATAGACTTGATGCGTCAATTTCCCAATCGCCGTCTTTAAAGTGACTTGATATTGCATCTCATATTGATTAAGCCCCGTTTTGTGAAGCGATGATTTAATCACATCCACCTTGGTCACACCGAGTTGCTGGTAGACTGTTTTCATTCGTTGATCTGGGTGCTTTCTCTGCGTTGTTTTCAAACTGGTTTTATCAACCGCTTGAAACATCTGCTTGTAGTCTAATTTTTTCAAATTTTGAAGATATTGCTGTCCAACTTGACGTGCTTTCCCTGTATCAGATTGCATGGTGACATAGTACGTTACGCCAGCAATCAGCACTAAAGCCATTGCTACGCTAGCACCGATTATCCACATCATTTTCTTTGTCATTTTTGATCCCTTTCAACTACGATATTAATCAATCGGCTCACATTTTCAGCTGTCGCCGTTAACAGCCTATCAGCTTGTTGCATGGCATATTCTTGCGTTAACACGCCCGAAGTAATTGAGAAAACAGTATCAATGCCTTGTGTATACAAGGCCGTGACGTCTCCAATGTGACCAGCCAAACCAATTACTACAATCTGCGGGTTAACCTTTTTGGCAGCACACGCCGTCCGTACCGGACTCTTTCCAAATTGCGTTTGATTATCTAGTGAGCCTTCACCAACAAACAAAATATCAGCATCACTGACGATTTCATTAAAGTGCGACATTTCAATCACTAATTGCCCACCTGAAATCAATTCATGGCGATTAAATAAGTTCAATAAAACAAATCCTAGCCCACCGGCAGCCCCTGAACCCACTTCAAGCGAATAATCTGTCCCCGTTGCAACGGTTAATTTTTCAGCATAGTGTTCTAAACCAATCGTCATCCGAACCATTTGATTATCAGTTATTAACCCCTTTTGTCGACCAAAGACAAAAGTTGCTCCTTCAGTACCTAAAAATGGATTCGTAACATCGGCGGCAATTTTGAGGTCCACTTCATTTAAGCGCTGATCAAGCGCTGACAAATCAACGTATGCAATATCTCGCATATAGTGGGGTAGTGGCTGAATTGTTTCGTGCCGTGCGTTATAAAAACGTGCGCCTAAAGCTGTTGCTAATCCAATCCCACCATCATTGGTTGCAACACCACCTAATCCAATAATCATGCGACGATAACCTTGATCAAGGCATGCACGAATCATTTGGCCTAACCCGAATGTATTTAATTGAAATGGGTTAGATGTACTGGCGTTCACGTATTGCATACCGCTTGTTTCAGCACTCTCAATAACGACGGTTTGTTGATCGGGCAATAAACCATAGTGAGCTGACACCATTTCACCATCAGGTCCTTGGACACGCATTTGTTTTATTTGTCCATTAGTGGCTTTCACGATGGCGGTAACCGTACCCTCGCCCCCATCTGCCATGGGTACTTCAATAGTTTCAGCTGTCTGGAAGACTTTTTGAATACCACGGACTATTGCCGCGGAAGCCTCATTAGATTTTAAACTACCTTTAAATGAATCTGGTGCCACCACTATCTTCATTTTGCCACTCCTTCACCCCAAATATTTGTCTCTAACATACCACATTATCATAGAAAATAAAAAGGCAAACTGAACCCACTCAGCCTGCCTTTTTATATACTTATGATATCAATCATATGATTTAATACTTATCAACTATTTTGCGTATTCAACTGCACGTGATTCGCGAATAACCGTCACTTTGATATGACCTGGATAATCAAGGTCATGTTCAATTTGATTTTTAATATCGCGAGCCAATACTGTTGCTTCAACATCAGATAATGCAGCCGGTTCAACCATAACCCGCACTTCGCGACCAGCTTGAATTGCAAACGACTTTTCGACACCGTTAAAGCCATTAGCAATACCTTCAAGCTGCTGTAAACGCTGAACATAATTTTCCAGTGATTCTGATCGCGCCCCTGGTCGAGCTGCCGAAATCGAATCGGCAGCCGCAACCAACACCGCAATAATTGATTCTGGCTCAACATCGCCATGATGTGATGCAATGGCATTAATGACCGTTGCACGTTCGTGATACTTAGTAGCCAATTCAACCCCTAATTCCACGTGTGACCCATCAACTTCATGGTCTATCGCCTTACCTATATCGTGTAATAATCCTGCGCGCTTTGCAAGTGTAACATCTTCACCTAACTCGGCAGCCAACATGCCAGTTAGTTTTGCAACTTCAATTGAGTGAACCAAAACATTTTGTCCATAACTTGTTCGATAATTCATTCGGCCAACAGTTTTAACCAAATCAGGGTGTAAATTATGGAGTCCCAAATCAAAGACGGTTTGTTCCCCGACTTCACGAATATGTTCATCCATTTCTTTACGTGCCTTTTCAACCATCTCTTCAATCCGAGCAGGATGAATGCGACCGTCAGAAATTAGTGACTCCAAAGCTCGTTTAGCAATCTCTCGACGAACAGGATCAAACCCACTTAACACAACTGCTTCTGGTGTGTCATCAATGATTAAATCAATCCCTGTTACCGTTTCAATTGCCCGAATATTGCGACCTTCACGTCCAATAATCCGGCCTTTCATGTCATCATTAGGTAACGTCACAACGGAAACCGTTGTTTCTGCTACCATATCTGCTGCTGAACGCTGAATTGCTTGTACAACTAAATTCTTTGCACGCTTATCAGCTTCGTTAGCGGCCGTTTCTTCACTTTCTTTAATTAACATTGCCCGTTCAGATACGAGTGCTTCCTTAGTTTCAGTCAAAATCAAGTCTTGCGCATCTGCACGACTCATTCCTGCAACCTCAACCAATTTAGCTTCACGCTCATCGATCAATGTTTCTGCCCGAGTTTGTTTATCTTTCACACTTTGTTTTTGTTGCTCAATCTTTGTTTCTTTCTCTGAGATACTTTCTTCACGTTTTTGTAACGAAGCATCTTTTCGATCCAAAACAGACTCACGACTTACCAAGCGTTCTTCTTGCGTTTTAACTTCACGGCGTCGTTCCTGAAGTTCACGTTCAACATTAGCTTGGTATTGTTGGCTTTCATCACGCGCTTCAACAAGAGCACTCTTTTTCATCGTCTCTGCTTCAGTCCGTGCTTGATTAGTGATATCTGTAGCGGTTTGGCGTGTCTGCTTTAATTGGTTCTCAATTTTCGTCTTTGTGAAAACCATACCAGCAACACTACCGATTACAATTGCAACAAGCGACACAAGAATGACCATTGTGATGTTCATCTCTGTCTCCTGTTCAATCAGCTAATATGCATCAACTGATTTGTTTCTTATTTATTTGCGTTTTTAACACGTCTTTAATTTTATCGTTTTTACCCGCGCGTGTCAATGAAAGCGATACGCATTCAACAATGATAAATCAGCTTAACGACCGCATTCAATGCATACATTTGACACGTAAAAAGATGTCATTTTATCGTTGACGCAAATTCGCTATTACCCCAATGACAACGATTATCAATGGCATCATAACAAAGTAACGACCAACCAAAAAGATAATGATTAGTAGTATGAGCGGTATTAGCCCTGCGATGAGACAATCAACCCATAATTGGCGGTGATTAATGCGATGCCATTGGGCTGCTGCGTCAAATAGTTGGCCTAAAGCACCAATCCCGGTAATTTGAGCGGTAACAAAAGGTAAACTATCCCCGGCTTCAACCACAACTCGTTTTGGCATCTGGCTTGGAATCTGCTGATTCGTTAATAACATCGTCTGTGGGTCACTTAGTAAATCAACCTGCCGTTTGATTTTTTCTTGCGGACTGACATCTGACACCAACAAATCTGCTGAGTGCAGTAATGAGGTTAGCGCCTGTAAGGCACCTGAAGTATCCGTCGAAATCACCTGCGTCTTAATTTGGCGGCGAATTAAATCACGATCCATATCAATCATGTCGTAACTCAGAGGCAAACTATAATTCACCACACCAATCACTTGAACGCTGTCAATGACATAAACGACGGAATTGCCAATTTTTTCAAACGTGTCTAAATATGACGCACTAACGGCATAATTTTTCAACGCTTCTTTAGCTGACACAACGGCAAAACGTTCTTGATGAATAACGCCCGCAATACCCACTAACTGCATCTTATCTGGCTCTGAAACCGTACTGGGCACCACTTTATTTTGTCGCGCATACTGCAAAAACCCTCGTGATAAGGGGGTTGCAAAATTTTCAAGCAAGCCAGCGACAATTCCTGTGACATCATGGTCACTGTACCGATCATCAACACTTTTAACTGAATGAATCACCGCGGTGGGTTCCGTTAAAATCCCACTCTTTTCAATCACGATATTTTTAATCTGATTCAATTGATCGAATTTAGTCCAATCAATTATCTTAATCTGTGCTAATTGTAATTGTTGCTTTAACGCGATTCTCTTTTGTTGGACATGTCGAATTGGCCCGCTCGCATCGCTTGCCAGCAATACGACTAGCGTACTAACCATTCCCATCAGAAAACTCGTCGTCAAACTAAAGAAAATTGCCGCATAAATGGCTAATAGAATTAACCAATAATTAAGTGTCCGAATATGCTTCCAATCATCATTTTCAACGACACTCAGTTGTCGTTGTTGAAGGCCTAATATCAGCAGAATACCTACTAATCCCAACAACATACTTGGAAATGACAGTAATAAATGCCCTGATTGTCGCGTTAGTTCGATATAGATTGTCATTAATGGCCAAACTGCAAAGGCCACCGTCAGTGGCAAAAATAGCGCGCTCCCGTTAATTTGATGTTGATGATAATTTTGACGCCCCATTTGTAACAGCAACCAGATGATGAGAGCCCCGCTACTGCCATACCCGCCTAAAATTAACCATCTGCTAAGATTTGACGATATTTGGGTTTGCACCTGATTGATTGACAGAATACCACTTAATATCGACAACACTGCCATCACCAGAGCGTATCGAAAATAATGTACTTTCATCTTAAAAAATTCCTCTAATCTGTCCAAATAACTTGAATTTTATTTTTTTACTTGTTTCTCTTAGGGCAAATTATATCAGAAAGCATCAAATTGAATGCTCGCTTTGACTAATTTTTAAACAATTTTAGCTAAGATAATTGTTTAAAAAACGGATACTCATGCCATGACGTCGCCTGCTTCTGTTCAGTATGCCTGCCTGGACAAATAATCAATCAGACTTAATTTTCGATTGATACCATAATCAATCCTTTCGATACAAAAAAACCGATGCTCACATCGGTTTAACAATTGCGGGAGCAGGATTTGAACCTACGACCTTCGGGTTATGGGCCCGACGAGCTACCAGACTGCTCCATCCCGCGATAATAAAAAGGAGAATGTGGGATTCGAACCCACGCGCCGGTTTCCCGACCTGACGGTTTTCAAGACCGTTCCCTTCAGCCAGACTTGGGTAATTCTCCAAATAAATTGTTTATAAACAACATGTATAATGTTACACGCAATTAATTCATCTGTCAACACGTTCCTTCGACAATCAACAAAATTCAAAGCGGTCCCTCACAAAATACGTTAAACCTGCTCCCTTTTTGCAAAATTTTCGATACATAATACGCTGATCACCAGATGACACGTCATATAGGCCAACAAAATTGACCTATCCATATTATTAGTCGTCTAAAATATCGTACTCATGCTTTAGCATATCATCTGATATGTCAACGTAATCGACATAGCTTTGGTGTTTACAATAACCCGGATATGTGTGTCCATCCATCTTTTGCAAGTCATTCATATAAATAGTTATCAACTACCTCAGGAAATATCTCGCCAAAAAAAAAAATTTTGCCTTCCCAATCATAATAAATTGACAATGATGTAGCACACCATTAGGTTCAATCGCCGCATATGTGTCAATTGGTCACACTTTATTTCTTAAACATCCGAACCACTAATTTTTACTCAATGTATACCATTTAAAAAACAACTGATATTTGGGATCCTTCTTTAATATAAAAAACGATAATTTTTTACAATATTTACTAACCTCCTGTTGATACCTGAAAAAATTATTGCCGCATATTAACATACATATCACGGATGATTTGACGTTTCTGCCAAATCAACACCAAAACAATTGCGAGGTAACTTAAAAATCCAATCACGACATTAGACATTGAGGCGCAAATGATAAATAGAACAACAACTATTATTTCTGGTAATGTCTGACTAACAAGCGAAAACTTCATTTTCGTATGCAGATAGTAGTCCCCAAGGATACTTTTGGTTGCCATCACCACAATAATTGACGCAATCGCCAACATGAGATTGTGATACCCATAAACACTAATTACACCCAGCCCAAAACTGATAGCAAATGACACTAAATTAATTTTTACGAGTGCAATTTCCAGCCCTAGAATTTTCATAAATGTTGTATTCAGAATTTCAAATTTTGCCTGAAAAAAAACGGCCGGGAAAATAATCGCCATATACTGAATGGATGACGTATATTTTGGAATCAAATGATCAATCATAACCCTTAACGGAAAAAAGGCCAACAAACCGCTCAATAGAATTAATTTAATTCCCAATTGCAATACCTTAAATCCATTGAGTATTATTTGATGATTCTGGCGATTTAAACTAGGGAAAACAAGCAACGCCAATGACGATATGAACAACATCATAATATTTGAAAAGCTTAAAGGTAATGATATTCGGGCAAATGTTGCTGTATCCCACGCTTGTTGAATGAAGAAACGGATAATGCCTATAATGATAATTGTCGATAAACTAGCGAATAAAATTTTACTACCGCGCCTGAGATGATGCTTAATTGTCTGCCACGGCACTACTACTTGTGGCTTTGAAAATAAGACGTCGCGCGTCTTAAACAATAAGCTCATCAAGCTGACCAAAATTGCCATCAAATTAGCAATGATTACTGTTTGATACGTGATTTGTTGTACTGCTAGCAATAACAGCACCAACCCTAAATTCACGGTGGTACCAAACACATTAATTAATGAAAAGGCAGCAATACGACTAGTCGCCAATAAAATATTATTGGCATAGTTACGTAGATTAGTGAGCAACGTCGCAATGCCTAATGCAACGACAATAAAGGCCATATCGGATTTGAAAAATAATTCTCCGATAAGGATCATCAAAACCGCTACAAAAATGGTCCAACCACTAAATACTTTGAATTGACTAGCAATACTACGCCGATCAAGCTGTCGATAAGTTAGCCCACCATAATTGACATACATGCCTTCGCTCCACCCAAACTGCATTAAGGTGATATAAGACATATAAAACATGTAGATTTGATACAAACCATAATTTTTAACCGAAATCAAATTCGGAATAATTAATAGAATGACGAATTGTAAAAGTGCATAAATAAAATTGGGCAATGTCCCGTAAATGAAATTTCGAAAAAATTGCCCTTTCATATTTTTATTCTCCTGGTTTTTTTGAATTTGAAGTTCTGTATGTCATGAGTACCCACGCTGCGAGACCAATGTGATACCGCAACCAGTATTTCAGAGATACATCACGATGAATTAGCACTGGTATCACAGCATTAATAATTTCTTGCCGATATAGCTGCCGATAGGCTTGAAAACTTGAATGTTTGGTTAATTTCATATACTTTAAGAGCTGAATTTTTTCGATCACTAATCTCGCTTTGGCGGTTCTTAAAGCCACTGGATCCATCAGTGTTAACAAGTCAATCATCCGATGCCACAAAAGGAACCCTTGCCGTCTTCTTTTAGCATCAAAGATCAGAAGCTCTTTCTGGCAATGGGTTGCAGATTGCACATGTCGATAATAATCAACTAAGTAGTTGGCTTCGAAATACACAGTTTCAATATGTGTTAAATAGGTCATCACAAATAGTAAATCTTCGCCTAAAAACATCTCTTGGTCAAAGGTCACATTAAAATCGTCAATCACGTCTCGCCTAAAACATTTAGTCGTTACACCAAATAACAAAGGTTGTTTCATTATGAAACGCACCATATCGTTTCGACTATACTGACCAGATTTTTTCAAACCACTTTTCTCAATCAGTCGATTACTCAAAAAATCAAGCTGAACAATCCCACTTATCACCATTTGCACATTTTCAGACATGTCAGCCAACATTTTTTCAATCAAATTATCGGCTACTGCATCATCTGGATCAGCGAAAATAATCAAATCGCCACAAGCATGTGCTAGGCCTTTATTTCGTGCATGACTAACCCCTTGCTCCTCACAAGTAATAACCTGCATATTTGAAAATGAATTGGCAAACTCATCAACAATTACCATTGAATCATCAGTTGAGTGATTATCAATAATTAGTAATTCAAAATTAGGCATTGTTTGTCTTGCAAAGCTTTCCAATGCAATCCGACATTTTTCACCTTGATTATATATCGGCATGATGACACTAACTGTTTGTTTGTTTGTTGCGCATGATAATTCACTTTCCATATTGGCACCCTCAAATATATCCCTATTTATTACGCCACCATTCCAAATAAGTGCGTTTAATCAATGACAGATTCTTCCTTAATCGGTGTATCAATGATTGTTTAACCCATGAACCTTCTAAATGATGAATAGCAAATGTATTATCAACCACCTGCTCACTGCCAAGAAAACGATTTGAAACGATATAAGTCGACGGTAAAATGGTAATCCCTTGAACGACTTGGTATACATTTCGTTTAGACATACCTTTTGCTAAAAGCATTTTAGACCCTAATTTTGGTAAATGCACAAAACTTGCACCGTTATCATATTCTTTAAGCATCGACCGCAAAAGCTCATCAATAAAAATATGTTCCTTTTCTGCAGCAAAAAATTGAGGCGTATTTATAACGCCCGCACTTTCCAAAGTTAAAAGCACCTGACTGTCACCTAAAAGGTCAGGGAGTGGTTTAATCATTTCAACATCAATATCCATACCAATACCACCATGCTGGTAAACCATATATAACTTAGCAATATCAGCTGCGAAAGCAAACTTACCTTCTAATATCAGCGCCTTAACAATTGGACATTTATTAAACAAAAAATTCCTGTCATTAATTTCAACAATGTTAAAATCTGGAGCAAATTTTTTCCAAGTCGCCAGATAATGCAAAAGGTGCGCCGATTTTTCACTTTGTCCAAACCAAACATAATAAATTGTTTTTGGTATCATGGCTTTTCCCGACCTTCTCTAATTCTGTCTAGCATTAACGACAACAATTCACCATAGTGATTAGTGACTGCCGTCATATAGTTAAATCTAGCATTTTGTTCGTAATAATAATTGATATACTTTTTTCAATAACCACACAGGCATCATTGTTTTAACCAAATAAATGCCTTGCCTTCTTCGGTATTGTCTACGTGTCATCAAAGTATGTGTCAACATATATCGCGATAAATAGGTACTACTTTGAAATAATTGCCAACCTTGTCGCCGACGCAAACTATCTTGAGTCATTCGCATTTTGACTAGCACCTCGTCCACATTACCAAATACGTGTCCTTGCTCAAAGAGCCGTACCCACAAAAAATAATCCTCATGGTGATATAAATCCTGATAGCCACCAACTGCTTCAATCACACTTTTTTTGAAAACAACAGCTGGATGATTGATTGGATTTCGATACACCATCATTTGCCGAATTTCTGTATTTGTTACCGGCATCTTTTTTACCAATCCTGTCGATTGACCAAAACAATCAATTTCTTCAATATTGGCAGATAGTATCTCAGTTGCCGGATACGCGACCAGATAAGCTAATTGTTTTTCCACGCGCTCTGGAAGCGATATATCGTCGGCATCCATTCGCACAATAAGCTCATTTGTAGCATGTTGTAAGCCATAATTTAGCGCCGATCCTAGCCCCACGTTATTTTCAAGTTTTAACAATTTGATTCTGCCTTGATGTTGATCTAAAACAGCTTGTACAGTCTCTAGAATTGGTCCATCAACAACGATTATAAATTCATCAAACGGTACCGTCTGTGCGAACATACTCGCAATCGCTCGATCGAGAAATTCAGCTTGATCGTTTTGATAGACACTCATCAAAATCGAATATTTAGGCCAATTAGTCGCTTGCTTTTTTTTATCAGTCGAGGGGTTTTTGTCAGTCATTTATCAACTCACTCTCCTATTTACGATTTATCTGCCTTGATTTTAATATCGGTACGACCAACACTTTGATTACCATGCATCCCCAAAACTTTATAAATCGTAATGAAAAAAATCTTTAAATCAAGATAAAAACTCAAATGATGGACATACCAAATATTCAATTCAAAGCGATCAGCCCATTGTACTTCTTTACGTCCGTGAACTTGCGCCCAACCAGTCATACCGGGTCGCACGCTAAGAACTTGTAACTGGTCCTCTGTATACTCTTCAATTGGAAATGGCATGTATGTCAATATGGGCCGAGGCCCAATCAAACTCATATCGCCTTTTAACACATTAAAAAATTGTGGTAATTCATCCAAGCTAAACAACCGAATCCACTTGCCAATTGGCGTTAACCTTGGATCTTTATTATCGGAATAGACCCCTTGTACTTCAGAATTAAGATACATCGAGCGAAATTTATACATTTTAAAAACGTCACCGCCTTTGGCTAAGCGTTCCTGTTGAAAAATAATTGGTCCACGACTTGTTAACTTAACTAACGCAGCAACGATTAAAAAAACTGGCGATATAAAAACAATCGCTACAGCTGAAAAACTGACATCAATTAGTCTTTTAAAATATCTACGATACATCCCTTTACCCGCCACTTTTAGATTCAAAAACTTTGCATTTACTCTTCTTCTCACGACTGCTTCACCCATGATTCTCATTTCATCATATTTATATGTCTAAAATATGAAAAAACAGTCACTAAACCATGATGACTGTAGCTGCACTTGCCTTTTCATCACCCCATCTCCTCGCTTCTTCAATCACAAATTCTAACTTGTCCACAAAAAAAGGGATAGCCACAGCTATCCCTTTTATCAATACATTTCAGCTAGTTTATAAACGAAGGCGCATCGCGTTAATCGCCACAATAATCGTTGAAAACGACATCACCACCGCCCCTACCATGGGACTAAGCGTTATACCAATTGGCGCCAATATTCCGGCTGCTAATGGTAACGCGATAACATTATAACCTGCTCCCCACCAGAGGTTCTGCACAATTTTTCGATTTGATTGCCGAGCTAATTTCAAAAGTGCAATCACATCAATTGGATTTGAGCGCATCAAAACGACATCGGCGACACTCACTGCGACATCGGTTCCAGAACCAATAGCGATTGATAGATCTGCTGCTGCCAACGAAGGGCCATCGTTCACACCGTCACCGACAAACATCACACCACCGTGCTTTTGATATTCATGCAACATTTGTAGTTTATCAGCTGGTTTTAAATCAGCGGCAATCACGTCAATCCCTAATTGATGACCAACACTATGTGCAACACTATCATTATCCCCCGTCGCCATAATGGTTACGATTTTCTGTGTATGCAAGTAATCAATTAATTGCAAGGCTTCTTTTTTAATTTGGTCACCTTGTGCAACCGCAGCAATAATTTGCGTATCATTTTGAACTAAATAACTCATTGTCAAACCATCAATTTTAACAATACCATCTAGTTGCAACTCGCTGACAGCTGCTCGACTCAACAATGCATACTTGACCCCATCGATAATTCCACTCACACCAGCCCCAGGAATGCCTGTAATATTCGTTGCCTGCGGGATAGTGGCTTCAAGTTGTTGCGCATATTTTAAAATACCTGACGCCAACGGATGTGAACTTCCCTGCTCCAAGGCAGCCATAATCGCAGTGACCTTTTGTTCTGACTTATCTGCAGTGGCAATTAATTTCTGGACTTTAAAGACACCCTCCGTTAAGGTTCCTGTCTTGTCTAAAATTGCATATTTAATTTTACCAACCTGTTCTAAAGCGGTTCGGTTTTGAATAAGTAAGCCATTTTTAGCACCAATCCCAGTTAAACGTGCAACAACCAATGGTACTGCCAATCCTAAAGCATGTGGACACGCAATAATCAAAACTGTAATGACCATTGGTAATGCCACATTAATGCCGCGTAATGCTGTCCAGATGATAAGGGTCATCATGGCTACAATTAACGCCGCATAAAATAACCAACCAGCAACCCGATCCGCTTTATTTTCAACCGCGGATTTTTGATTTTGTGCTTTGGTCACCATTTGTTTAACTTGTGACACAAAGCCCTCATCTGCAGCATGTGAGACGCTCATTGTAAACGCAGTCTGACCATTCAATGCGCCACCAACAACTGCATCACCAATTTGCTTTTGGACTAATTTTGTTTCACCAGTTAGAAGTGACTCATCAATCGCTGGCTGACCAACCGTCACTTGACCATCCAATGGAATCCGTTCATTTTCTTTGACGATAACCAAGTCATTTGTGTGCAATGTCTCAACTGGGACATCATGCACCATCGTCGCCATTTGCATATGTGCCACGTCTGGTATCAGTTGTGTTAAAGCGTCGACAGCTGACCCAGCTCGCATCACGGCGTTCATTTCGATCAAATGTCCAATCAACATAATGTCAATTAGGGTAGCCAGTTCCCACATGAAACTCATTGTCATCGTGTGGGGGTGTAAGGTACTTAATACCGTACCATACAAGCTATAACCAAAAGCCACCGTAATGCCCATACTAATTAGGGTCATCATTGCCGGCTTTTTGGCTGATAATTCACCAACTGCACCTTGGTAAAAAGGCGCCCCACCATAAATCAAAATGATCGCCCCAATTAACATGACTAGCCATGATTGATAAGGCAATCCTTCAATCATAAATGGTAAATGAACGCCCATCATCGGTGACATCAAAATAATCGGAATCGTCAAAATCAATGAAACGATAAGCTTCCGTTTCATATTCCCCATATGCATCATATGACCACCATGCATCATTTGATCGTCGTGTCCGGCCCCCATATCATGCATGTGATGTCCCATCGACATATTTGAATGGTTCATTGCCATCTCCATATGGTCGTGATGTGCACTCATCGTAGGTTCTGTCATCTTCATCGGCTGATCGTCATGCGACTCAGTCATTGATGCCATGTGATTTGCATGGTGCTCATCATGCGCCATAGTCATTGGCTGATCAGACTTATCAGTGGCTGACATCATCATCGAATCCGACATATTCATCTGTTGTTCATCAATTACTGGCTCATTATCATGTGCATGCTGCATTGTCGGTTGCTTACTTTTTTCTGCCATTTTACCCACTCCCATCTTGCTATCTACTTAATTTAATTGTACCATTCTCAAAATAAAGCGCTTAGTTCACAGATTGTGATTTAAAAAAAGGAAAAGGCACCGCTAGGAATATCCCTAGTTAAGTGCCTACAAAATTATTTTAATTATAATACAAATTAATTCTAACATGCTTGTCAAGCTATCTCGTAACATTGATTATGTTTATTTCAGGGCATGATGATGTTAAACAAATACAATATCCACTTGGGCATGATGATGTACAAACCACCCTATCAATCTATACGGCCGTCACACAGGAGATGAAAGATACCACCGCAGATATATTTACGAGCTTGATAAACTTCTAAAATTAACGGTCTCAAATACACATGTAAATACACATCTAATATGTATCTGAGACTATTCGGTACGATTGAATCCATTTGGTACACACAAAGAAACCCCACCATATCAACATCGTTGCTGATATAGTAGGGCTTCAAAAATATATAATGCGGTCGGCGGGGGTCGAACCCGCACGGTATTTCTACCACAGGATCCTTAGTCCTGCGCGTCTGCCAATTCCGCCACGACCGCTTATTGTCTATGTGGTAAACCAACATAGACAATGATACCAAAACTGAACACATATTTCAATACTTCAGCGAGTTAAGTAATTTTGATAATCATCAGTATGCAATAACCGATTCGCGTTTGCCACCCGATCGGCACTCGGTTCTGCTACACCAGCCAACGCATAATCACGATTTAATGCCTCCCATTTATATTGTCCCATCGTATGATATGGCAACACCTCTACCCGGTCAACATTTTTCAATGTTTGAATGAAAGCGTCTAGTTCAATTAAATCCTCATCAAAATCAGATAATGTCGGTACTAAAACATGACGAATCCAAACTGGTTGCTGCTGATCACTCAAATATCTGGCTAAATCTAAAATGTTATCATTACGCCAACCCGTTTCTTTTTTATGACGCTGGTTATTGATTTCCTTAATATCCAGTAGAATTAAATCCGTCACTGCTAACAACTTTTCAAATTGTACCAACCAATCAGACCGTCTGGAGAATGGTTGACCGGAAGTATCAAGCGTCGTGTGAATCCCTCGTTGTTTAGCTTTAATAAATAAATCAATAACAAAATCCATCTGTAACAATGCTTCGCCACCTGAAATCGTAACCCCCCACGTTCACCCCAGTACGCTCGGTAGCGACAAGCTTCATCAAGTAATTCATTGGCCGTCATTTCTTGCATCGTATCAGTCGTTAAATCCCATGTATCAGGATTATGACAAAATTGGCAACGCATGCGACAACCCTGTAAAAACGCAACAAATCGAATACCAGGACCATCAAAGGTTGCAAAATTTTCAGTTGAATAGACCCGACCAATCAGGTTTGGTTCTGTCATGTTCACCCTTTCATACCATCCAATTAAACTGTCAAATGTGCATGTGCTGTACGCAACATCACATCGTTTTGTTGCTCTGCCGTTAAGTCGCGGAATTTAACAGCATAACCTGACACGCGAATCGTCAAATTCGGGTATTTTTCTGGATGAGCTTGCGCATCTTTTAATAACGATTGGTCAAACACATTGACATTCAAATGATAGCCACCTTGGTTAAAATAACCATCTAGCACATGACATAAATTAGTCACAATCTCAGTCTGGTTTTTACCAAGCGCACTGGGATTAATGATTTGGGTATTTGAAATGCCGTCCAGCGCATTACCATAATTCAAACGCGCCACAGAATTTAATGAAGCTAATAAACCATGTTTTTCACCTAAAAAGTGCCCGTCATCATAGGAAGGATTGGCACCGGGCGATAATGGCACCCCAGCCCGTCGTCCGTCTGGCATATTACCTGTAGCTTTTCCATAGACAACATTTGAGGTAATGGTTAACAATGACGTCGTTGGTTTTGCCTCACGATAGAAATGTTGCCGTCGAATTTGGGTCATAAAATAATCAATAATTTGATTTGCCATCGCGTCAGCTTCAAGATTATCATTCCCATATGTTGGGAAGCCATGTTCGGGCACATAATCAGTGGCTAATCCCGTAACATCTCGAATAACTTTCACATGCCCATGTTTAATTGCCATCAGTGAATCTGTTGCTTGTGATATACCCGCTATTCCAGTGGCAAATGTTCGTTCAAGATGCGAATCCATCAACGCTAACTGAACCGCTTCATATGCATACTTATCGTGCATATAATGAATCACATTTAGTGTGTTGACATACAAATTAGCCAAACAATCTAAGATACTTTTGTATGCTGCCCAAACATCTTCATAGTTTAGGTATTCGCCGGTTAACGGCCGTAATTTAGGTCCAACTTGAACCCCGCTTTTTTCATCAATTCCGCCGTTAATGGCATACAACAAGGCCTTTGCTAAGTTAGCACGGGCACCAAAGAATTGCATATTCTTCCCAATCACCGTGGCTGAGACACAACATGCAATCCCGACATCGTCAAATCCCCAATAATCGCGGAGTAACTGTTCATTTTCAAATTGTAGGGCATGTGATTCTTCCGCTACTTTTGCCGCATACTGTTTAAATCCTTCTGGCGCTCGAGATGACCAAAGGACAGTAATATTAGGTTCAGGCGATGGTCCCATGGTTGATAGTGTACTCAAAAATCTAAAATCCGTCTTGGTCACTAAAGAACGACCATCACTACTCATACCACCAACTGATAAAGTTGCCCAAATCGGAAAGCCTGAAAACAAGTCGTTATACTCTGGTGTCCTTGCAAAACGTACCATGCGTAACTTCATCACAAGATGGTCAATGAGTTCTTGTGCATCATTTTCATCAATCAAACCACGTTTCAAATCACGTTCAAGATAAATATCTAAAAAGGTTGAAATACGTCCAATCGACATAGCCGCGCCATTTTGAGCCTTAATGGCCCCCAAATAACCGAAGTATAGCCATTGAATCGCCTCTTGTGCTGTTTTGGCTGGCAATGAAATGTCAAAACCATAGCTCGCTGCCATCGTCTTTAATTCCTCAAGCGCCCGATGCTGTTCCTTAATTTCCTCACGAAGTCGAATCACCGATTCGGTCATCGCACCTGCACCAACATTTTCCCAATCACGCGCTTTTTCCTGCATCAAGCGTTCGATACCATACAAAGCCACCCGCCGATAATCACCAATAATGCGGCCACGGCCGTATGCATCAGGTAATCCTGTCAATATTTTATTTTTACGAGCTAAGATCATTTCAGGCGTGTAGGCGTCAAAAACACCTTGATTGTGCGTTTTACGCCACTGATTGAATACTGTATGCATCAATGGATTGGTTTCATAGCCATTTGATTCCAATGCGCTTTCTGCCATTCGAATCCCACAAAATGGCATAAATGCTTGTTTAAGTGGCTGGTCTGTTTGTAAGCCAACAATTTTTTCTGCTGATTGAATTAAGTACCCCGGTTGATGTGATGTTAAGGTTGATGGCACATCATTTTCCATTGCCAAAACACCACTATGCTCGTGCTCCACTTCAAACAAATCATTGAGGCGCACCATTAATTCATTCGTTGCCGATGATGCACCAGATAAAAAATCAGCATTTCCGACATACTCAGTATAATTACGCTGAATAAAATCACGTGTGTTTATTTCATCTTGCCAAAGACCTACGGCAAAGCCTTCCCATGCGTGTGCCGATGCATTCGGTACTGATTGTTTTGTTTCGGTCGACATAACCCAATTCCTCCATTAAACGACATAAAAAAAGTGCACCTGTTTATCCCAGTGCACTTATCTTACTCTCACAAAAAAGTCAAAAAATGGCGTTTTTGTGAACATTTTATGTTCATTTCATCAGTGGTTATTGATTTTCTGTTACTTGATCTTGAAATAACGTCAACCCAATCCGTTCTCTGGCAACATCAACATTTTTCACCCAAACAGTGACAACATCGCCAACTGCGACGTGCTGATGTGGATCAACCTTCAGATTTCTTTGACGATGTTCAACCATATTATTTACGTGGACTAAGCCATCTTCATGAACACCGACATCAACAAAGGCCCCAAAGTCAACTACATTTCTAACCGTGCCCTGTAATTCCATACCAGGTTTCAAGTCTTTCAAAGTTAACACGTCAGAACGCAATACTGCACCTTGCGTGCTATCACGTAAGTCACGACCAGGATGGGTCAAAGAATCAATCACATCAGTTAACGTTGGTAAGCCAACATTAAAATGGTCAGCCATTTCTTGAGAAATCATAGGTTGCAACTGCGCACTACTGTTTGCGCCAATCGCTGCACCAGTTTCTTTCAAAATCGCCTTAGCCAAAGTGTACGATTCTGGGTGAATGTCCGTATTATCAAGCGCATTTTTACCATTTGGAATACGTAAAAATCCAGCAGCTTGCTCAAAGGCTTTTGGACCTAACTTTGGCACTTTTTTCAACTCATTTCGAGTAGTAAATGCGCCATTATCATTTCGATAAACGACAATGTTATTAGCAGTTGTTTTGGTTAAGCCAGCGATATGCTGCAATAATTGTGGCGAAGCAGTATTCAAATTAACACCAACTTGATTGACCGCACTTTCTAATACCGTATCAAGCTCTTGTGTCAACTCCTTAGTTGGTAAATCATGTTGATATTGGCCGACACCCACGGCTTGCGGATCAATTTTGATCAACTCTGCCATTGGGTCCTGTAACCGACGTGCGATTGAAATCGCTGAACGTTCCTCAACATGCAAATCTGGAAATTCTTCTCGTGCTACATCAGATGCTGAATAAACCGAAGCCCCAGATTCATTGACCACCACATACTGTAAATGCGGTAAATCAGTCTTAATGATATCAGCAATGAATGCCTGAGATTCACGTGAAGCGGTCCCGTTTCCAATCGCAACTAAACTCACATGATACGTATTGACTAAACGAATAATTTCTCGTCGAGCGCCCGCAGGATCATATTTTGCTGCACGATGTGGATAAATGACGACCTTATCCAAGAATTTTCCATTTTCATCGACAACAGCTAACTTTGAACCAGTTCGAATCCCTGGATCGAATCCTAGTACCACGCGCCCACGTAATGGAGAACCCATGAGTAAATGATATAGATTGGTCCCGAAAACTTTAATCGCATCCGTTGCTGCCTTTTCTGTGAGTTCATGCCGCATTTCTCTGGCGATGGCTGGGCCAATGAACCGCTTATAGGCATCACTAGCTGCTGCTAATAAGACGTCCTTTGATTCGCCAATTTTTGAGCCAATCAACCGGAACTTTAAATAGCGAAGAATGGCCTCAGTATCAACATCGATACTTACCGTTAACACTTGTTCGTTTTCACCACGATTAATCGCCAACACTTGATGGTTAGCTAGATTTTTAAATTTTTGATCAAAATCATAATATAACTCAAAGACATGTTTTTCATCCTTAGTCTCACCATCGCGTTTAAGCTTGGTGACTAACCGACCATTATCGCGCGTGTACCGTCGTATCCAATCACGCAAGCCCGCATTTTCGCCAATTACTTCAGCAAAAATTTCATGAACCCCAGCCATCACCGCATCAACGTCTGGTAAGCCACGCGCCTCGTCAACGTAAGCTTGCGCTGCTTTACGGAGACTTTCAGCTGGAAAACGCTGAACAAGTTGTGCAAAAGGCATAAGCCCCGCCTCTTTAGCAACGGTCGCCTTTGTTCGACGCTTTTGCTTAAAGGGTAAATACAAATCTTCCACTGCTTGCATATTATCAGCTTGCGCTAAATTTTTAGCAATAGTTGCTTGCCACGCACCTTGTTCAATTAATGCCTTTTGAACCGTCACTTTTCGCGCCTGCAAATCAGTTAATCGTTTAGTTGCAGTTTGGATATCACGAATTTGAACTTCGTCTAGGTTGCCAGTAGCTTCTTTTCGATATCGTGCAATAAAAGGCACTGTATTGCCTTCATCTAGCAATTCAGTCGTTGCTGCAACTTTTGTCTGTGGTAGATTGAGCATTTCGGCAACATCATGCACCAAATCAATTTCAGGTAATTTAATTTCCATCATGCTTACATCACCATTTGAAAGGCACGTCGCACTTGTTTCATAAAGTCCTCAATCAACCGATCTTGATCTTGTTCAGATTGTTCAAAAACTGGCAAATCAACCGTTTGTTGCTCAACATTCAAAGCATTCGCCATCACAATCGTAGCCTCATAATATTGATGGAAGGTATTGACCAATGAGCCATGCACACCAATCAAACGAACTGGTGCCTTTAAATCGTTTAACGCTTGGTCGGCATTTTTATAAACTGCAACAACATCATCAAACTCTGCTGAAATTTCTTCAAATTCAGCTTTTGGTAACGCTTTGACACGGTCCTCATCAATTGCTGATCGTAGCTTCTCAAAATAATCAGCAACGGCTGTCCCAGCATCCTCTGTCGTTTGAATAATTTGTGACAACTTCAACGCATAATCGCGTGGATTTGCAAATTGCTTTTTTACCATTTCTTATCACTCCTCAATTAACTATTACTAGCTATAATCCATTTTTCTTACTACATTTCAACTCATTATGACCGGCATTCAAATATGTCTCCAATCATGTTTTTACTCAATTGAACAAAAAAAGAGCTGAACATTTTCAACCCTTTCTATTATACATGATTACTTTTGCTTCATCACCAGCCGTTGCACCAATTTAACGATTTCAACCAATGGTACGATCGCAAACGATGAACCTAATACAATGAACCATTGATAACTATCTAAGTGCGTAACGTGGAACATATCATTCAAGCCTGGAATCAAAATTGTTGCTGCTAACGCCAAACCTGCAATAAGGATTGACCAATTAAACATCTTATTTTTGAAAATCCCCACTGTGAAAATCGATTGATAAATTGATTTTGTATTGAATGCGTGGAACAGTTGAATCAATCCCAACGTAGCAAATGCCATCGTTAGTGCATCAGCATGCGCAGCTGCACCAGTATGCACTGGGAAAGTAATACCAAACCAGTACACACCTAGCGTAATGAGACCTTCAAGCAGTCCTTGATAAACAATCGCTCCACCAAGACCGTTGCCAAGGAAGTCGCTATTTCGTCCGCGCGGCTGACGTTTCATGATTCCCGGTTCTGTTGGCTCCATCCCCAAAGCAATGGCAGGGAGCGTATCAGTAATCAGGTTAATCCACAGAATATGCACTGGTGCCAAAATATTCCAGCCAGCAATGGTCATAACGAAGAGCGTTAAGACTTCACCCAAATTGGCAGATAGCAAATATTGAATTGATTTTTGAATATTGGTGAATACTTTTCGACCCTCTTCAACCGCGTTCACAATCGTCGCAAAATTATCATCTGCCAAAACCATATCTGCCGCGCCCTTGGAAACCTCGGTACCAGTGATTCCCATGGCAACACCAATATCAGCTGTTTTCAAGGCTGGGGCATCGTTGACCCCATCACCAGTCATTGCCACAACCTTATTTTGAGCTTGCCAAGCTTGTACAATACGCACCTTATGTTCTGGGGCAACGCGGGCATACACACTATATTGAGCAACATTGGCTTTAAATGTTGCATCATCTAATTGGTCTAATTCGGCACCCGTGATAATTGCCTCGGCGCCTTGTTCATCACTCAAAATACCTAAACGACGAGCAATTGCCTCAGCTGTAATCTTATGATCCCCAGTAATCATTAATGTTCTAATCCCAGCACCACGCGCTTCAGCAACTGCGCCAGCAACTTCTGGGCGTTCAGGATCAATCATACCAACTAGTCCGACAAACGTCAGATCTTGTTCCACTAATTCAGACGACATCTCCAACGGCATCGCATCAACCTTTTTAAAGGCGAATGCCAGGACACGCAAGGCATCTTTGGCTAAAGTCATATTCACTGACGCAATATGCGCCAAATCGGCATCGGTCATCGGAACACGTTCGCCTCCTTGCAGGCGCGTCGTTGTTCGGCGTAACAACTCATCTGGTGCACCTTTCACGGTGATTATAAATTGCTCCCTGTCCGGATGTACCGTGGTCATTAATTTACGTTCTGAATCAAATGGAATTTCACCGACACGTGGATATTTAGCATATAAAGCTGCCAAATCCCGATGCTGTTTCTCATTAAAAGTAATCAGCGCTGTTTCAGTTGGATCACCTAATTTTTCACCATCAACGGTTATCTTTGTATCATTGTTTAAGGCCAACAAATCAGCTAATTGACCAGCTGACCCAACAACTGGCGTCTCAGCTGCAATTAATGTTTCGTCAACATAATACTTTTCGACTGTCATTTTATTTTGGGTTAACGTACCCGTTTTGTCTGAACCGATGATTTCAGTTGATCCAAGCGTTTCAACAGCCGGTAATTTTCGCATCAACGCATGTTTCTTAGTCAATTGCTTAGTACCCAAAGCAAGCGTAATGGTCACAATGGCTGGTAAACCTTCCGGAATTGCGGCAACGGCCAACGAAATTGCGGTTAATAACATATCAATGACGCGGTTACCAGTTTGCCCTTCAGGTGCTCGAAACATACCCACGATAAAGACAATGACTGCAATCACTAAAATCAAATACGTGAGTGATTTACCTAACTTTGAAAGGTTTTCCTGCAGTGGCGTCTTTGTTGTTTCAGTCGTCTCTAACATCTCAGCAATGTTACCAACCTCAGTTGACATTCCTGTACCAGTTACCACCCCAAGGCCACGACCATATGTGACATTTGAATTCATAAAGGCCAAGTTAGTCCGATCACCCAATGGTAAATCATCAGCATAAAGCGTTTCCGAAATTTTCTCAACTGGGACTGATTCGCCCGTCAAGGCAGCCTCTTCAATTTTCAATGATGCCGATTCTAACAAACGCATATCTGCGGGAATCACATCACCCGCTTCAAGCAAAACAATATCACCTGGTACAAGATCATTGGCTGGTAGCGTGACAACTTCATTATCTCGCCGCACATTTGCATTCGGTGCTGACATTTTTTTCAAAGCTGCAATGGCTTCATCGGCTTTATATTCTTGATAAACCCCAAAAACTGCATTTAATACAACAACAGCCAAGATGATGATTGCATCAACCGTCTCACCTGTGGCAGCAGCAATCAAGGCCGCTACGATCAAGACAATAATCATGAAGTCTTTAAATTGATTCACAAATTTTTGGAAAATAGTTGATTGTTCTGCTGCCTGCAATTCATTTTTTCCATACTGCGCTAACCGATTCTGCGCTTCAGTAGTTGTTAAACCATTCGCTGCATCAGTTTTTAATGTTTTCAATACGTCCTGTTTATCCTGTTGATACATTCGCACTTTCAGCTTGTCAGCCATATATCATTTCTCCTCAAAAAATTAATTAAAGTTTTAGAACAAGCATTGATGATATATCCCATTGCTCTTTTTGATAAAAAAAGGCCCATGGTGACATTCATCAGCATCGCCAATGAAAATAGCATTCATTAATACTATTTTTTCAATGTCACCATGAGTCTCACTGTTTAAGGACCACCGGAACACGCATGCTTGCTCTTGCTGACGGTGGGACCACGGATAACCGCTGTTACTCCCTCATGATTCGTTCTAAACTTTATAGTTTTATTTTATCATAGTTTGCTAAAAATACGAAGAATATGCCTAATTATTTTTCAATGTTCACGAAGATACCAAAAAAGCCACACATCATTGTGTGACTTTTTGACTAAAAACTAAAAATTAGTCCTTAGTAACGTTAACGGCTTGAAGTTCGCGGGCACCTTCTTCAACTTCGAAAGAAACCTTTGCACCTTCGTCCAATGACTTGAATCCATCAGTTTGGATAGCTGAGAAGTGTACGAATACATCTCCACCATTTTCGCGTTCGATAAATCCGAATCCCTTGTCTGCGTTAAACCACTTTACTGTTCCTTGTTCCATGTTATGAAACCTCCTTGGCACATGCCATAAATACTAAATCAAAAATCAACGTGCCGTACATTTGGAAAACATAAAACAAAATTGCTTTTTAACTCTGTGAATTAGTATACCACCTTATTTGAAATAAAGATACTAAAACGTCCAATTTTTTTAATTTTAATTTAACTTTCTAATTAAAACCGCTTTCAAAGTCTTTAAGAACATCATTTAATCTAAGGCTAGCCGATATCGATTAAGATACATTGCTGATCACTTAGTCCGGTGTACTTTGGCATCAATCACGACTGTTGCCAAAAAATCTGCACTTCACCATCAGTATGGTACGCATGTTCGAATTCCGAAGCATCCAAAATATTGTCCAATTCCAATTGCACAATTGTATTAAACACAGAGGTTGGCATATTATCAACCATAATTAATTCGTCACGCAATTCATGATGTTTACGATAATCGTGTTGATAATCTTCCATGGTTTCCTCACGGACAAAAGTCGCCAAATCATGCAAATTAATGGTTGCTGTCCGATAACCAAAATCAGCAACCAATTGAACAATCGTTGATACGCGGCCAGAAATTGAAACTTCGATGGCCTTGCGAATATTTTGATGTGCCATTGAAGGCTGCCAATCGGCTGGCTTATTCAACTCAGCTTGGGTAATGAATGCATAATCGGTTGTCATTAATTAATCCTCGTATTAGTTTAATTTAGTAATTCTAGTATAACAGACTCAACAACACTTTCAACGGCGTGTTTACTCGGCCTGATCCACATGCCAACAAAAAAGTCACCTATTAATTATAGATGACTTTTCTATATTATTACTTTGCAATAATTTCTTTGTACTCTTCACGAGATACAACTGATACTTGGCGCTTGTCACGGCCCAAACGACCGAACTTTACCACACCATCAGCTTTTGCATACAAAGTATCGTCATTTCCACGACCAACGTTCACACCTGGGTAGATGTGTGTACCACGTTGACGGTAAATGATTGATCCTGCTTTGATGTCTTGTCCATCAGCACGCTTCGTACCAAGACGACGTCCTGCTGAGTCACGTCCGTTAGAAGATGAACCGCCACCTTTGTGGTGGGCAAGCATCGTCAAGTTAGTCAAATTCAATTGCATGATTTTATCCTCCTATATTCGATGGGTTAAGCGATTGTGTCAATGACAACCTTAGTATAA
Organism: Weissella diestrammenae; assembly: GCF_014397255.1. Taxonomy (NCBI): domain Bacteria; kingdom Bacillati; phylum Bacillota; class Bacilli; order Lactobacillales; family Lactobacillaceae; genus Weissella; species Weissella diestrammenae. The sequence goes on from NZ_CP060724.1 coordinate 407,834, forward strand.
GGTTGGCGATGACCTTGCTTACTGTGTGAATGCTTCTTTGGCTTGTACTTGAAAGTCACAACTTTCTTTTCCTTACCATGCTTTTCAACAGTTCCTGAAACCGTAACACCGTCAACGTAAGGTGCGCCAACTGTTCCGTTAGCAAAAACAACCTTATCGAAGACAACCTTGTCACCTTCAGCAGCGTCCTTCTTTTCGACGTAAATTACGTCACCGGCAGAAACTTTGTATTGCTTTCCACCATCCTCAATAATTGCATATGATGCCATGAGTCTGTAGACCTCCTATAAAAATATTATTAAACAACTTAGACTCACCTTGTCCGCAGAGCTAATCTTTAAAACGGATGTCGAGTGGTTGCAGTTTGTGAAATCCACAAACACAACAAAGTTATTTTACAGTATTTCAATAATAAATTCAAGCCCAACCTGCCAACCATTATCATATTATTGAATCATCTGATAAATTGTTTCAGCTGTTTTTTGATTAAGCCTTGGAATTGGCGCATTAGAGCTATCCGAATTATGATTACTCAATAGAATGACCATATTTTTCGCGTCATACGACGTATAAACAGTCGGTTCATACCCCATGATATTACCATGTAAGTAATAGCGATTGGCGAAACGCTGCCAATATAAGCCACCACTAAAGTCTGAACCCGCTGCTGGTTGTAACATTTGTTTAAATAAATCAGGTTGAATTAATTGTCCTGTCATTTCGTCAACCAGGTATCGATAAAATTGTGAATCGGTTAACGCGAGATTGCCAGTCCCGACTTCGCGCTCAAACATCAAGGCACTATCCGCATAAACATGATTGTCCTTGGCATCATAACCATGCGTTCGGGCATCAGATGCCAAAAAAGCCTGGTAATCTTTAAATTGATAATGATGTTTTTTGATGAAATAGTCATTAAATAACGTTTGATATGATTTACCTGACGTTTTTTGAATGATGCCGACTAAAATTGAATAATTAATGGCGCGATATTTCCAACTTGTGTAGCCATCATCAAGTACATGATTCACGTCATAATTGATATAATCATCAGCTGACATACTTGTCGTCGCGGAATTGGTTTGACGATAGCCCGTACTCATATTTAATAGCTGCAATACTGTTATTTGACTAGCACGTGGTAATTGCGGATAAAACACATCAATATGTTGGTTTAATGATAGCCGTCCTGCTCGAACCTCATTCATGACAAGAATTGCTGTCATATTCTTCATCACAGATGCAATTTGAAACAAACTATCCGTCGTGTTTAACTTTTTTTGATCTTGATCAGCATAGCCGTATGCTTGATGAAAGATTGGTCGACCATTTTTAACGATCAACGCTGTACCGGAATAATTAATACTTGTTAATGTCGTCTTAATTTTTTGACCTAGTGCATCGGTTGGCGGTATGCCTGGTACACTTTTAATGCTTTGATACTTAGAGCTAATCTGTTTGTGTGGTTGTTTAACATGTTGTGCCTTCTGATTCTGCACAACCTTTTTTGCCTGTTTTTGCCGTTGCAGTTGCCCAAGACCAAGTATCGACACAATTGCTACCATGATGACTCCAACTAAAATACAAAATCGTCGATAACGTCTAGCCTTTTTCGAACTCATAATGCCTCCATGTAATACACAATATATTATTATATGTAATTCATTACACTTAGAATACACTATCCGTCATACTTTGAACAGTAATAATGCCCAAAGAAAAAACCACGTGTCTTCGCACGTGATTTTTTATGCAAAAGGATTATCGTCTTCAGAATGAACATAATCATAATTTGAAAATTTACTGTACGCTTTTTGAAACAGCATTTTGGCCGTTCCACGAGCACCCGAACGATTCTTCTCAAGGATAATCTCAATTGGCCCGTCCTCATCTTGCTGACCGGCGCCGCTACCTTCACCATCATCCTCTTGACGATAATAATCTTCACGGTATAAGAAGCCAACGATATCCGCATCTTGTTCGATTGAACCAGAATCACGAATATCAGACAGCACTGGTCGTTTGTCTTGCCGTTGTTCTACGCCACGTGATAACTGAGCCAAAGCAATAATTGGCACTTGCAACTCCATTGCCATCTTCTTGATGTTTCGTGAAACCGACGAGACAGCCTGTTGCTGTGATTCATTCGTGGTTCCTTCAACCAATTGTAAGTAATCAATAATTACCAGTCCCAATTCACCTTCTTGCTTCTTTAAACGCCGCAATTTTGATCGAATTTCAGTTATTTTAATACCTGCCGTGTCATCAATATAGATTTTTGTCCCACTTAACGACGCCATCGCTACCGTCAACTTGCGCCACTCTTCATCTGTTAATGAACCAGTTCGCATATTTTGTGAATTAATATTCCCTTCAGATGCTAACATTCGATTCACTAACGATACAGCCGGCATTTCCAATGAAAAAATCACAACTGGTAATTTTTTATTTGCAACCGCAACCTTTTGGGCAACATTCAAAACAAAAGCAGTTTTTCCCACTGCTGGTCGTGCCGCAACAATAATCATTTCACCTGCGTGAAAGCCAGTGGTTAATTCATCCAATTCTCGAAAACCAGACGCAACACCCGTAACTTTTTCACTGGTACGAGAATTTCGTTCAATCTGCTCAAATGATTCATTCACAACCTGTGCAATTTCTTGAAAGTCCGCATCTCCAGTTTCAGTATCAATACTGTCTAACTCACCTGACATGCGCGCGATCAGGTCGCCCACCGGTTCCATATCAGTATAACCAGCTTCAGTTCCACCAGCTAACACATCTAACAATGCACGCCGTTGCGCCTTTTCTTTCACAATCGCTGCATATGTCGCTGCATTACTGGCAATTGGAACAACTAATCCTAATTCAGCCAGATAGCTTGCACCACCAGAATTTTCTAGCTGATTCATGCTATTCAGTTGATCTTGCAATACCAATGGATCAATTGGTCGGCCAGCATCATCGAGCGCCAGCATTGCTTGGTAAACTAATCGATTCCGTGTTTGAAAGAAATCATTGGGAGCGATAATGCTACTAACTGTCGACAAGGTATCAATTGGATCTGTACTAATTAAAATAGACCCTAAAACTGCTTGTTCAGCAAAACCATCTTGAGGGGCACTTTTAAAATCTACAAGTTCATCTGCCATATACTAACTTCCTATTGTTCTACCGTATGAATTCGAATGTTTGCTTCAACACCTTTATGAAGTTTAATCGTGATATTACGGTAACCTAATGCCCGAATCGGCTCTTTCATATCCATCTTGCGCTTATCGATTTTCAATCCCAATTGCTTTTCAGCAGCCTCAACGACTTGCTTTGATGAAATGGCACCAAACAACCGCCCATCGGAACCGGCCTTAGCTTTCAACTCAAGAACTGATTCTTCGGATTCTAATTGAGCCTTCAAGGCTTCTGCAGCAGCTAATTCAGCTGCTGCTTCACGGTCGGCTGCCTTTTTTTGGCCTTTCAATGCAGACACATTCGCATTCGTTGCTGGTTCAGCTTTTTTATTTTTAATTAAAAAATTATTGGCATACCCATCAGGTACATCTTTCACTTCGCCTTTTTTACCACGGCCTTTAACGTCTTCTAAAAAAATAACTTTCATTTTAATTCTCCCATTCAACTACATCTCTTCATCTGATTGCAACAATGTCTGCAATTTAGCCCCAGCTTCTTGTGTTGTCACATCCGTAATTTGGGTCGCTGCATTGCTTAAATGACCGCCACCACCTAATTGTTCCATCAGCGTTTGGACGTTTTTTGTACCATTCGAACGTGCTGAAATTCCAATTGTCTTGTCGTCACGGCGCGCAATCACAAACGACCGTTCGATACCAACGATTTGTAATAATGAATCAGCGGCCTGTGCTACAGAGACCGAATCGTAGAGACGGTCATCTTCAGCAACAACCAAGGCATAATCATCAATAATCGTTGCTTGATCAATCAAATGTGCGCGTTGACGATAATCTTCGACTGAATCTTTCATCAAATTTTGAATTAACTTACCATCAGCACCAATAGAACGCAAATAACTTGCTGCATCAAAAGTGCGTGTGCCAGCGCGCAAAGTAAATGATTTAGTATCTAATTGAATGCCAGCAAGCAACGCGGTGGCTTCAATCCGTGCCAATCCTTTAATCGCCCGTGGTTGATATTCAAATAACTCAGTTACCAATTCTGCCGTTGATGACGCATAAGATTCAATATAAACCAAAACTGCCTTATCCGGGAACTCTTCTCCCCGTCGATGATGATCAATAATCACTAGACGATCTTGAAGGCGGTCATAAACGCTATGGCTTTCAGTAATTGAGCGTTTTGAATGATCAACCATGATTAATAAGGAATTCTCGGTAGCTTTACTTAGCACCTCGGCGGGACTGATAATCGCATCAGATGTTTGTGCATCAGCGGCCAATTCAGAATACAGCAGTTGCATATCTGTATGTGCATTTTCTTTTGGTTCAACCACAACCCAAGCTGGTTTATTTGCCATTTTGGCTAATCGACGGACACCCAAAGCAGCACCCATTGAATCCATGTCGGCATGGTTATGACCCATAACAAAGATTTGATCTGCAGACGCCATCAATTCCATCAACGCCTGTGAAATAACTCGGGCCCGCACACGCGTCCGCTTAGCCATCGGATTGGTTGTCCCACCATAGAATCTTGCATCCTTATTTGGTGATTTCACGACGACCTGATCCCCACCTCGGCCAAGGGCCAAGTCAAGTTGTGTCTGCGCTGAAGCAGCCATGACATTGACATCTTTTTCGTGATAGGCAATCCCTATACTCAACGTAATAGGCGTATTTTGATTAGAAGTTGTCTCCCGAATCGTATTCAAGATACTAAATTTATCTTGCTCCGCTTTTCTTAAAGCCTCACGATAACCGATAATCATATACTTATCAACGGCCAAACGCCGCAAATAAATATCGTAACGGCCCATCCAATCTGTCAACGCGGTCGTTACAAATGATCGCAATGCTGAAGAATCCGAATCATTTAATCGTTCTGATATTTCGTCATAATTATCCAATGACACCATACCAATAAATAATCGTTCATTTTCATAACGCGTTTCAATCTCTGTCGACTTTGTGGCATCCAATAGATAAACGGCACGTAATTCAGGTTGTACTTTCACATCAAAAATACGTCCTAACCATTCTAAACGCGAACTTTGTTTTTTCTCAGGATCCCAATGACGAACAATATTAGCTAACACTTCGTCAGCTGCGCTTAATTGGCTTTCAACCAATGACTCAGTACCAATAAAATGCTGCAAGTATGGATTAATCCAGTCAATTTCAAAATTCTCATTGAACAAGATGACCCCTAAAGGCATCTGAACAATCGCCTCTTGTTCACCTCGATTCACCCGATATGACAAGCTTGCGATGTATTTTTGAGTATCTTTACCAATTTTTTGTAGCGTATTAAACACAAAAAAGAGCGCACAAAGAATAATAATCACCCAAAGTACACCAATTACCCAGCTTGACATAAAGGCTAAAACAGTTCCTATGACAGCCATTATCGTCACCCAAGCTGCCAATAGAAGTAATCGCTTGTTCTGAAAAAAATCTGGAAGTGATCGAAATACACTCATGTGTTTCATCATCAGTTTCCCTTTCATTTTTAGTGTCCTTGTTATTATACCACGCTTAGCATTGGGACACAGCCGACGTAAAAAGATTCACGTCTACTGACACATATTTAAGAAAAAGCCATTCATTTGAACGTATCAAACGAATGGCCTTTTTTGACAATATTTCTTCCCCGTAATGATTTTTAAAGTGCAAATCTCAATCTACAAGTAAACCAATCTCACGTGCACGTTCTTGGTACATTGGCACTTCATCGACTGAAGCCCAGACAAAATGACCCGGAACAATTTCAACCATTGATCGTTCACTCCCGTTGATTTCCATCTCAGGATCATATTCAATCGGTTGACGTGCTAACTCAACATCGGGATCAGGAACCGGAATAGCACTCAATAATGACCGCGTATAATCATGCAGCGGTTGGTTGTAAACCTGTTCAGCAGGCCCAATTTCCAACATTTTCCCCCAATGCATGACCCCAATTCGATCGGAGATGTACTTAACCATTGACAAATCATGCGCAATGAATAAATACGTCAATCCACGCTCTTTTTGTAGTTTCTTCAATAGGTTCACAACTTGCGCTTGAATTGATACGTCTAATGCTGAAATGGGTTCATCGGCAATAATAAACTTTGGATTCACAGCTAAGGCCCGTGCAATCCCAATTCGTTGGCGTTGACCACCAGAGAACTCATGCGGATAACGCGAACTATGATCTTTATTTAGCCCAACAACTTCTAATAGTTGTTCAACTTTTTCAACCCTGTCAGCTTCATTTTCAGCTAAGCCGTTCACATCAATGCCTTCGGCAATGATATCTTTAACTTTCATCCGCATATTCAGTGATGCTTGAGGATCTTGAAAAATCATTTGAACGGCTTGCCTAAATCGTTTTAAATCTGATTTCTTTTTAATGTCTTGCAATCTTTGACCAGCAAAATCAATTTCACCACCGGCTGGTTCATACAATTTCATAATTGTCCGACCAATCGTCGTCTTACCAGATCCTGATTCACCAACCAATCCAAACGTTTCACCCTCATAGATATCAAAGCTCGCATCTAAAACTGCCTGTGTTTCATTACGCTTGCCACGATTAAAAATGATATCCAGATTTTTTATTTCAACTAATTTTTTCTTTTCATCCGTCATCATTAATTATCCTCCGTTGCAAGAATAGCAGACACGTCAACGGCCACCGCCTTATTTCGATCTGCTTCTGGATGTTTTTCTTGATAACGTGCCCACCGGTTAACAATTTCAACTGGTGGTTGGACTTCTGGTGCACGTTCATCTAGTAACCAAGTCGCTGCAAAATGTGTTGGCGATAATTTGAAATATGGTGGGCGTTCTTTCGTATCGGCCGCAAGCGCATAACGATTACGAGCCGCAAATGCATCACCCTGCGGTGGATCCAGTAAATCAGGTGGTGTGCCTGGAATCGCTTCTAGCTCACCTTTTTCGGTTTCCACAGTCGGCATAGAATTTAATAATCCCCATGTATATGGATGTTGGGGGAAATTAAATACTTCATCTGTGGTTCCAATTTCCACAATTTGGCCAGCGTACATCACAGCCACCCGATCAGCCATCCCAGCCACAACCCCAAGTCATGCGTAATAAATATAATTGACGATTGAATTTCTGCCTGCAACTTCTTCATGAGCTGTAAAATTTGAGCTTGAATTGTCACATCAAGTGCGGTTGTTGGTTCATCAGCAATCAACACCTCAGGATTGTTAATCAATGCAATCGCAATAACAATTCGTTGGCGCATCCCGCCTGAAAATTGATGTGGGTAGTCATTAATATGTGCCTCAGCATTCGGAATGCCCACTAATTTCATCATGTCGAGCGCTTTTTGCCAAGCCGATTTTTTCGATAGTTTTTGATGTTTAATCAATGGCTCAGCAATTTGTTGTCCAATTTTCATCGTTGGATCTAATGACGTCATCGGATCTTGAAAAATCATTGCAATTTCATGGCCACGCAATTGAGTCATATCATCTTCTGACTTGCCAATGATTTCTTCACCCTTAAACTTGATTGAGCCCGATACAATTTCTGCATTGTTGGCTAACAATCCCATCAAAGACCGCGTTGTTACCGATTTTCCTGAACCAGACTCACCGACAATCGCCAACGTTTCACCTTTATACAAATCAAATGAAATGTTACGAATAGCCTGAACTGATCCAGCGTAAGTTTTAAAATTAATTTTAAGGTCTGCAACCTCAAGTATTTTATCTGCCATTTATTCAATCCCCGCGTTTAATCTTTTGTCCGAGGATCGAATGCGTCACGCAAGCCATCCCCTAATAAATTGAAGGCAATCATAATGACCGACAAAATAATTGCCGGAATAATCAATTGATAAGGATAGAATTGAAATGCTTTTTGTCCATCATTCATCAATGTTCCAAGTGATGCCATTGGGACTGGAATTCCCAGTCCAATAAATGAAAGCAGGGCTTCAAAGAATATTGCTGATGGAATCGTAAACATAAGGTTAACAATAATCGTCGAACTTAGGTTAGGCACTAAATGTTTAGTGCCAATCTTAAATGCAGATTCGCCTAATGTTCGTGCAGCTAATATATAGTCCTGTTCTTTAATGGTTAGGACTTGTGCTCGAATCAATCTCGCCATAGTTACCCATGAAGTCAATGCAATCCCCAAAGCAATCGAAAACATACCTGGTTTCATAATTAAGATCAATAAGACAAAGACCACCAAATTCGGGATTGATGAAATCACTTCAACAATCCGTTGCATAATTGTATCCGTGCGACCACCACGCCAGCCAGAGACAATCCCATAGGTCACACCAAAGAAAATATCCATCATTGCCGCAAAAAGTGCGACTTCAAGGGAAATGCGCGTACCATACAAGACTCGCTTAAAGATGTCTCGACCAAATTGATCAGTACCAAAGAAATAACTTTTTTTAACCCCAGCTGTTTTATAAAGGTCTTCACCGTCTTTTTTGCCATCTAGGCCAGGAATTGGCAAAGCACCTAATTTAGGTGGCAAATTTTGCAAAGCCACATCTTGTCTTGCAACATCTTTTTGGGTGGCAAAAGGCATTGATCCAAAGGCAACAACGAAGATCGCTAAAATAATCCAAAATGATACAAAAGCACCTTTATTTTTTTTCAAACGGCGCCAAGCATCTTGTGCAAAAGTTAAAGATGGTTTTGAAATGTATTCAGCATCAGCATGTTGGTCAGCAGGCGTAAACTCAAAGTCAGCCACTGTTAGTTGTATTTTATTATCCATTTGACAGGGCTCCTTTCTATGACAAGCGGATGCGTGGATCAATCAATCCATACAAAATATCAGTGATTAGCAAAACTACCATCAACATCATGGCATACACAATCGTGGTTCCCATAATAATCTGATAATCATTCGTTAAAATTGATGAAACGAACTGTTGACCAATACCAGGAATTGAAAAAATTTGCTCAATCACGATTGAACCAGTCATCAAGTTAACTGCCATTGGTCCAATCAAGGTCACTAGTGGAATCAGTGAATTTCGCATGGCATGTTTCCAAACCACCTCGCGCTTTGACAGCCCTTTCGCACGGGCTAATTCAATATAATCTGACCCCATAACGTCAACCATTTCAGTTCGAATGAAGCGTGCTGAGATGGCTAAAGGCGACATTCCTAAGGCGATGGTTGGTAGAATTGTCGCTGTAAAACCTTGCCAACCAGCAATTGGCAACCATTTTAACTGTAGACCAACGTAATATTGTAAGAGTGCAGCAAAGACGAAAGATGGTACCGAAATACCTAGCACGGCTAATACTGATAACGCCGTATCTGTTTTTGTATTTCGACGAACCGCAGCTGCTGAGCCCAATCCGACTCCGGCGACTACCCCAAATATAAGTGCTTGAATCCCAAGTTGAGCCGATGGGCCAAGACGTTGCGCGATTAAGGTTGCCACCTGTTGATTAGCGTATTGAAATGAAACGCCAAAATTAAAATGAAGCGCATTCCAAAGATAATTGACATATTGCACCATCAGCGGCTGATTAAGCCCATATTGGCCTTCAATCATCTTTCGTTGAGAAGCTGATAGACGTTCAGCATTAGCAAGCGGTGAACCTGGCATCAACTTCATCAAAAAGAACGTTGCAGTAATGATTATGACTAACGTTACAGCAATAATCGCTATTCGTTTTAAAATATATTTGATCATGTGTCATGATCCTTTCTAATTTTTATCCCCAGTGTTTAACATGAGCTATCACTGAATATGAGACAAACCAGATCAAATCACATTGCATTTATGAGGTTTGTCTAATATTCATTAGAATGTTATTAATTTTAACATAGTTTTATATCTGTTTCTACATAATTTTAGATTCAAAGACACGACCTACTTTTATTATTTTTTATCATTATATTCTTCAAAGTTTCATCAGATGTACTAGTATTTTACCCCTGATTCATTGACCAATAAAAAAAGTGACAAAATGTCACCTTAATTACTAGCCGTTAAATTACACTATTTTTTGTACGCATATTTGAATTCAACTGGGTTTCCAGCGGCATTCAATACAAGTTTCTTAATTTTTTGATTCTTCAAATATGGTGTTGCACGATAATAAAGTGGAATCGAACCAAGCTTTTGCTCAATGATCTTCTCAGCAACAGCATAGTCTTTCAAACGTGCTTTTGCATTAGCTGCATCTACAGTTTGTGCCTTTTTAACAGCTGTATCATAGGCACTGTTTGACCAACCACCATAGTTATAAGTTGCATTTGTTGTGTACAGGTCAAGGAATGATGATGGATCACTATAATCGGCCATCCAAGTAAAGACAACCACATCAAAGTTCTTAGCCGTCTGTAAAGCTAGACGTTGCTTTTTGGGTACCGTTTTAATTTCAACCTTCAACCCCTTGAGATGATCTTCTAATTCTGATTGAACAAATTGTACAGCTCGCTTTGATGCATCATCATCATCAGTCAAAATGGTAAATGACAAATTTTTCTTACCAACTTCCTTCAACCCTTGACTCCAAAGCTTAGCAGCTTTTTTTGCATCATAACTAATGGCTCCCTTGCTGACTGAATCCGTTGCAAAGTCTTTGCCATTAGCAGCCTTTGCAAAATGAGTCGGTGTGATGGTTGTTGCTGCCACTGCTGAACCATTCATAATCTTTTCGGCCAATGTTTTGCGATCAATGGCGCTTGAAATAGCCTGACGAAGCTTAATATTTTTAAACTCAGGCACCTTCACTTCATTAAGTGTCAAAGCATTTGAAGCACCTAATGAACTAACACCATATTCTTTTGACGACTTTGATGCTTTAACTTGATCCGGCGACAATCTTGTAAAATCAACTTTCCCACCCTTGAACAAATTATAACCAGTATTTTGGTCCTTAATGATTTGTGTTGTAATCTTAGGTGTTTTCACAGCTTTGGCATCCCAATAATCAGGATTTTTTACAAAACTATATTTTTGATTTGAACCATTCCAGTCTTTAACGATATAAGGACCAGATGACAAAAAGTCATTTGCAGTTGTACCATATTTAGAACCTACTTTTTCTTCAAATGCTTTTGATTGTGGGAAGAAAGCAGGCATTGTAAGCAAAGCCTCAAAGACAGCTAATGGTCGCTCTAACTCAATTTCAAGCGTTGTATCATTAACCGCCTTAATCCCTAATTCGTCCAAATTAGTCACTTCACCTTTTTGAATCGCGTCTGCATTCTTCACACCAGACATCAAATATGCATACTCAGAGGCTGTTTTAGGATCATTTGTTCGCTGCCAACCATAGACGAAGTCATTAGCTGTTAGCTTCGATCCATCAGACCATTTTAAATTTGGCCGGAGGGTCACGGTATATTTAAGCCCATCTGCAGATTTTTTAACGCTTTTCGCAGCATCCAAAACCGGCTGTCCATCTTTTGTTGCGTACAATCCCACCGTCGATGATGATAGCGCAGTAATCGATGTCGAGTCAGTTGCTAAAGATGGATCCAACGTTTGCAAATCCGATATTTCTGTCCAGTTAATGGTTTGATAGCTCGCTGCTGAAATCATACCGGTACCAGCACTCGCGAGAATCACCCCGCTTGAAATTAACGTCGTGAGCTTAATCCATTTATTCATACAATTACGCCTCCGTCAGCTTGCAATATTTAATAATTTCTACTCGATTACAATATCAAGCCACACGTTCGTTGTCAACATAATTCGTTCATTTTTCTTATTTTATTTTAATATAAGTATTTAAAATGCTTATTTTTGGTATATTCAACCAACAACTTAACACAAAAAAACCACAAAATTGTGGTTTTAAAAATACTGATGCGTATCTGACATTATTTTTTGTATGCATACTTCCAGTCATACGGTGAACCAATTGAACTGGTAATAACGCCCTTTACTGATGAACGGAACAATGTCGCATACGAACGGTAATAAAGCGGTGCAACCCCAGCTTCCTTTTCAATTACTTGCTCAGCCTCCTTCAAATCGGCATAGCGAGCAGAAGGATTCAAAATATCTGCGCCTTGTGCTTTAGCAACGGCAGTATCATAGGCATCATTCTTCCATGAACCATTATTAAATGATGTCCCCGCAGTATACAAGTCAAGGAATGAAATTGGGTCTGCATAATCGGCGCCCCATGCTGAAATCACAACGTCAAACTTCTTTGTTGATGACAAATTCAAACGTTGCTTGAATGGCACCGTTTTAACTGAGACTTTTGATCCCTTCAAGTTCTTTTCAACTTGTGATTGTAAGAACTGAGCTGTTTTCTTTGCCCCATCTGTATCATCAGTCAAAATTGAGAAATCAATCTTATCCTTCCCAATTTCTTTCAATCCCTCTTGATACAACTGACCTGCTTTCTTCGCATCATACGTGATAGCACCCTTTACTGACGCAGACTTGGCAAAGTCTTCACCGGTATTTGGATCCTTCGCCAAGTTAGCAGAAGTAAAGGACGTAGCTGGTGTAGCCGTCCCCGTCAAAATCTTCTTTGCCATTTGCTGGCGATCAATCGCATATGAAATTGCCTGACGAATCTTCACATTAGCAAATTCGACCTTTTGTTGGTTAAATTCAAGATAGAAGGTCGTCGCTTGTGGAATCACTCGATAGTCTTTCTTCTTTTTTGAGGCATTCACTTGATCAGCACTCAAATTTGTGAAGTCGATCTTACCTGACTTATATAAATTATAGCCAGTATTTTGATCTTTAATTGTTTGAACAACAATTTTAGGCGACTTAACTACCTTCGCATCATAGTATTTCGTATTTTTAACAAAACTGTATTTATTATTCGATCCAGTCCAGTCCTTTAAGATAAATGGTCCTGATGCCAAAGTATATTTAGCCGCAGTACCGTACTTCTTACCGGCCTTTTCAACAAACTTTTCATTTTGTGGATAGAATGGTGCCATTGTCAAAACGGCTGCCAATTGTGGCATCGGCTTATCCAATGTGACTTCCAGGGTGGTATCGTCAATCGCTTTTACCCCTAATGAATTCAAATCTGTATTCTTACCATTTTGAATGTCATCAGCATTCTTAATCCCTGAGAACAGGTAAGCGTATTGTGAAGCAGTTTTGGGGTTATTCGTACGTTGCCAACCATAAACAAAATCTTGCGCAGTCAAAGCGTCCCCATTAGACCACTTTAACCCGCTTCGCAAATGAAATGTGTACTTCAATCCATCGTCTGATTTATCGACAGACTTCGCCAATGCTAGCGCAGGCTTTTGTTGCTTATCATTTCGATAGAGTCCTTCGCCAGTTGCCTGTAACGCATCAAACGATACCACATCTGTTACCGCTGATGAATCCATCGTCCCTAGGTCAGCGGATTCTGTCCAGTTGATTGTTTGATATGATGCAGCTGAAACGGTTGCCAATGTTGATACCGATGACCCAATAATCAACGTTGCTGATAGCAATGCCGATGTTTTCAAAACTTTATTCATAAAATAACACACTCCCTTATCCTTTTATAATAAAATTCTTAGAATTATTAATTATATTACCGAATAAAAATAAGTCCGTCAATCTATTTCTCATATTTTTCTAATTAAAACAATTCCAATACCAATTTTGACTAAACAAAAAAACCGATTGTCATCGGTTTTAATGCTTATACGGCCATCCGGCGATCAAATATATTCGCTATCTTTGACAAAGCGTAATTCAAAATGAAGTACAACAAAGCAAGCATCAAAAACATTGGAATAATTTGGGCGGGTTTTTGAGCGTAAATGATTTGTGCCCGATATGTCATTTCTGGCAACATAATAATCGTTGCAAGTGACGTATCTTTAATCAAAGAAATGAACTGCGATACAATGGGCGGAATCATTTTTTTGTAAGCTTGCGGCAAGAGAATATACATCAAAGTTTGATAGAAACTCAGCCCATTTGATCGGCCACCTTCTAATTGGCCTTTCGGTACTGCTACGATACCACCCCGTACTATTTCAGCTAACATTGCTGATTCAAAAATTGTCAGCGCGAAAATCGTACTTCCCATCACACTAAAGTGAATATTTATCTTTGGCAAAGCAAAATAAGTAAAGAAAATAATGAGCAATAGCGGAAGATTACGAATAATGTCAATGATTAGCCCAACAATTGTTGAAACCACTGGTATTTTTACATACCGTAAAACGCCTAGAACTGATCCGATAATAAAACTCAAAATCACGGAAATAACGGCCACCTGAACGGTTACCCACATGCCCTCAAATAAAAAGCGCATGTTAACCCAAGAATATGCTTGTAAGAAATTTGTCATTGTCCTAGGCCTCCTTCGCTAATTTATTTTCAAGATGTCGCATATAGTAGCTAATCGGTAACGTGATAACGAGATAGAATAGCCCAACGATAATAAATGGATTAAAGGTATCAAATGTCAATTGCGAAATTTGATTTGCTTGATACATCAAATCAAAGCCAGCAACGAAGGCTAATACAGATGAGTTCTTAACTAAATTCACAAATTGGTTACCCAAAGGCGGAATCACGTATTTAAAAGCTTGTGGTAGGACAATCAAACGCATGCCATCCCACCAAGATAAACCATTCGATAACGCACCTTCCAACTGTCCGGCGGGAACCGCTAGAATACCTGCACGTACCGTTTCAGATATAAACGCTGATGTATATAGCATCAATCCAATAGTTCCCGAAAAGAAACCATTCATTTTAAATATCTGTGCTACAACAACATAGAAAAACATTGTGATGACTAGCAATGGTACATTCCGCAAGACTTCAATATATAGGCGGGCGATATAATACGTTATTTTATTTGGAATCACCTCTAAAATGGCAAAGAACGTCCCAAGTACTAACGAGCCAACTAATGCAATGAGACTTGCCAAAAGGGTCCAGCCAAAGCCGACTAAAAATTCATGACTGTGCGCACTAAATAATTCAATCATTATTTTGCCATCTCCTTCCAGTCCATACCAGGTACATTGCCAAACCATTTTTTGATTAATTTAGCATAGGTCCCATCTTGATGTAGTGTATCAATTGCATGGTTAATTTTTTTGACTAATTTTGGATTATCTTTGGCAATTGCGATTCCGTATGGTTCGTTAGTAAACGTCCCACCTACCATCTTTAACGTATGATCTTCTTCAGCCATCCCAGCAATAATCCCAGAATCAGTTGTTAGGACATCCCCTTGTTTTGCTTTTAAAGCTGACAAGGCGGTTGCATAATCCGGTAAAGCTAAAACATCAGCTTTAGGTGCCATTTTAGAAATGACCTGAACCGACGTTGAACCAGCCACACCAACAACTGTCACGCCTTTATGATTAACATCTTGGATATTCTTGATTGTTGAACGCTTCTCAACTAGTAGTGATTGCCCAGCCAAAAAATATGGTTTTGAAAAATCAACTACTTTTGCCCGTTCCGGATTTATCGACATAGTTGCAATAATGGCATCAATATTCCCATTTTTCAATAACGGAATGCGCGTACCAGACGTCACCTGAGTAAATTCAGCCTTAGCTTTGGGGTCAACTTTTTTGGTAATTGCTTTTGCCATATCGACATCAAAGCCTTCGATTTTGCCTGAACGAATATCCATCAACCCCATTAATCGAGTATCCGCTTTGGTTCCCCAACGCATCACATGCGTGCGCTCAATTTGATTGATGACAGCGTTATCCTTCTTTGCAGCGTGAACCGCTGGTTGATTTATATTAAATAACATTAGCCCCAACAAAATGGTCAGCATCACTTGTATTTTATTTTTCATAATCTTTCCCCTTCAATCATCAATCACCAGTTGGTTAACTTAACGCGACTGTTTGTTAAAATGTGTTTTTTACCACACATAACAGTTTTCATTAAGTTAAACCAGTCATCATTAATGCATGATTTGTGACAAGAATTTCTGGGCGCGTGGCTCTTTTGGATGCGCAAAGAACTCAGTGGTTGGTGCATCTTCTAGAATTTGACCATCCGCCATAAAGATAACGCGATCCGCTACCTGCTTTGCAAAGCCCATTTCGTGTGTCACGACCAAAGTCGTCATATCTGAATCAGCTGCGATTTCTTTCATAATGTTCAATACATCGTTGACCATTTCTGGATCAAGGGCTGACGTTGGCTCATCAAAGAGAAGTGCTTTTGGTTTCATGGCTAGTGAACGTGCAATCGCAATTCGTTGTTGTTGTCCACCAGATAATGAGGATGGCATTTTGTCAGCTTTCTCTGCCAAGCCTACTCGCTCCAACAACGCCATTGCAACCCGCTTATTTTCAGCTTCATCGATTTTCAAAACCTTACGCGGTGCTAACATAATATTTTCAAGCACGGTTTTATTGGCATATAAATTAAAATGCTGAAAAACCATACCAACGTTTTTGCGAATCCGGTTCATGTCAGTTTTCGAATCAGCTAAATCAAACCCATTCACAATCAAATGACCCTCTTGAATCGGTTCTAACCCATTCACCGTCCGGATTAACGTTGACTTTCCAGAACCTGAAGGACCAATTAAAACCACCGTCTCACCAGCTTCAACTTTTAAATTAATATTTTTCAACGCGTGAAAATCACCGTAGTATTTCTCGACGTCCTTAAACTCTATCATTGACATATGCTTGCCTCCCCTTATCTTTTCTGTGCCTAATATGGCTCGCGTTATCTTATTTTTCCATGTTTTCTAGTCAACTGTCAAATATCAATCAGTTTGATTAACGGCAGTTTGTACAATTTGATCAATCGTATGTTTGGTTTCGGCCCAGTCATCATTAACCACCACATGTGCGACTCCAGCTAAAGCAGCTGGCAGCTCACGATCACGTTGGTATTCATCACTCTCCAGACGTTTAGCAACATTTCCTTCATAATCACCACGTGTCACTAATCGCAACTTTAAGATATTAATGTCTGAAACAGTCATAAAAATAATGACTGCCCGTGCGCCCAAAGTTTGTGCATAAGTGATGGCACCAGCAGTGTCTAATACGATTGTAATATAACTATTTTTCTCCCAAGCGCGTGACAACCCTTCATGTGATGAGCCATATTTTTTGTGATCATATTCAACACGTTCTAAATAATGCATGGTTTCAAAACTAGTATCAGACTCAAAATAATAGTCAATTCCATTTTGTTCCCCAGTTCGGGGTAACCGAGTTGTGTGTGTCACAACTTTAGGCATTTGATAAAAGTCCGCTAGATAATTTGCCACCGTTGTTTTACCTGTACCAGTATTCCCTGTAATAACAAAAATTTTTTCACTCATAATTAGCGTCCATCACCGATTGGGACCGTAATCGTCCGGGTCACCATGACCGTTAACGTCACCACGATACCCACCTTAACCAAGGTTGGCACAATGAAGATGACCATACCATTCATCAACCCATTGTTAATGGTAATTCCTGTTGTTGCAATCAACCAGAACGTACCGAACAAAAGCTGACCGATAGCTGCGACAACATTACTCAACAACAGCATCGACCATTGACGCTTAATTTTTAGACCACCCCCAATAATCAATGGGAATAGTAGCATTCCAAAAAGATAACCACCGGTGGGACCAAAAAGTATGCTAAGCCCACCGTGCCAATTTGAAAAGACCGGCAAGCCAATTGCACCTAACAATAAATACAAGACTGTTGACCACCAGCCAACCCGAAAATTGGTCAGTGAAACCACCAAAGGAATTATCAGTGTCTGTAATGTGATTGGTACCAAGGGCAATGGAATTGAGACCGGTGCTAAAACAGCAATCATCGCAGTCATCATACCGGTTAAAGTTATTGTGCGTACGTTCATGTTTCTAATCCTTCTGCTTTCAATATTTTCGTCACTTCACCCGAGTAAAAAATTTGCTCTTGACGATCGTTTTTAACGATGATACCTCCTTGATTATCAAAACCAAGTACATATCCTGCAATTATTTGTTGATTAACTAACAACACGATTTGTCGGTGAATTAAGTTTGACAATTGATGATATTGTGGCAAATAATCAGCAGGCGCTTGTAATTGAGCGACCCAACGACTTATCACTTGGTGAGTAAAGGCCTCTCTTTGCATTATGAATTCATCTGGTCGATTAAGCGAGCGAACTCGTTGTTGCAACTCGTCAGGATAATCCGTTGCAACGATGTTAAGACCAATTCCAACAACCAGATGATTTTTTTCAACTTCTGCTAAAATACCACCAACTTTATGTTCACCCAAATACAAATCATTAACCCACTTGATTTGTAACTGAATTTGCCAGACTTTTTCAATCGTTTGAACGGCTATTACAGCTAAATTGGTTGTGATTCGACCAGGATTTACATCTTTTATCATTGTTATTGGTAGAACTAATGTCAAATAAATCCCTTTATCACGCGGTGAATAAAAAGCGCGTTGTTGTCGGCCATACCCAGCTGTCTGAGTATCGGTAAGAATCGCCAGCGGTCGTTGTAATTGTTTTGTTTGCACCATTTTTTTGGCATAAGCATTCGTTGAGCTAACCGTTTCAAAGTGCAGCAAATCAATTTGGTCAGTCGCTAGTAATTGCATTAAATTTTGCATCGCTATCTACGTCCTCGCTTTACGACAATACCTCTATTGTACCAAAAAATTATCATCTCCATACGACAAAAAAGAGGCCTCAGCCCCTTTTCGTTTAAATTAACTATCATTACGGATTGTTTCTGCGCGTTGCGTCATTCGTTGAATTTTAAAAGCTTGCAGCCTTGAAATACCGTAAAAACTGGCAGCCCAAATAAATAGCGCGACAATCACCCAAGCAGCAACGACGGGTAACCAAACACTTTTTTGCATGGTAATTGATAAGTTACCAACGCCAGCATGTTTAATTTTCGTTCCTTCCTGTGACTCGTCTACAATATTTGTATTTTCGCTCTGTTTTTCTTCCGGTCCTAATGGCGTTGTCACGTTAATTTGCGGACTTACCTGATTTTTATTAATCACTTGTCCATTAACTTGACTTTGACCATCATCAGCCGCAATCTCCAATACATCAGAACGACTTGTCGTCTCATCGTTTTCAGAAACTGTTTGGTCGCCTTGATGATGTTCAAAAATATAATCCGATAGTCGATCATCACTGGTCTGCGACTGTGTATCATCTGATTTCACAGGCGCTTTAGCCTCAGAGGTCGTCTGCACAACTTGATGATTCAAAACATCTGACTCATCAACAACTGGTGTTCCAATTTTAACGTCTGAGGTTTCTGGACTTTCCGTTTCGGCTGAACTTGCCGAGTTCTCTAAATCAACCACATTTTTCGAATCATTGACCTGTCCTGCCGTTTCTGGGTTGGAAACAGCGTCTGATTCAACGGTGCTATCTTCTATTTCACTTGCGCTTGTTTGGGTTGAGATTACTGTCTTATCATTTTCAGGATGAATTTGTGGGTTATCGTCGTTTTCAGCTTGATACATCGTCTGATTTGCTGTTGAAAAAGATGTTTGCTGATTCATTTCATCGGCTGACGCCAAACCACTCAACAAACCAAAGCTTACAACAGTTGCTAATGAAAACAGCCATTTTTGCATTGTTATGCCCTTCCTCGCTTAATTATCTGTTTACATTCTAACTGCTTTTTCAAGCTTTCTCTAGTAAAAGGGTCTGACTTCACACAATGAACATATTTTAATTACAAAAAAGTCTTACTTTATTTCCATACAAATAAAAAGCATTTCTGCAATATTGCAGAAATGCGAATTTTTATCAATTTCTAGTCTTCGTTTGCCAAACGATAAATAGCCTCGGCGAAAATCGCCATAGCGCGTGTTAAGTCAGCAACTGGATAGAATTCATCTGGTTGATGCATTGTATCTGGCACACCTTCAAACATTGCGCCAAATGCCACACCACGCTTCAATAAACGACCAAATGTCCCACCACCAATGACTTGTTCAGTCGCTGGCATACCTGTATGTGCACGATACACATCAAGCAACGTCTTAACCAATGGATCGTCACCTGATACATAGTGTGGACCTTGACCATGACCCTCTGCCGCAACGGTTGCCTCAAAATCAGCCCCTAAAGCAGCTTTAACCGCAGCACCAATTGTTTCTGGGTTTGTATTTTGTGGGTAACGGAAATTCAAATTAATGAATCCATCTTGCCCATCATCAAAATGTTGAATACCAATATTCATTGATAAATCGCCCATCAAGTCATCATGCTTAATCGCACCAATTTTTAATGCTACTGAATCATCATGCACTGCTGTTCCTAAGAATGTTAAGAACCCTTTTGCGTTGCCACCAAAGTCAAATTGTTGCAAGAAATTGGCCATATAAGTCCCGGCGTTTTCACCAGTTTCTGGTACAGCCCCATGAACTTGCTTACCAAAGAATGTCAAATCCAAGGTTTGACCAGTCACTTCAGCAGTTGCAGTCACCCGCTTTTCAGACGCTAAGTACGTTGCTAATGCAGCTTCAATGGCAGACGTATCTGCGGTTTCAATTGTCGCTTTAGCCGTTCCAGGTACCATATTTGGTCGTTGTCCAGCAGAAAATGAAATTAACTTAACAGTTCCACCATTGGTTCCATTAAAGCGCACTACCTGTGAGACATTACCTTTTTCGCCATTGATAATTGGGAATTCTGCATCAGGTGAGAAGCCCATCGTTGGATAACCTTCCGTTTGGAAAAATTCATCCATTCCAGTCCAATCAGATTCTTCGTCAATTCCCATCACCAAACGCACACGACGCTTCATTGGTAAATTCAAATCCTTCAGCATCTTAACTGCATAGTACGCAATCATTGATGGTCCCTTATCATCTGATGCACCACGTGCATACAATCGACCATCTTCAATCACTGGTGTAAATGGCTCTTTTGTCCACCCCTCACCAGCTGGCATAACATCAAGGTGCCCAATGACGTCAACTGATTCGGCTGCATCATGATCACCTAATTCAGCATAACCGACCAACCCTTTAAAGTCACCAGTCTTAAATCCATCACGTTGTGCTAATTCTTCCCACTTCAACAAAGCCTCTTTTGGCTTTGGTCCCAATGGTGCGTCAGCAGTCGCTGCTGAATCATCACGGACAGATGGTATTGCCAATAACGTTTTTAAATCTGCCACTAATGCGTCTTCGTACTTCAGTGACTCTGCCAACCATTCTGATGGTTTCTTGTTCATATGAATTGCCTCCATGTATAATCTACTCTCTATTTTACACTTTTTTGCATGACTTTTCACAAGAATAAATCAGCCAATTCATCATTTGCAAGATTCACTTCAAATCAAAGCCCAGCCTGAATGGTTTGTGAACTAAAACAAATCGATTTTTTACATCTGATACTTTAGACAAATAATCTATCTTTCCCTCAAGTTTCGCTGGTATTCTCATCATCTATACAACCACAGTTTTGACAAACATAAAAACGACGCAACGCTGAATCAGCATCGCATCGTTTTTCATTTAATAGGCTTGAAATAAAATCAAGTACAGCTCTAGTCAGCCGCTAAAGCATCAATTGGATTCAAACGTGATGCACGACGAGCAGGTGTTAACGCAGCCAAGAACGAAATCAATAATGCAATAATAATTGCAAATGCGACATTCCCCCAGGTTACTTGAATCATGTCAAACTTAGCAATGGCATACAAAGCCTTATTCAATAAGAAACCAAAGCCATACGCCATAATCAATGACAAACCAGCTGAGATAAGACCAATAATTAATGATTCAGATGTAAATAGCCGTCGAATATCCCGCTTTGATTCTCCTAATGCGCGTAAAATACCGATTTCTTTTGTCCGTTCAGAAACTGACATGTACATCGTCACAATGATCATGAGTGCTGAAACCACCAATGAGATACCTGAAATAGCAGCCAAAACAGTCGTTGCTAAGCTAACAATCGTGTTAATCGTATCCAAAATCGATCCAACTGAAATGGCAACAAATGCTCGTTGGCCATCAACTTGTACAGCATTCAAAGCCTTCGTTGCAGCTTTAACATGTTCTGTGTCTGCTACCTTAGCTGAGACAAATGTATAATCTGTATTTGCGCCCGCTGATTTCAAAGTTTTCTTCATCGTTGCAGCATTTGCTGAGACCATTGCCCCAGTTTGTGAATCAACCACCCCAGAAATTTTAACAGTTTCTGTTACTGGTGTTGGGACATTGTCCTGATTAAACGCTACAAATGAAATTGTAATTTCTTTACCAATAACTGAACGCCAATCTTTTTTATCAATCACTTGCGCAAATGTCTTTTTGTCAACAACTGCTTCTCCAGCTTTTGGTGCATGTCCCGCTTTAATCATTGATGATGAATAAGCGTGCGTCCATGTCTGGTATTGTGGGGTTGTTACCTTAGTATCACCATAAGCTAAAGTAACATTAGAGAATTGATAACCAGGTTCAACCGCAGCAACATATTTTGTCTTTTTAATCTCTTTTAATAACGATTCAGAAATGGTAGCTTTTTTATAATCAGTTGCCATCGTTTGCATCGTTGCTGACATGAGTTCCGTGCCCTGCTTACCTTTGGCTTCCTTATTTGGTGTCACATTTCGCAAAACCGTTGGATAGTTAGGATTAGCTAAATCACCAACCTGTTTATTAATATAAGCATTAATCCCATTTCCCAGACCTGAGAAAAGCAAAACTGCAAATAGGCCAATCGCAGTACCTAACATAATTAATGAATTCCGCCAGAAATTATGGGCAAAGTGTTTCCATGCATTTTGAAAGCTTGCCATAAATGACATTGGCTTTGAGTGAATGCCTGATGTCTCAGACTGCAATGGATAAGCCGCTTTGATGCGTTCATCATTATCAATCTTACCATCAGCAAGATGGACAATCCGTGTCCCATGATTAGCAACTTCTTGTGAGTGCGTTACGGCAATAACCAGCTTGCCTTCTTCTGCAATTTGTTGCAGAATGGCCAAAACTTCCTTGGTATTCTGAGAATCAAGCGCACCTGTGGGCTCATCAGCAATAATTACTTGTGGATCTGGTGCTAAAGCACGCGCAATCGCAACACGTTGTTTTTGTCCACCTGACAATTGATTAGGATGTTTCTTAATCTGATCAGCTAACCCCACCTTAGCCAGCAATGCTTTTGCCCGCGCTTCACGTTCACGATGTGTCATGGTCGTCATATCAAGTGAAATCAACACATTATCTAAGACCGTCAAATGTGAAATGAGATTATACGATTGATAAATATAACCGATGGTACCTCGACGATACTCATCTAACTTACGTTCTTTTTTATGATCGAGTTTCTCGCCATTAATCGTTACGACACCATCAAAATTACGATCTAACCCGCCAATAATGTTCATCAAGGTTGACTTACCACCACCTGATTCACCTAAAACCGAAACAAATTCACCTAATTCAAAATCAAGATCAATGCCTTTTAAAACTGGGAATTCTTGCTTACCTAAAAAATATGATTTTTTTATTTGTCGTAGCTCTAAGAATGCCATGCTATTCTCCTATTATTCTCATGTAAAATACTTTATTTTACTAACTTATAATCATTCATTTTAACCGTTCGTCTATCTTTTGTAAAACAATTTTACAAAAAAATGTTAATTATGCGAAATAAAAATGGTACCCTTGCGGCCAAAGGAAAGCGTGTGACTATCTCACACTCTTAAATCCTCTAACCGCAGGATACCAATCATGTTATTTATTCAAAGACCATTTGATTTGTATATAATTCTGCATAAAAGCCTTTTTGTGCTAAGAGTTCAGCATGGGTTCCTTGCTCAATCACTTGTCCATCTTTCAAAACGACAATTTTATCCGCCGATAGAATTGTTTTTAAACGATGGGCAATCACAAAGCTTGTCCGACCAGAAATGACATTATCCATTGCCTTTTGAATTTTCGCCTCTGTCACCGTGTCGACATTTGACGTTGCTTCATCCAAAATTAACAAATCGGGATCCGTCAAGATAGTTCGAGCGATCGACATCAATTGCTTCTGCCCCGTTGAAAAGACCGAGTTTTCATCATCAATTTTGGTGTCATACCCATCAGGCAATGACATAATAAAGTCATGAATGTTGGCTTGTTGTGCAGCAGCATAGATTTCTTCATCGGTCGCATCAGGTTTACCAAAAGCGATATTCGACCGTACCGTGCCACTAAACAAGACTGAATCCTGCAAAACAATCCCAACATGATCACGTAATGCCTTCAACGATATATCGCGTACGTCAATGCCGTCAAAGGTTACTGAACCTGCGTTGACATCGTAGAATCGGTTAAGTAAATTCATCACTGTTGTTTTACCAGAACCAGTTGGTCCAACCAATGCGACCATCTGACCCTTGTCCACCGAAATCGTAATACCATGAAGGATTTCTTTATCCGCATGATACCCAAAATGAACATCATCTAATAATACCTGTTCTTTAATACCAGTAAAGTTTTGCCCATTTTCAGGTGATACCTCATCTGCTTGTTCAAAGACGCCGTTCAAGCGATGGGCACCAGTCACAGCCAACTGCAACATATTATATGTTGATGTGATATTCGTGATTGGTTGGTAATATTGTTGTGAAAACGACATAAACATCACAATAAGTCCCAGGGCAGTGGCACGTGGCAAGTCACCATTCAATGCCATTGACCCACCATAGAAAATCACAATCGCAGTATTAACTAAACTCATCCCCATCATCAGAGGAAACAAAATACCTGACCAAACTTGGCCCTTGAAAGTCGCCTGACGAACCTTATCATTGTGCACTAAGAACTGGTCAATCGATGCTGCTTGTAACCCATTAGTAATAATGACTTTTTCACCATTAATCTGCTCATTAATAAAGCCGTTCATATGCCCAACTTCAGCTTGTTGTAAATTAACAAATTTACGCGCACGGGCAATGACCACACCAGCAATCAGAATCGAAACGGGTGTTGATGCAATTGTCACCCAAGCCAAGTCAGTACTTTGCTTAAACATCATAATAATGATTCCAATCATCAATGCCAACTGTGAAAACAATTGGAAAATAGCTTGGTTCATCGCATTAAAGATGTTATCCAAGTCTGATGTAAAGCGGGCTAAAATTTCACCGTCTTGATGGGCATCAAAATAACGGATTGTCATTCTTTGCATTTTTGCAAAAAGACCTGTCCGCATATCATTGACCGAATAGGCCGACACTAATGACTGCAAGATGCTCATAATGAATAACCCAGCTGCCATCATAATGACAAAAATGACCATCATTAATAAAGCATGATGAAACTTATCCAGATTTGCTGAAGCAGCAGTCATCGGATTCAATTTAACAACCAGATAATTTCCCATTTCCTGAATGGCATTCCCCATGAACACTGGGGCTTTAACTTGGAGATAGGTTGAGATGATCGTAAAAATAGCTAGCAGTGTGAGCCCTAGTTTATAGCGTTTAAAATAGTGGGCAAAAAACTTAATTGCATTCCAAAAATCGGCCATTAGTCATTTACCTCCTGTGCTTTTTGAGTGGCATAAATCTCGCGATAAACATCAGAATTTTCAAGTAATTCTTTATGCGTCCCTTCACCAACCAGTTGTCCATTATCGAGAACAAGAATGCGGTCAGCGTTAATTACTGACGAAATTTTCTCAGCGATAATAAAGGTTGTCGTGCCATGCAAATCATGGTCAAGCGCTTCTTTAACTAGTTTTTCTGATTTCGCATCTAGTGCAGATGTCGAATCGTCAAGAATTAACACTTTTGGTTCCGCAATCACACCACGTGTAATTGAAAGCCGCTGTTTTTGTCCCCCTGAGAAATTAGCGGAACGTTCTTCAACTTGATGTTCAAACGTATCTTCATATCGCTCCACAAATTCCGCTGCTTGGGCAATGTTTGCTGCTCGTTGCATATCAGCAGTTGATGCGTCCGCCTTTCCTTGACGTAAATTATCAGCAATTGTCCCAGAAAATAGTGTCGCCCGTTGCAAGACATACGCCACAGCCCGCCGTAATGATTTTTCATTGACGTTTTTCAAATTCACACCACCAACAGCGACCGTACCAGTCGTTGGATCAAACAAACGTGCAATTAATTGGGCTAACGTCGTCTTTCCAGAACCGGTTGCCCCAACAATACCAATCATTTCCCCTGCATTCGCTTTAAAGGAAATATCATTTAGTACAGCTTTCTCATCACCTGGATACTTGAATGAGACATGGTTAAAATCAACCGTCCCCTCTAATTCCTGATCAGGTGCTTGTGCATCATATGTCATTGATGGTTCCGTTGACAAAACTTCACCGATTCGCTTAATTGATACTGCACCACGCGCAGCAAAAGTCATCAACATACCACCAATAATGATGGCCATCATGATTTGCATGAGGTAATTCATAAATGATGAGACACTAGCTAACATATCTGGATGTGTGCCAACATGTTGGCCAACATACCAAATTGAAACAGCGATTGCTAATTGGCCAATCAAGGTAAATAACGGCATAATAATTGAGAAAAGATACCCAATCGTGACATTCACATGATTCAATTCACTCGATGCAGTGTTAAAGCGCGCTTCTTCATTCGCTTCTTGATTAAATGATTTAACCACGCGAACACCTTGCATATTTTCCTTGGCTAAATTATTCGTTTTTTCAATCAAGCCTTGAATCCGACCAAAGAGTGGTCCCATTTTACTGAAAACACCCGCTGTAATCACTAATACCAATATAACCATTAAAATGATGACCCACCACAATTCTGGCAAAGTCATTAAAGCTAAAATGAGCGCCCCAATAAACAACATTGGCATCCGAATTAAAGCTTGAAATCCCATCATTACTAATGTTTGTACCTGTTGCACGTCATTAGTCATTCGTACAACTAAGTTTCCAACTGAAAACTTCTCAATATCAGCAAATGAAAAACTTTGAATTTTACGATACGTACTCTCTCGTAAATCAGCTGCGACATTCTGGGCAATCTTGGCCGCAAAAATAGCATTAATTGCACCAGCAATCAGACCGATGACCGCAATAATAATCAGCTGTAACCCGATTTCGTTCACGCGTCCCATCTTATCATCTGTAATGGCTTGCATAACCCCTTGTAACAATTTTGGCTGCCACAACGAAGAACCAGCCATGATTGCAACCGAAATAATTGCAATGAACATATCGCCTTTATATTTGCCCAAATAGGGCTTCAACAATTTCATTTTTCTCTCCTTACATAAATAAAGTAATTATAATATTACCTTTATCATTAATATAAAACAACTCAATTTGCATAAATAATCATGCTGAAATTGAGTCAGTTTAATATCGTATTTCTTGTTTTAATCAGTCCACAATGAATTCTGCATAGCGTTTCACTTGCAGTGGGGTTAAACTCACCCGTAATTGTGTCCCATTTTCTGTATATTCAGTCGCTAAGATTGACGCTTGTTCATTCAAATCCGATACAATCTCTCCCTGATTGAAAGGGATCAAAACAGTTGCTTCACTCAAATCATCGAAGACATGTTGTTTCACAACATCAACTAATAAATCAATTGAAGCTGTGTCTTGCGCTGAAACAATCAATGTGTCCCCATCACGATCTGGATAGCTTGTGTCTGGTCGCAAGTCGGCCTTATTATAAATCGTAATCATTGGCATGTCAGTCACACCAATTTCCTTTAACGTCTGAGCCGTGGTGGCCATCATATCAGGATAATGTTCATCAGAATAATCAACGATTTGTAACAACAAATCCGCATTTGCCGCTTCGGCTAGAGTTGCGCGAAAGGCTGCCACTAAATTATGCGGTAATTTAGAAACAAAGCCGACTGTATCAGACAATAAAAATGACTGATTATCTGGCAGATTAATCTTTCTGACTGCCGTTTCTAAGGTCGCAAAAAGCATATCAGCTTGAAAAACCGTTTTCGATTCATTTTCTCCAAACCGCTGAACCAATTGGTTCATAATAGTCGATTTACCAGCATTCGTGTAGCCAACTAAGGCCACATTCTTAATGGCTTGTTTCGTCCGGTGGGCACGCCGTATTTGCTCATCTGACTGAATTTCGACAATTTCTTTTTTAATCATTGCAATCTGATGCTCAATGGTCCGACGATTGGTTTCCAACTTGGTTTCACCAGCCCCACGTGATGTGAATCCGCCACCGCCACCACCTGTTTGCTGATCTAGTCGAATATTTAAACTCGTCCTCAACCGTGGTAATTGGTATTGTAATTGGGCCATATTCACTTGCAATTTTGCCATACGGGTTTGCGCACGCGAGGCAAAGATATCCAAAATCAATGCGG
Organism: Weissella diestrammenae; assembly: GCF_014397255.1. Lineage (NCBI taxonomy): Bacteria > Bacillati > Bacillota > Bacilli > Lactobacillales > Lactobacillaceae > Weissella > Weissella diestrammenae. The sequence continues at coordinate 436,255 of NZ_CP060724.1, forward strand.
TCCGATCCATAATCGTTGCACCAGTCATTGTTTCCAGATTACGAATTTGTGATGGTGATAATTCATCATTTGCAACAACCATATTAACTTGATGGTACGCTACAGCGTCTTTTAACTCTTCAACTTTACCTTTACCAAAATAAGTTGACGCCACTGGTCGTTCCAATTTTTGCGTCAATTGATCAACCACTTGCATGCCATTGGCCTCAGCTAAATTAGCCAATTCCGTCATTTGATAGACAAACTGCGGATCATTGCGATCCAACCCAACAATTAAAACGGGTACTTGTGCTACTTGTTCGTTTTCGTGCATCTAATCACCAAACTTTCTCAATGTCATTAAAAACTTCTAACGTCATTTTGTCCTGATCAACGACCCATTTTGAAATTGATCCGTTATGCATACTAGGTAATGTATATTCTGGCCCAGCATATTTTCCAGCTAAGTTTCGAATTAATGTTCCATGAACCACCAATAAGACATTTTCACCGTCTTTGGCCGTTGTTTTTAATATATCCAGCCCTGCCTCAACACGTGTCCAAAATTGTTCAGCATTTTCAGCATCATGCGTTGGGTCTGCCGCATGAATGGCATTCATGACTTCATCTTGAGACATTTCAGCCATCAGATCACCATATGCCGAGATATCCTTTAGTCCTTTTAACTCGGCTACGGCTTGAGCTGCTGTAGGACCTGGTAGCCCTTCAAATGTACCAAAAAACTCTTCTCGGAATTGTGCCAATTCAGTCGGTTCAGCATAATCAGGCGTTGCATTATTACGATTCATAATAAAACGTGCTGTCCGGACAGCGCGAGTCAAATCGGAAGAAAAAACATGATCAAATTTCACATTTGCCAACCGATTACCAGCAGCTTGACCATCAGCAATACCTTTTTCAGTTAATGGTGCATCAGACCACCCTTGCATCCGATTGTACTTATTAAAGATTGTTTGACCATGCCGAACGACAAATAAATTAAAGCTCATTTTCTCTTCCCCCTACCTTTTTCTCTCTATATTGTATCATGCCGGCAAAACTCAATTGCGTCATATTCATATAAAATCTATTTCTATATTAAATATATGTAAATAAAACTGTTATTTACCATATGATGCTTAAAATGGTGGCAATCACCCACACACCATTTTAAATGTCAGACTGATCTTAGTCATGATTTCATTTCACAATATGCTCCAAAAATGAGGCGATGATGATTGAAATAAGGCATACTACACCACATTCATCCCATTACATTCAATCATGCATTTCTTTTTCTCACATTTCAAACAAAATGATTCAAACCCCAGAAGGATGTATGACGATTAATAGATTTTTTTATGCGTCATTTTTGACTATTTCATTTTCAATTATCGCTTTTTTGTGAACAGTTAATGACTATTCTTTTTTACCGGAATTTATTTGCTAAACTCTTCTTGTTAACATCATTGCATTTACTAAGGAGCCTCTACCAACATGTTAAAAAATACAAAAAAAAATCTCAATTTAATCGAAAATACTCGTGACGGGCAATGGTGGACTGAAGACCTCTACTTTGAAGCCTATGAACAGATTGAAGCCAGCCACACTAAGAAATTTCCCATCTTCATTCCTTCAATTGGCACGCCAAATGAACATTTTGGTCATGTCCTTGCTAAAACTTTTACCAAAGAATTCAATTGGCCCATTTTTATCCTGACACGTGATTCTCAGCTTGACGCCTATCAAGATGCAATTAATTATTCACCCTATGTCACGGTCTTATCACAACCAGATGCTACTATTTCTAATGCTGGCGCTAGTCGTAAATATATACAAGATTATGCCATCGGTGCTGGCCACGACTTCATTTTTATGTTTGATGATGACCTGTTTGAATTTAACATATTAACAAAAGGCGTTACCGAAAATGATTTCTTATATTCAAAAATTTCAGATTGTCGCAATCAAGCACGAATTTTGGCCGTTTGGCAAGTCGCAACCCAATATCTCAATCAAAAATATGCTGTCAATGGCACGTTCCCAAACTATCATTCCGTTTCATGGCCCTATGAATATTCAACCGTTGAAAAAGGCATGACAACTTTTTCAGATTATTGCTCACAAGCTGTCTGCACGAATGTCTTAGAAACAGCAAATAATAAAATATATTATCATGAAAACGATGAAGTCGGTCATGAAGACTGCGATTATTACGCACGCGGTTTAGACCGTGGTCTCATCTTTTCGCAACTTAAATTTTTAACCTTTTCTGCCGAGGGAATGGACCTTGGTAACTTTACAATTGGTGCATCGCTAGAAGATCGTTTCTTCCAACAAATGACTGAATTTGTCAATGGTCCCATGAATTGGTTGAGTCGCCCATGGTTATACAATAAGCCAATGCTCGATGGCAGTATCGTCCCCGGTTATGATCTCAAAATGATTCGGGCATATCACAACATGCCGGCAAACTTTAAAATCGATTTAACTGAATTAAATCAAATTAATTTAAATCAGTCATTTGTACCTACGCCTAATCCCATTGAAGCATTAGGCTTTGAAACACTTGAAGCAGCATTATCAGCGCCTGCATCTGAACACAATCAAGACATCTTACTTGGTCAAGATGCTGGTCAACATCAAAACTATTTATTACGTTGGCAAGACCGCAATGATGAACTAGTAAATGATTTTTGGCGTAGTTTGCAATCAATTTGGTATAACCTCGATGAAACATACCGTGATCACTCACGCTATCCAAAATTCATGACCCACATTTCTGAATTTTATTTCTCAAGTTTCTATTCTCATGAAGCCGGTTCACGTGACGAGTTAGGGATTCAGTCACAAAGTGAATGGGAACGTCTTAAAGAACGCGCCCTATTCAAATATCGTAATAAACACGGCCATGAAGCAATCATTTTTATCCCATAAAAACACAACGGAGAGCCATTCATCATGACATTTACTACTCTAAATGCAAGTCAACTCATCAACAAAAAGCGTGCCCAAATTGCCGTCTTATCAGAAGAATTATTTCAATTAGAAAAGGAACAATTCATGACAGACGCCACAATTGATGCGCAAACAAAAAAACAAATGCTAGACGATCTGACAACAGCTCAACAATTTGTTTTGACGGTCAATGAGCTTCGTACACATCATCTGGGTTATCCCGGTAATTTCAAGCAGAACAGTCCCCTTTACCATCACTTCCGGCAATTAGAGGCAGAATTACCCCTGCTCAATAATATTGGTGATATTTTTGATGAAGGTAATGCCCGCCTCCATTCCAAAAAATGGGAACGTGACATTCTCAACTTATTCGCTGAAAAATTTGGACTGACAGACAACTGGTGGGGATATTTAACAAGTGGCGGCTCAGAATCAAACGATTGGGCGATTAATCAAGGTCGTTCATTACTACCCGACAGCATTTTTTATCATTCAACCGGGGCCCATTATAGCATCACAAAGTCGAGTACCAATTTCATGAGTGAAGCCATTCCAACTTGTGGCCCTGATGACGAACGGATTAACGTTGACTTGTTAACGCAACGTATCCAAGAAAATTATGAACGCCTTGGTTTAGCGGCAAATATCGTCTTAACGTGGGGCACCACAAAATATGGTGCAATTGATGATGTTTGGGCGGTTAAAAAATTTCTCATTGCACATCACATTCCACATTATTTACATCTTGATGCTGCCCACTTTGGTGGTATCCCTAACAATCAAATTGGGGCGCCAATCATTGATGACATTCGTTCGCTTGGTGTGCATTCGATTTCTGTCAGTCTCCACAAATATATCGGGCTCCCCCAGGTAAAAGGTGTCTTATTGTCAGTTGAAGAACCTGCCACTCAAAATGCCGTGGATTACATCGGTCAAAAAGATACAACGAGTTGCGGTTCGCGTGATTTATTACCATTTTCAACCAAACAACAAGTCCTGGAAATGCTTAAATTATCCGATCCAAATGATTACCAACGCAATATTCGTTATTTTGAGGCACGCCTTAATGAACGCAAAATTCCATTCATTCGCTATGCCTACTCAAATACATTTGTCATTGCTGAACCATCATCTGAAATTTGTTCACACTATCAATTATCACAATTTAAAAATGATACCGGTCATAAAAAAGCACATGTTATCATTTTCCCGTATCAATCACAGGCACAACTACTTGCTCTAGCAAATGATTTAGCCAACGATTCTAAGGCACAGTCAGACATGACATTGAACTTCAAACAAAGGGTCCTTCAAACTAATGAATCTTAATGCAACTGCTGGTATACTAGCAACCATTCTTTCGTTTCTTACTTTTGCTTTTTTCGTTCCAAACCTGATTACCGGTGCAGCCAAAACTTCCGCCTATGCTTGGACTTTTTCGCTAGTTACTGCCGCCTCTCAATTAATTCTCATGGCCATGAGTCATGAGAATTTTGCTGGCTTACTCCGGCCATTGGCACTATGCTTTTGTATCAGTATTGTAGTGTTTGTTGCTTATCGTAAAGAAACAAATTCACCCACTCGGCTTGATTACATTTGTGGCACCATCGTTCTCATTGGTATGTTATTTGCCTTTTTTGGTCAACTTCTTTTAAAACGGATCGGTATTCAGACTTCCGCCCTATTTGCCGCAGACATATCATTATCCCTTCTAACGGCCCTGGCTATTCTACCTAATATAGCAACGATTCTCGGGATTAAAAAAGGAAATCATGAGATCCCACAAATCATTGCAATTGACGCTGTGGCCAGTCTCATGGGGCTTTTTGCCTTAAATATTTGGAATGTCTTTACTGTTTTCGGACCATTACTCATTATCATTTTAGATTTACGAACTATTTTATATGCCATTTATTATAATGCACAACGTGAAAAAAACACTTTAGCTTTCAAAGAGAAACGCGATGTCTAAATAACGGATGCCTCTTTTATCAATCCGACCTGGGCACTCATTCAGATTAATTTCATCTTAAATCCCCCCAGCAGGTCACAAAGCTACCATTAGCTTTGTGACCTACTTTTTTAGTACTACATTAGATCTAACAATCTATTTGTTTTACCTTACTCAAACATCATTTTTTGACCAGTGATTCACGACATGCTTAAACAAATACTAACGGTGCCAACATCTGCAAAATCGTCAGAAATCCAACCACGCACCAATTTTTTAATGTCTTCACACACTTTAAAACCTAAATATTATCCGGCCTATCTGCTGATAGTTTTCATATCCACGACGGTTAACCTGGATGAAGTAATACAGAAATTTGTAGCCTTTTTGTAGCCCAAAATTCAAAAAAGGCCCGAAACAATCAGAAGCCATCCATATCAAAAAAAACATAATAAAAGCCGTCATATCAACAATAAACGTGATACAACGACTTTTACAGTATATATTAATTATAGCCCAACAGGGAATCGAACCCTGGATTCCGCGCTGAGAACGCGACGTCTTAACCACTTGACCATTGGGCCATTGAGTTATATTCTCAACAACAATAATTAAATATACAGCATAATATGGTTGACGTCAATAACTTAAATCAAAAAATGCCAACAATTCATTTACTTAATAATCATCTGATGTGGTTTCACCATTGTCACCGCAATGATCCATGCAATCCCATATAGAATCGCAATTGCGAGAAAGACCGTTTGGTAACCAAGGTGCATTTGATGAACAATCAAACTCGCTAGTTGATTGCCTGAAAGGCCTGCTGCGGCCCATGCTGTTAAAGCCAACCCATGAATTTTTGAGATGGCGTTCATCCCAAATCGGTCACTCAACAAGGGGGGTAAGGCTGAGAAACCACCGCCATAACCAGCATTAATTAAGAAAAAAGTTATGACGAATAAATAAGGTAACAACCCATTATTTTTCGGCATCCAATATGCTGCTAAACTCATCACGACAGACATGATGAAAATCAGGCGATAAACTGTATTCCGATCTTTTAAATGATCAGACAATGTCGCAAAACCAATTCGGCCAGCTGCGTTAAAAAATGCATCAATACTGACAATTGTCGCGATGGCCCCACCTGTCAACAAAACCGAGCCTTGTGGGGTTGTTAAACCAGATAAAATATCTTTTTCCTGTGAAATAATCGCTAGCCCAGCCGTGATATTCAAGTAAAACATCAACCAAATGCCAACGAAAATTGGATTTTTCAAAAAAGCAATCGGTTGGAAACGATTTTTTAATGGCTTTTCTACCCAATCTGCAGGTTTACGAATCAAAGCCGTCCCGATTAGCATCATCACAGCAAAAATGCCCGCTAAAATAATGAACATTTGCCATAAACCAACCCGATGTTGGAGTGCCATCATCACTGGAGAAAAAATCATTTTCGCTAAACCAAACCCAGCCACAGCCAAGCCAGTGCCCAAACCTTTATTATCTTTGAACCAAAGCATTAAGTTTTTAACCGGGGTTAAATATCCAATTCCCAAACCAATCCCCATAATGACGCCATAACAAAGATAGATACCAAATAACGAGCGATAATAAATACTAATCCCTGTTCCGATCATACCAACCACAAAGAACAGGGTTGATAAACGAGCCGATTGCTTAATGTCTTGCTCCACAAAATGACCCAATAGTGCTGCCGATAGACCCAAGAATAAAATTGCGAGTGAAAATGCCCACTCAACTCTTGGTACACTCTGACCAATATAATCAGCAATCGCTTGTTTGAAAACACTCCACGCATAAACCGTTCCAATACTACCATGAATTAATAGCGCTGGTAATGCTGCTCGAACCCATTTATTATCCATCATTCATCCTTTCAATCATGCCCAATCACTTATCACATTTCCATTAAAACACGAAAAATATCATCTGTAAATAAAAATAACGAACTATTATTTGTATAGTAAAATAATAGTTCGTTATTCATCGCATTGAATCAATTTTGTTTAAATTAATATTCGTAATCAATTGAATAAATGCGATTTTATGCACCCAGCAACTCATTCAAAGCCTGCATTAATTCCGTAAACCGTCTCTACAGGTCAAAATCAACCATAATTGGGGCATGATCTTGGCGCAAACCAGTATCAAGTACCTTAAATTGTCTCAATTGCGGTTTTAGTCGTTCGGATGCCAAATAATAATCAATCCGCCAACCGCTATTATTGATTTTCGATGTTTTACTTAATTGTGCCCACCAAGTGTACACATCAGTGGCATCAGGGTTTAACGTCCTAAACGTATCAATGAAGCCAGCGTCTAATAATAATGTGAATTTCTCACGTTCTTCATTTGTAAACCCAGCTGAATGATGATTAGTTTTTGGATTTTTCAAATCAATTGGTTGATGAGCAACATTAAAGTCACCACTAAAAATAACTGGTTTCTTCGCATCTAAAGTTTGAATATAGGCGCGATATGCGTCATCCCAAGCCTGTCGATCAGTTAACCGTGCCAATTGAGAACCCGAATTTGGTGTATAAACAGTCGAAACATAGAAATCCTCGAATTCAAGGGTGATAATCCGGCCCTCTAGATCCATCTCACCCGGTGCGCCAATTGTTGGATAGGTCACAGCCAATGGCTCAACTTGAGATAACATCATCGTGCCAGAATATCCCGGTCGACCGGTACTCACATTTATAAATCGATGATAGCCCGGAAACAACGATGTCAAAGCTGTTTCTTGTTTTTTGGTCAGTCCCGTGACCTTTGCTTTGGTCTCTTGAATGGCTAGCACAGCTGGTGCCTGCTTAGCTATATCATTTAAGACTTGCCATGTCATCTCACCACGTGCTGATGTATGTGCCACAGCAGCGTTGATACTATCAATATTCCATGAAATAAATTGCATTATTTCGCCTCCTAAGTAATACCTTCATCTAAGGATACCAAATTTCACGCTGAGATAATATTACTAGGCCAGACAAATTCAATTGTGTCATTTAATTTATCGATAAGATGTTAAGCAAAGCCTCAGGATTCGTTATTTACATCCATCTCAATCAAACAGACTAGTATTCTGTCGCTAACATTCACGCGAAACAAAGTTTAACACGCCAAGCCATTGTGACTTGAATCCCAAAAGCTATTGCACTAACCCCATCAGCGCATGCCACAGTGACCGCATTTAAAGTTCATCCGCGAACCATTCGCATGACACACCACCACAAAATAAAAATGGCACGTCTCACTGAATGAGCGTGTGCCATTTAATTGAGATGTCCCCATCTCATACCACCATATCCGCCTAGTCGATCCACCACGACGACTAAGCTTCCCTTTTCCATCCGGTTGGGTTCTTCAAGTCCAACCGGCATCCCATCGACAGTTAATGTCGATGATTACCGGACGATAGGGAATTGCACCCTTTTAATGAATTAAACAGTCCTGGGTTCCTTACCTCCCTGACTAATCGCATCCCCGGTAACTGTATCTATTATACGCCCTACCAGTAAATTTTGGTATGTTTTGACAAACCAATCCGTTCGATAGCTTCAGGCAATAAATAACTTTCCAGGTGATCGGCTGCAACGACTTCCGGTAAATAATCCGGCGTGATACCAATCAATGCTAGGGCTTGTAAATTCCAACAATTATTTGCTAAATCATACATACCCGTCCGGGCTGCAAGGTGAATCGAAATTTGATTTTTTCCGGTCCAAATTCGATAGAAATACTCATGCAAACTACTCATGCGACGCCAAACAGGCACTAATTCCGGCCGTTCGTTTTTAAACCATAAGGCAAGAATCAATGGGGTTTCAGTCGAAATCATTAGACCTGATTTTGATTCCAACTGAGCAATTACGCCATTTAATTTTAATGCTTTTAAATATCCCTGTAACTTATCTGCTTCTGTCACATTCAAGTATTCTTTTAATAAGATGTTATCATTCTCGTCCATAAAGACCCAAGCATCAAATGATTCATGAATTTTAATATCACTAATTTCTGAGTTGCGCGGTAAGCTTTCAATCAGCTCCCGTAACATTTGCTCCAAAACATTAGCCGCATGAACCACGTCCAAACTTTGTAAATGAGCCCGTGTATCATCCGAAAACCGTCGCTCTTGTAATTTGGCATTGCCATTCTCATCAATAATTTTTGTATTGATAGCCGAGCTTGTAATGGTCAACTCGAATTTATACTTCATTTTTTCATTCCTTTATACCCAACAAATCAGCACTTACTTGGCAAGATTCCACTCTTTCAACTTTGCCGCCACATCAGTTGCCAATTTATCATCAATTTCACCAGTCACTTGTTTGACAATATCGTCTTGCGTTTGCTTTTGTGCATTTTTATCATTCAAATAATCTGGATTAGCTTGCACTGCATCTTCAACAGCTTTGGTCACATTTTCTTTGATTTTGTCCTCAAGGCCATCCTTTGAAGCATCGACCATCTTTTGGATTTCCTGATTCTGATTTTCAGAAACAACATACCAATTATTTGGCAATTCAAAAGTATATGAGAATGTGACCGGCGTTGATGTTGGTAAACCAATCAGCATAAACTTAGACCACAGATTATTCGCACTATAAGACGTCGCCTTTTCAACTAATTTTGGGGTCTTAGCCACTTTAATGCGTGTTGTACCATGCTTTGGCGTTGTTCGATAACTCTTCCCATCAATTGTATAATGATACGCAAATGATCCGCCTTGAGCCTTTGTCGTTACAATAAATGATTTGTCGCCCACCGTCGACTTGGCACTGATTTGGTGCGTTCTCACCTTCTCATTTTTCTGCATTAAAAAATGACCGCTCTGCGCTTTAATTAACCCAATACCATTTGCAATCACTAAAATTAATCCAATAACAATAAACACCCAACGAATCACACGTGTCTTATAATACGTAATCGCGGCTATTAACAATAATAAGACGCCAATCGCAATTAGAATATACACTTTTCATTCCTCCATCATTTGTCTCATTTATAATTTTTTTATGCCAAATCGATATAATTAATTATCTCATAAAAATAATCATATCATTTATAATTATAGCTTATTCCGCATTCAAATTCATTATAAACCTACTCTGTTGATATTTTAAAAATGAATCAATAACCTTGAAACGTGCAACACCTTTCCGCTCTCACAACTACTATTGATCAATCATTAGTTAATTGTTCTCACCCTTACTAACCTATCAATTTTTATCATATAGCTAAATACTGGCGGATAAATTGTTCAACAACAGCATTCTCACAAACGTTCAAGCAGTCGTTACCTTTGATCAATCGTCACTCAGTAAAGTTGATCGAACATTCAGGATTTCGATCATTTCGCCGTATATTAATTTAAATTTCCATAACTCAACATCGAATTAATTGATAAAAAAAGATATACTTCGAAGAAGTATATCTTTTCAAACGATAGCCCATCAGGGAGTCGAACCCTGGATGCCGGTGTGAAAAACCGGAGTCTTAACCGCTTGACCAATGGGCCATTATTATTCGTTGTCGCTTAACAACAAATAATATCTTACCAAGAATCACAAATGATTGCAACCCCTTTTTTTGAATTAATTGATTTAATTATTCAAACTCAGCGTTTTTAGCCATTGTCGCTTGGATAACTTGCGTCATCAATGCCGTGATATCTTTGGTTTGTAATACATCCCAACCTGCGGCCGTTGACCCACCTGGTGTCATGACTTGTTCTGCCAACGCCATCGGTGTCAACTTTTCATGTACCATTTTATCCAATGTTCCCTGTGCCGTTTGAACTGCTAACTGTTCAGCAATATCTGGTTGTACGCCAGCCGCTAATCCAGCCTGAGTCATTGCCTGCACAAAGCCGGCCACAAAGGCTGGACCAGACCCAGCAAGGGCACTTACCGCACCAAACTGGGTCTCTGGTAATTCATCGACTCGACCCAGCACTGTTAATAAGCCAAAGACTGCGCCTTTCACCTCATCATCAACCGCGGGGTTAACCGCCATTGCTGTGTAGCCTTGTTGGACTGCAACATTGACATTCGGTAGCGCACGAACCAACAAATCACTAGAATCAAAATGCGTCATTAGTGTGCTTAGACTAATACCACCTAAAATAGAAATAATGACTTTACCTGTCACAACAGAGTTAATCTCTTGTGCCACTGCAGCAAGATGTGTTGGTGGTGTTGCGATAACAATCAAATCACTCTGTTTAACTAATGCTTCTGCCGTTGTCGCAAAATCAATCTGCATGTTCTCTGCAACTGACTGTCCAGAATGTGGTGCATACACAACTTGATGAACTTCATCTAGTTGTGACCAACCTTTGATCATAGCCTGTGCCATATTTCCAGCACCAATAAATCCAATATTCAACATTATACGAATCCTTCCTGCCCAGACAATGTGTATTTCTTATTGTGATACCGCATCGACATTACTAGACCCACCCCTAACATATTCCCAATCAAAGCTGAACCACCTTGTGAGATAAAAGGTAATGGAATACCGGTCAACGGTACCAAACCAATGCTCATCCCAATATTTTCAAAAATATGGAATAGCAACATCATCACCACACCAGCTGCAATATAGGCATAAAACTGATTGGATGTATCAATGACAACCTGAAAAATACGATAAATTAAGAGGAAATACAATAGCAATAATAATAGTGAGCCAACAAAACCAAAATTCTCACCAATTACTGAAAAAATCATATCTGACTCACGGACAGGCACACTCACATGTGACACATTAAAACCTGTCCCAGTTAGCCCCCCCGAACCAATCGCAGTCATAGAGTGCCAAAGCTGATAGGCTGAATTCGATGTGTCGCCCTCTGGGTGTAACCATGCATCGATTCGAGCAAACTGATAAGCCTTAAAGCCAAAATGACCTAAAATGGCACGTCCATTGGTACTAGCCACTAATGAAATGGCAAGCGCGCCTAATGTCCCAACCACGCCGATGATGGGACCTAATATTTTCCAAGAAATACCAGAGACCAATGTCATCCCGAAAATGATCGCCACAAAGACTAACATTGTTCCAAAGTCGTGTTGCATCAGCACCAATAAGAGCACTGGTACACTAACCAGTAAGATTTTACCAATGAGAACTTTATCATTGGCCCAATTGTGTTCATCAAATTTAAGATTGTGTAAGGCAATGACTCGCGCTAGCATCATGATAAACGCCGGTTTCATTACTTCAGATGGCTGAAATGTCAGTGAACCGATCGCAAACCATGACTTACCACCGGTTTGATCGTAGTACGAACGACTATAAAAAACTAGCACTGCCAGCATTAAGAAGATACCTAGCCCAAAAATATACGGTGATAGGCGCCAAAGACGTTCTGAGTCGAATTGCATAATAATCACCACCGCAATAATGCCCAATACATACCAAACGCCTTGCATAACGACCATCCGAATGGGACTAACAGTATTACTATCATGACTTGCTGCCACAAAAACGGATGCTAAGCCAATGAGGGCCAACATCAGTACGACAAAAATAATACTCCAATCAATCTCGCCTTTGCCGCCAAAGAAACGTTTGACCATGTTTAACAACCCCTTTTTAATGATGCAAATTATATTCAGCAATCAAAATTTCAACACCTTCATCAAAATTTTTCACAATTTGCTGCTTATTTTGACCAACCTGTACACGAATCGTGTTTTCGCGTTCATCGATTGTCCCTAAGATATGTTTATTAATTTTTACTTCACTTACACCTTGACTAATCACGTTGATTTCAACGTCAATTGCCTTATTTTTACGCATAGCCATACTTATCTCCCTTTTTAGTCATGCATGTGTTCTAATAGTTCACCTGCGCCGCGTGCGACATTATCAAGTGGATGATCAGCAATCAAAACTGGCACCCCTAATTCTTTTGAAATCAATTGATCGATATTCTTCAGCAACGCACCCCCACCGGTCAGCACGATTCCTCGATCAATAATATCTGCCGCAAGCTCAGGCTGAATTTCAGCTAACACATCATGCGCTGCTGAAACAATCTGTCGTAATGAATCACGTAAAGCAGCTTCAATTTCGTTTGAATTAATCTCAACCGATTGTGGCATACCATCATACGTATCACGCCCACGAATCGTCATTACCTCTGGTTCATCAACTTGCAATGCATTCCCGATTGTAATTTTAATCTGTTCCGCCGTCCGCTCACCTATTTGTAAGCCATGCTTACGTTTTGTGAAATTAGCAATATCAGCATTTAATTTGTCACCAGCAATTCGAATCGAACGCGCTGATACAATATCGCCTAAGGACAAGACTGCGATATCAGAAGTTCCCCCACCCATATCAATCACCATTGAGGCAATTGGTGAGAAAATATTTAATCCTGCCCCAATGGCTGCAACCTTTGGTTCATACTCTAAGAACACTTTGGCACCACCAACTTTTTCAGCGGCTTGAACAATCGCCTTGCGCTCAATTTCTGTAATATTAGTAGGTGCTGCAACCATGATGTTTGGACGTGAAAGAATGCCCTTAACGTTTAACTTTTTAATAAAATATGCCAACATGGCTTCAGTCATATCAAAATCAGAAATCACGCCATCTTTTAATGGTCGGACGGCGCGAATGTTACCGGGTGTCCGACCGACCATTTGATAAGCTTCTGTCCCGACTGCCAGTACTTTCTCTGTTTTGGCATCCACTGCCACGACTGAAGGCTCATTCAAAACAATGCCTTCTCCCTCCACAAATACCAATACATTGGCGGTTCCTAAATCAATTCCAATCTCTTTTGCCATCTGTGTCCTTACCTCTTTAAGTCTCATCATCTTTTTTAAATTTACTTTTCATTATAGCAGAATAACCGACATATTTTCCTAAATTCTCGCGATTCAAACTGATTTAACAACAAACGACTTTCTCGGTGCATATCGATTTGAGTACAATAAACTAAGCATCAATCAAGGCCACCTTAAACAACACAACTTTAACCGATAACACGGCACAGGTATAATAAATACGCAATAGCATCAATCCTTGACAAATTCCATCATCGATTGCCTCTTAATTTTTGATAAAATAGAATTAACTGATTACAGGAGCAAATTAACTATGAATTATTCAATCCAACAAATCGCCAAAATTGTCGGTGGTACTCTGATTAATAATCAAGATACTGAAATTACAAAGGTTGTTTTCGACGGCCGTCAAGCGACTCAAAATACACTTTTTGTGCCAATTACATGGGGCAATGATGGTCATAATTATATCAATGGTGCCATCGATAATGGTGCATCTGCCACATTTTGGAGCAAAGACCATCCTAACCCACCCCAAAATTTTCCGACTATTTTGGTTGACGACACGCTAAAGGCATTTCAACAATTAGCCGTGCATTATTTGCGTTTGGTTGGACCACAAGTCGTTGCAATTTCTGGGTCCAACGGAAAGACAACAACGAAAGATTTTATTGCTGCGATTGGGGCCAAAAAATACCGCACGGTCAAAACACCGGCAAACTTCAATAATGAAATTGGCGTGCCAACAACAATTCTCAAAATGCCGCAAGATACTGAATTATTAGTAATTGAACTTGGTATGGATCACCCTGGAGATTTAGATCTCCTTTCAAAAATGATTACCCCAGACATTGCCGTCCTGACTATGATTGGTGAAGCCCATATTGAATTTTTCAAGACCCGTGAGCGTATTGCTGATGGCAAAATGGAAATTATTAATGGGCTTAAACCCGATGGCACCCTCGTCTATAATGGTGACGAACCATTGTTGATTACGCGTTCAAACGCAAACCCTACCTTAAAAACAAACACCTTTGGCTTACATGCTGAAAACCAGTTATTTGCCTCTGAAATCAGCCTCATGACAACTAGCGCCAATTTTACAACGAATCAATCGACAACCCGCTTTACGATTCCGCTAACTGGTAATTACAACGTAAGCAACGCTTTAGCCGCTATCTCAGTCGGTCATTTGTTAGCGATCGATGATGCTCAAATTGCCGAGGCACTAAAGCATACAATCATCACCAGCAATCGTACCGAATGGTTATCAGCAAATTTTGGCGGTCAAATTCTAAGTGATGTTTACAATGCTAATCCAACTGCCATGGCTGCTGTGCTAACTTCATTTCAGGCGACACCGACAACAGGTCAACGGTTCCTAGTTTTAGGAGACATGCTGGAACTCGGTGATGTTGCTCCCAAGATGCACGCCGATTTGGCCGAGGCAATCGACCCAAGTAAAATTGACGGCATTTATCTGGTCGGTGATTTAATGATGTGTCTTGAAAAAAGACTAAAAGAAATCGCACCCACGCTCGATATTCATCACTATCCAGTTGATCAAAAATCAGCATTAATGCATGATTTACAATTACGACTCAAACCCAATGATTTAATGCTAGTTAAGGGATCCCATGGTATCCACCTAGAGACTGTCGTTGCTGCATTTGTCTCATCGACAATGTAGGTCACTATCATCGAAATAGCCCCGAAAGTTAATATTTTCGGGGCTATTTTCAGTGTGCCATCATTTCCTTTATATCTGTTAGTTAACCGTTTGCACCTCAAATTGATTAGCACGTAATTTCATTTCGACGTCAGCTTGTTGCGCAACTTTTTCATCATGTGTAATCATGATTACCGTTTTATGGTATTCATGCGCTAAGGCTTTAAATAATTCAACAATGATTTGCGAATTTTCATGGTCTAAATTACCAGTTGGTTCATCTGCCACGACCACTGGTGCATCGACCAATAAGGCTCTCACGATTGCCACCCGCTGCTGTTCGCCACCCGATAATTTTTGCACTTTTTGGCGGGCTTGGTTGGCATTAATGCCAACCCGACTTAATGCAGCGAGAATATATTTGGAATCTTTTTGATGTTTTGAATGGGTAATAGCCAGAGCTGTCTCAATATTTTGATAGGCCGTCATGGTATTCAACAAATTATAGGCTTGAAAAATCGTCGCCACATGGCGTTGCCGATATCTCGTCAAACCAATTTTTTTTGCATCAATCCCATCAACTAAAATTCGACCTTCACGTGGCTCATCTAACCCCGCAATAAATGATAACAAAGTTGTCTTGCCTGAACCCGATTCACCAACAATGGCATAAAATTTTCCGGCGTCAAACGTTAGGTTCACATCCTCATATAATTTTTGTGACGAATCTGAATACCAATGCGTCAATTTTTCTACTGTTAATGTCATATTTTTTACCCTTTTTCCATCTCAATCGATTTCATACTAACTAACTATTCAACATTAATTTACACAACATTAATCATTTTGTAGGATACGTTTAGGCCGCATTCTTAAAATCATAAAACTACCACCAAAGACTGATAGCAAAGCAATCAAAATGGCTACAGCACCTAGTTTCAGAATTGATCCAATTGATAACGTATTCTTAAGTTGCGAACTGGTTTGTTGACTTTTGGTCTGATTGCCCATTGCGCTCGGTGCAGAACCACCATTTGTTGGTGCACCTGACGGCTTATTTCCACCACCAGGCATACCACCTTGCCCACTCTGTTGGGTTGTCTGTTGCTGTTGGGTCACTAATGATTGCCCCACCATATTTGAAACCGTTGTACCGGTCGCTGTGGCAATCCCTAGTGCCACAAATAACACAATCAAGAGTTCAGTGAATAATTGTGCCATTACCTTAAACTTAGACTCACCAAGTGATACCAAGATACCAATTTCTCGGCGGCGCTCACGTGTCGTCAACAAAATAATCAAGCCCAAAATAAGTGCGCCTGCAATAGCGACGACCCAAATAATTTTTGAGGCTAATGAAGCCACAGCCTTCATATTTTTAGCAGCCCGTTGATAGTCCGCTGCATCGCTTGTTAGACTCATTTGACTATCATTTAAGATTTTTTTAGCTGTTTTGACAAAAGTCGCCGTTTTGGCTGGTTCCGCCATGTTAAAGGTTACTTGACTCACCTGGTTTTCAGTACCAGCTATTGTATTCACTAATGTGTAGGCGCCATAAATGACATTGGCTGGATCATTTCTTTGCATCCCAGTTTCGGTAGTTGACTGTTTATAAATTCCGACAATTTTTAAACTGGTAATTTTTGTTGCATCGGTACTATTTGTGATTTTAATTGTATCGCCAACTTTTAATCCGTTAGCCAACGCTAATTCATTTTCAATCACAATATGATTGGTATTGAGATCAGAAGTCTTTAACCCACGGCCAGATGTCATTTTAGCCTGTGATGTCTTAAAGCTTTCCAAAGCAGCGGTGGTACTCGTACCACTAATCGTGATATCTCCCGTTGTTGATACCTGATCCGGATTACCAACACCACCGCCAAATTTATTCTGCTCACTACTACTTGTCGTTGTGACAGCCTTAAACCCACTTGCATTAACTGACACACTGTTAGTAATGTTATAGGTCTGCACATTAGAAAGGGCGGCAATCTTTTTAACCTTAGTTTCCGAAGTTGTCGGTATTGTCATCGTTGGTTTGGTATCGCTCGAATCTGATTGCGACCGCATTTTGGCAAACATTTTATCCCGATTTGCCGTTAGTGTCACAGTCGATCCAACAGCATCTGATGCACTCTTAGCGGAAGTCAATGCTGCATTTTGAATGATTAATCCAGCCATGACAAAGACTAAGATCACGCTTGAGGTGATTATAAGCAATGCCGTTCGACCTTTGCGGGCCCATAAAGTAATCCACGCTCGTTTAAAAAAATTCATTGGTCTTTCTCCTATTACTTTTAATACATTTAGTTTATGTCCTAAATCTTGGACAAAACCTAAAACAAACTCTAATGAACCTTAAGCATTTGGTACCATCTTTTAAACGTCATAAAAAAGCGACGGCATGCCGTCGCTTCAATCATTATCTAATCAATATATTCTGATATCAATTCCTCACTCACCAACGCTGAATCGGTTAAATATTTTTCTTGTTCAAGCATTGCCAATTCACCAATGCGATTAATCAACGCATATGGTAAATTCATCTCAGCCTCAAAAAAAGTTTCATAGACTGCTAATTCGGTCACAGTCGATTGTTCTGTAATAACCTGGCTAAAGACATTAATCAGTTCAGTCGTTGCTATATCATCTGATGCAATTTGGGCACCATAAATGCGTCCCGATTTCAAATCAAAGACAATACCAAGCTTAACCGTCTTTTGACTCCCCACTTGATTAATCGTGGACTGCGCTTGTAGCGTTAATACTTTACTATGGGGTAAATTTGCTTGTTGTAGTTGTTTTAATGTCTGTCCGGTTTTACTATACATCCGACCAAATACTTCAAACCCCATTGTGATTAAATGAGGTTTCAATTTAATATCAGAAATACCAGCTAATTGGTAGCCAGCGACTTTCCCCATTTTAATTGCAGTGGACAGCAGAGGGGCATATCGACCAAAGTCAGATTGGATGACACCTGCATCGCCAACCACATAGACATCCGATTGACTCGATTGCATGACATCATTGACCAAAGCAGCGCCATAGCGATCCATTTCAACCTGTCCTGATAACATTGCTGTATTTGGTTGTAATCCCGCAGCAATCGCCATGACATTGTATAGTTCCTCCTGGCCATCACTAAAGTGCACCATGATTTGTTTGCCATGCCGGTCTACAGAAACCACTTCAACATTGGTTTTAATTTTAATGCCGTTGTCTCGCATTAGGCGTTCCAAATTTAATCGCAGCGGTTCATCGAAATATTTTGTCATCATTTGTTCGGCATACGTCACAAACGTGACAGCAACGCCTCGTCGTTGCAGCGCTTCCGCTAGCTCGACACTCACTGGACCACCACCATAAACCAACGCCTTTTTTTGAACTATCCCCCGACGGGTTAATTGATTGATTTCGGCTGCATCTTGTTTATCCTTCACAAAAACGACTTGATTGAGATCAGACCCGACAAACGAGGGGACTTTTGGAGATGAACCAAGGGCATAAATAAGTTTATCAAAAGTTTCGACCAATGATTGACCTGAATCACCTTGCCGCACGTAAACTTTTTTATTCTTCACATCAATTCGTTCAACGATACATCCCTGACGATATATCGTATTGGGTTGACCTTGAAAGCGATCAAAACTAAGCTGACTAGCATCATCCAGTTGACCATCTAAAGCCATCCGAATCCCTGCTGAAATAAACGGTGCCACGATTGTCTGCTTCTCGATAATCACCACTTCATCTTGTTGATTGAGCTGGCGAAATGCATTGACCGCCGCAAAACCAGCATTTGAGCCACCAAGTACCACTATTTTCATAATGTCATCCTCTTTTCTTGCTGTGTTGCCTGATTCGCTGACTTTTTTGGAAATGGCAACCCATATTCTCGATGCCATTCAATCACAACACGTGGATTACGTCGTCGCCTTTGTAGTTCTTTTTTAACTAATAATTGTTGTCCAATTTCTGACCAAGTCAGTGTTTGATCAGACTCAATCAGCTCTTCTGCCTTCATCAACCATTCAGTCTCCAACACTTCTCCAGGTAAGGCATCAAAATCTTGCCAAACATCACTCGCCAATAATGCACTAATTTCGACTTCAGTTTGCCCCAATAGCCGATTTAAATCGACTAGTTGTTTGGTCACATTTTTTTGACGCAGCAACTTATCGGCAGGCATCTTAATTAAAAAGCGCAAGCGCATTAAAAGTCCCATTAAAACTAATACCAAACCAGTTAATACCGGCCAAATCAACTCTAATGGCCATTTTGGAACCAGCAAACATGAAATTGCAAGCGTCACCAATATCATACAAAGTGCAACAATCAATACACGCCGTGTTTTAATCGTTGCTAGACGCATGCGCCGTTCAGCTCGTAAACGTAATCGCCGTCCAGACAATCTAGTCAATGCATCGGTCAACTGACGCAAGGTTTCAATTAATGCCAGCTTATCATCCATAACCAATACTCCACTAAATCTATAATTGCTCTCATTTTAGCATACCAATCCACAAAAAAATTGAAGATTTTATGCATCATTTTTGCGCCTCTGGAACCATGCCACAACGGACTATAAACACCATTAAAAATAGCAAACGCATAACCACCGTTCACTCATATACGTCAAAAAAATCATGGCTCAACCTTTTGAATGTGGTAATTGTAAAATCCAACGTTGATTGAAAAATCGTTTGTATGCCACAAAGCTAGCAAAAACTGATGCAATCCCGGTTGCCGAGAGCAACATGAAAACAACCATAATTTGATATTTAATCGCTCGAATTGGATCAACACCAGCCATAATTAAACCAGACATCATGCCTGGCAATGACACCAACCCATACGTTCTGACCGAATCAATTGTTGGTTGCATGCCTGTTCGGATAGCTTCACGAACAATCTCACCTGCCGCTAATTTTGGTGTGGCACCCAAAGCTAATTTTTCAAATACTTGCTGACTTTGATCCTTAAATTGTTGATTCAAACTGCGATAAACTAAACCAACCGCCGTCATGGAATTACCGGCGACCATACCCGTCACCGGAATCACTTGGAACGGTACAAATTTAATCACTCCGGTACCAACTAAGATACCCATTGTCACTGTTGTTGAAAGTAACAAGCCCCACCACGAAATGACGAAGGCGCCCGGAATCCCTTGACTCCTTTTTTTACCATTGCGGGCTGCATTATAAACAATAAATAGTTGCATCGCGATAGTTAATACCATTGAATTGACATTGAAAATAAATTTCAACAAAAAACCAACAATAATCAGCTGTACCACGGCGCGTAGCACTGAAATAATCGTCTCTTTTTCAAGTTTTAGCTGTTGTCGATAACTAATCCCGAGCGAAATCAACACCAAACTAAATGCCAAAGCTAACGACCAATTATTAACATTAATTTGCGAATTCATGAATCTGCCTCCTCTTTCATTGTGGCTAATTCAAGTTTATGTGTCGCCTTTAAAATTTCACTTTCATCATGTGTGACCGACAAAACAATCCCGTGATTTTGAGCGTGCACCCGATCGATCTTTTGCCAAATAATAGCTTTCGTTTCGGCATCAAGCCCCGTCGATATTTCATCAAGCAATAACACTTTCGGTGGAAACAATAAGTTTCTCAAGACACCAACCCGTTGACGCTCACCACCCGATAATTGCGAAATTTCTTGGTCAAGATAATTTTCTGGTAACGCCATTGATGACAGCCCCTGCTTTTGGACCAGCTCATCAGGTACCAACTGGCGCACTTGATATGGTAAATTCAGATTATCCCGAACCGTATTACCAAATAACTGTGCTGATTGCGTCGCATAAGACACCTGTTGGCGATAATCACTGATTGGATAATCTGTCGCCATAACATTGTCTAATTTAATTTGACCCGTTGTAGCCACCGTCAACCCAGCAATAATTTTCAATAGTGTACTTTTACCACTACCCGACGGCCCAATAATTGTAATCCAATCACCACTTGTATAACTAAATGTCATATCATTGAGAATGTGTCGATTTTCAACCTGATACCCAATTTTTTCACCATCTAATTTAACCATTATTCATCCCCCCCTCATCACTTCTTATTCCAGTATATACTATCCAACCGGACAATTTACTCTTCACCCATCCAACGACACACATCTTGCGCCTCATTCTCACATTTGCCTTATTTTTAATCACGCAATTAAAAAAACTAACTGCCACTTTCAAACACAGACAATTAGTTTCTTGTATCACGATTCAACCAACCAATCACAATTAGTTCATTGGTTTTCAGGCACATGGCCGCACCAATGTGACTTTCATTTCAAATGAGAACGCTGTAATTCCAAACGAATTAAACGCACAATCACTGGAGTGACCAACCCCTGTATCGATCTATCGTAGCATCAAATACAACGTCCATCTCAAATTACCATTTGGCTATTCGTCTGTGACTGCTCGATACCCGAGGGTTGTCAAATTCGTCGGTTGCTCAATTTCAATCGCTGGGTGCTCAGCAATAAATTGACCAATTAATTCAGCAGTTTCAATCGGTAATTCACGGACAACTTTATCCATTGAAAACATCGGGAAGTTTCCAGCACCACCCGCACGATAATTATTCATTGCGACTTCATATTCCGCAGTCAAATCAAGTGGTTGCCCGGCAATCGAAATAGCTACCACACGATGGTTCATTGGCCGACTAAAATCAAACGTATAATCAATACCACTCCAAACATCATAATTATAATGTTGCATTTTAGGATGTATAAAAAGCGGATTAATCACTAATTCCTTTGCAGCATTTAATTCAAAATAACGTGCATTTACTTCTAAAGCGTCTTTAATATCTTGACCCGTCAGCTTCTCAACAACCACAGTATTGGGGTAAATATAATTAGTCATAATGTCGCGTCTCGTGACAATTCGATTCAAACCACGAACTTCATCATTAAATAACGCTGTATTTGCAATCTTAGTACCTGTTGCAGCCATTTGCGCACGATTAACCAATTCAATAAATGGATGGTTTTTCAACCGCGCCAGTTTATGGCTTTTAATGCGCATATTATCACCAACCGTCCCCATCGGCTCATCTAACCAATGATTCAATTGCATTTGCAAAGGGTGGATCAAATCAACAATGGCTGGTGATTCTGGATAAGTTGCCGTCGGAATTAATTTTGCAGTTGTCGTTTTGATTTGATCTTGTTCATTCAGCGTAAGTGTCATCACACCCACATGGCTGGCACGATAACCTGGTTGCGTCGTTGGTACACCGTGCACCACGGTAGCAATTTCTCGATGCTGATGACCAGTCACTAAAGCATCAACACCAGATAGTTGAAGCAACTGAACGCCTTGATTTTCGCCGGTTACCCGCTCCAATGTCTGCCCAGTTTCGAGGTCTTCTGCAAAACCGCCATGATAGGCTAAAATCAGTACATCCACCATTGGTCTAATTTGCGCAATATAGTTTTTTGCAACTTGAACCGGATCTTTAAAAGTCAACCCCTCCAGATGTTCAGGTTGTTCCCAATGTGGTACATATTTTGTCGTGAGGCCAATCACACCAATTTTCAGCCCCTTTTTTTCAAAAATGGCATATGGTTTGCCAATAAATGGTTCGTCAGTTTTCGTATCTAGGACATTCGCATTCAACAATTTATCAGGCGACACTGCCCGCTCTAAATAGTCACGTCCATAATTGAATTCATGATTACCTAAAATTCGCACGTCATAATCAATCGTGTTCGCCAAATCTTCAAAACGGTGAATTTCTGTCTGTGCTGACTGTTCAATGAAATTCGTCAGTGGTGACCCTTGAATAAAATCACCATTCTCAATGGTCATCACGACTTCATCCGTTAACGCACGCTGCTTGATTTCTTGAATCACTGATGCTGCACGTGATAACCCAAGGGCATCATTTCTCAATGGCCGCCGGAAATCATCAGCTAAAATATACCCATGTACATCTGATGTTGACAAAACTGTAACTTGCATCCCTGTCTCCCTATTATTTGCCGGTCGCTAAGATACCGACTAACCCGAATACGACTCGCTTTTCCACTTATTACCTTACGCGTTACAAATGGACTTTTCAACCATCCAGTTAACGCTTTTATCACCGGCTCAAGCTGTGACCGGCTTTTATTTTTGGGAGTTCACGCTTAGAATTGTGAGCCCAAATCTAAATTAATACATTTTTAGTTTATCTATTGTCCAAAAAGTATTTTGCACGCATTAATTAGTTAACCCTGCAGGTAGGTCTAAATTCAAAGATAAATTTTTTTCAAATCAGCTCTTAGGTGCAAAAAAAGCCTAGTCGGTTGATAACTAATCCAACCCACCAGGCCATACTATTTTATTATGCTTCAGTTGTTAATGTTTTCTTTGAAATAACATTTAAATTAGCGTCCAAATCGTATACCAATGGTTGACCATTTGCGATTTCAACGCCCAAAATATCATCATCAGAGATATTTTCAATGTGTTTTACCAATGCCCGCAAAGAATTACCATGAGCGGCAATTACAACGTTCTTACCAGCCTTTAAATCCTTTGAAATATTTGATTCCCAGAATGGCAACACGCGTTCCAAAGTAACCTTAAGATTTTCACCAAATGGCAATTGTCCTTCAGGTACATCTGCATAACGGCGGTCAAATGCAGGGTATGTCTTTCCCAAAACTTCAACGGTTTCAGTTTGTTCCGTCAAAAGAGGAGGCAAAACGTCATATGAACGACGCCATTGATGAACTTGCTCATCACCGTATTTAGCAGCAGCGTCTGCCTTATTCAATCCTTGCAATGCACCATAATGACGTTCGTTTAGCCGCCATGACTTGGCTTCAGGAATAAATAATTGTCCAGCTTCTTCTAAAGCGTAGTGCAATGTCGTAATCGCACGAGTCAACACTGATGTGTACGCTTGATCGAATTGGATACCTTCCTTTGCCAACAAGTCTCCTGCTGTCTTAGCCTGAGCAACACCCTTGTCAGACAACTTAGTATCAACCCAACCATTAAATAAATTCAATGCGTTCCACTCTGATTGACCATGACGAATCAAAACTAACTTAGCCATTGATAAATACCTCTTTTATAAATTATGTTATGTGAACATTATAGCAAATTTAAAAGCACTTGCGGAAATAAACTTCGCACACCTTGATTTTAGTCATCGATCCGAGCTGTTTCACCCTTCAATCTTACCATCTTTAATGGTTAAGCCTGATGAATGGACAACACCTTGATGCGTGGGGAATTGATTGGCAATCATTGTGTTAATTGCCACTGGTACCTCGCCAAATCCAGTCGCAATTAATTCAGCTTTATTAGGATACCCCGCAATATCACCAACCGCATATACGCCAGGTATCGTTGTCTGCATCGTTTGATCCACAACGAATTTTTGGCGCATACTTTCAGGTTGAATCTGCCAGCTAGAAACAATTTTATTTTCCGACAAAAAGCCATAGCTGATTACCAATTCATCAACCTCAATGGTTTTAATAGCTTGTGCACGAGGCATCGACAAGGTGACTTTAAAATCACCTGCTGGATTACGGGTTAATTCGCTAATTTGATACGGCGTTTCTTGTTGCACCGTTGATTGATTCAATGCGGTGACGGCATGTTCCATGGCTCGGAATTGTTCGCGACGATGTAGAATATGCACTTCACTTGCAACGGTATTGAGCAACAAAGCTAAATCGACAGCTGAATCACCACCACCTGCAACCAAAACACGCTTATCTTGAAAATCGTTCAAATCACTGACAAAATAGTTCAACCCTTGGCCTTCAAAATCCTGTTCAATTTCAGGTGCTAATCGGCGTGGATTAAAAGCGCCCTTACCAGTGGCAATCAAAATCGCCTTGGCTTGAAGTTGCTCCTGATGATCAGTGGTAATCAAAAACCCTTGATCATTTGTCGCAACATCGATAACTGTTGTTTCCAGCATAATATTTTGCTGAAACTGATTCATTTGGGCTGATAACTGTGAGATTAAATCTTGACCAGTAATGGCTAAAAAACCTGGAATATCCAAAATCTGTTTTTGCGGATATAGATTGGCTGTCTGCCCTCCTAATGTTTTTAGGCTTTCAATCAAGGTCACATCAAGTTCCCTTAAGCCAGCATAAAAAGCGGCAAACATGCCCACCGGACCGCCACCAATAATTATTAAATCTGTCTGTTTTATTTCTGTCATATTATTTTCTAATCAACCTCTAGCATTTACAGTAACTAAATTACCACTTGATTCTAAATCCAATATCGCTATCAACTAACTAAGCAAAATCACAAGTAACAAAAAAGCGCCCAATACCGCCGATTCGCGCTAATGGGTCAACTTAATTAGATATTGCGCGCATAGAAAGTCTTGAATTCAGATAAGTCGACGCCGTCAAGCCTTGCCATCGGCACGACCTCAGGCGTAACTTGTTCACCCAAGACTTTTTTTAATGCATTTCGAAAGACAGGAACAAAATCATTCAACTGTTCCACGTCTGGTCCGTCGATAACTAGGAAAAAACGACCAGCTTGGCTTTGCTGTTCCGTTAACCATAGCAAATACATCTCGGTGATTTTGCCCATTGCATCATCTGCAATCCCGATTAATTCGTACTGCAATGGAGTTGGGACATCTTCAGGTACAGTAATTTCCATTGTTAATTCTTGGGCCTCTTGACGCTCAGCCTCAACTTTTGCTTCTCCTGACTCAATTTGAGTATACGCTTGCGCCAAATACGTCATATTTTGACGCGAAATTGGCATCCCCTCATCTTCGTTAAAGGGGTTCATTGCAAGGGCACCCAAGGCCTCATCCTTTTCGAACATGGTCATAAAATCGCCGAAGGGAATTGTAATCACTCGTGTATCCTCAGCCCAACCATCTGGATTAGCTTGAAAGTTCTTCTCGTCAGTAAAGACAGGGAAAACTTGTTGTTGATCATTATCCATAAATGTCAACAAACGAATTTCTTCACCTGATTCAACAGCAATCCCACCTTGTTCATCGATCTTTGTTTCATCAGGAATCTGGACCGGCACCAAAAAACTTGCCTGCAACAAAGCTAATTCAAACGCCTGTTGATTAGCTTGTGATTGGTCTGCTTTAAAATTAGCAAGGGCTGAAATTAAGGTGTCATTATTAAATTGTTGCTCATTTGCCATCGGTTATCTCTTTTCTTTTATAATTTCACTTTATAATAGTTACTTCATTTTATCATGAAAATCAGGATATATCTGCCAATACCAATTAGAATCCGTGCTAATTTTTGGCGTTATAAAGCGGCTTAAATTGTGCCACCTTGGTATAATCCAATTCACCAACGGTTATTATCCGATCAAACTTAGGGTAAGCATCTTTTGATTGCAGCCATAGCATGATTTTTTCGATGCTTGTAGAGATATCTTGTCCCGGAAAAACAGCCACAACATAAACATTTTGTTGTGTGTCACCCAACTTCAAAGCCCAAAGGGTTTGAATAAATGGCATTTTCTCTGCTAATTCCCTCTGGACGGTTTCAATAAATGACTCTTTTATATCTAATCGTTGACGCATTTTGAACTGCGATAATTGTTTCAAGTTTGCCAGCTGTTGCGTCAAATAAGCAACATTGCGTTGGTCTAATACAAGATTAACCGTCATCATATCAATGACGACACCACTGACGCGACTTGCTTGTTGCAAGAGTGACCAGATTTCTTCAATACTAATAGCTAATGGTGTTTGACCCTCAATCCGGGATTTTGCCTGCCATTGATTGTATGCTTGCCGGTTTGAAAAAACTGGAAATAATTGTTGACCGGTTGCATTTTTAACTAATTGATACTGGACGTCCACGATGCGTTGCTCAAGCATCGGCCCGTTTTTTTGCTGCCCCGTATTTTTTCCAATTGCAGCTGGGATCAACAGCGTACTCCCAACAAATTGATCAATTAACAAAGTTTCTGTTTCTGGCCTTGGGTCCTTCACATATTGATTTAACGCTTCTGTCAATGTTAAATTAGCCATTCTCATCGTTCCTATCATATTTTTTGCTTAGTATAACAAAAGCATGCCTTTCTTTTATTAAAAAAGGGCATGCTTTTTACTGACACCGCATATTTCATATGATATGAGGTCGATATTACATCGCTTCATTACAGGTGTTGCCACCATTATATTTATCTGACCATTCATGAATGGCCGTCATCATTGGTCGCATTGCTTCGCCACGTTCTGTCAATTCATACATAATTAAAGCTGAATCCTCAAACGTTTTACGAGCAACTAAATCAGCCATTTCCAGTTCTTTTAATCGCTCCACCAAAACACGATCTGAGCATCGTGTAATCGCTTGTGCTAAATCTTTAAACCGACTTGGCCCATCTTTTAACAATACTTCAATGATTAGGCCATTCCATTTACGTCCTAAAACATCAAACGTTGCAACAAATTTTTCGCAGATTGGTTCTGCAGTAGTACTTTGACTAGTTGGCATAATAACTTCCTCAGACTTCTCGATATAAATTCTTCTATTTAATACTTATAATTATATACTTAATATACGCTGTAATTGTGACCAATTCGTTAAAATAATTAAATGAAGTACCAATTATACCACTTTTCAAACTTTAAATTTATTGCCATTTCGACTCATTAAACTAATCGCCAAACCATTCCCAACATTATCACTGCCAAAGCTGAAAAACAGATAAATGTCCCGGACAAACCGATCCCATTTGTTTCAATTAAAGTCGTTGCTAACAAAACACCGATAACCCCAGCAATCTGGCGACCAGTAGTAATAATCGCCGTCCCATCTGGCATGCGTTGATCGGTTAAACTATCGCTCGCAAAAGTCATTGCTGGCATCATCATGAAGGCATTGCCAGCTTCAGCAAAGATTGAAAAAATAACTGCCAAAATAATCAGATGCTCATAAAAGGTAATACTCAAGCCGACAAAACCAAATACAATACAACAAGCCCCAATCCGCATAACGATTCTAACGCCCTGTCGATCTAATAGTCGACCAGCATAATGGTTTAAAACGCTTAGGGTTACTGCCGCAGGTACCATTAACAATCCTGACCAAAATGGTGCTAATTGCAACACATTTTGAAAATATAACGGCATCAAGACTGTCATCACAATTAAAGCAATATATGCACTATTATTTAATAATAAGCCTTGTCTAAATTGACGATACCGTAGGAGCGACAAATCCAATAAGGGTCGTTTTAAATGATACTGTCGCCAGATAAAATCGCCACTTAAAACACAGCCAATCAATAAAATAATGCCTAATTGCCAATTAATGCCGATTTGACCGAGTGCCTGTAGTGCGTACAAAAGTGCTGCAATGCCCACTAAACCAACAATCGAACGACAATCTAAAGCATTGGGTCTCAAAGGAACCAATGATTGCCCATAACGCCACGTTAAAATCAGCAATAGTGCTAATAATCCCAAAAAGAAACCAAAAACTGCTCGCCATGCAAAAAATTGACTAATTACCCCTGAAACAATTGGTCCCACAGCTAGGGCACTGCCCATTACTAAACCAACCCAACCCATCGCTGTTCCTCGAACTGTTTCTGGTGTCATCATCAATATCACACTTTGAAAACTTGGAAATAAAATCCCAACTGCCACCCCTTCTAAAATACGGCCAACCATTACCCACATGAAATTAGGCGCAATCAACGCCAATACAGTACCAATTATAAAAATTGCCTGTAGACTTAATAATAACCACTTAAATGCCACACGACGTAAAAGCCATGGACTTAGCGGCATCATGATGGTCATTGTTAACATCAGCCCCGTCGTCAACCACTGGATCGTACTGACTGGGAGCTCAAATTGTCGACTCATCATTGGATATAGCGTTGTCATTGCTGATTGACTAATTGAAAAGATAAAGCTCGTGGCTAATAAAATAACAACGAATATCTGCCTTGTTCGATTACTAACTGTCATTCTCATTTCCCCCTTTTATGCCACTTCAACTATACGCCAATCCTAATGTTTTTCAAATTTTAACCACTCAAAAAGCGTTCTAAATCCATTAGAACGCTTTACTATTAATATTTTATCTTTCGCAATGTTTTTAAAGTCCTAAGGTGATCTTTAACCGGATTGAAAAAATCTGTAATAGCTGTCCAATCATCAACTAAATTCAACAACAAACTTTCCCAATAATGTGGCATCGCCCAGGTAGAGCCCCACATATGCTTTAAGATAATGTCTTTTTCCATTTCTGACAGTGGCGTAATCTTTTCAGCATTTCTTAAACTCACCCGCGGATGAATAAAAGCATGTGATCCTAATTCAAACTTCGTCTCACGCCAATCATAATAGAATAAATCA
Source organism: Weissella diestrammenae (assembly GCF_014397255.1). Lineage (NCBI taxonomy): Bacteria > Bacillati > Bacillota > Bacilli > Lactobacillales > Lactobacillaceae > Weissella > Weissella diestrammenae. Next base: position 466,024 of record NZ_CP060724.1, read on the forward strand.
TGCACGATACCAGCGCGTGCCAAGGCTGTGGCATTTAACCCCAAACGTAACCCAAGCTGATAACTCCGATATGACACATCAATTGAATGCGTCAAACGATCGGAATAATGATGCTGCGTATAATTGGCCAATTCCTGTACCTCAGGATGGGCTAACAAATCGTCAACAATGTCCCGATATATTTGATCATTTTGCCAATTGTCATACATATCATCACCCTCCATCATGATTTGATTCTTATAGCGCTTAACGTTGTCGTAATGCAAACATTGCAATTCCAGCTGCAACACCCACATTCAAAGATTCTGCATGGCCCGCTAAAGGAATATAGAGATTTTGTGATGTCATTTGGGCCAGTTCAGTTGACATACCTTGACCTTCATTGCCCATAACCAAAGCAAATTGCGTTTGTGGTTGAATCGTAAACAAATCAACTGCCTCAGGATCCAATTGCGTACCATAAACCACAAATTCATTCCGCTTAAACTCAGTAATCCATTCTTTCAAATCACCTGAAGCAATTTGAACGTGAAATTGAGAACCTTGCATCGCACGAATCGCTTTAGGCGCAAAGGGGTCAACCGAACCTGCGCCAAATACAACACCGGTAAAGCCAGCAGCATCAGCCGTTCTGACCATTGTACCAACATTTCCTGGGTCTTGAATTGCATCTAAGAACAACCATGCACCATCGTGAATATACTGTGGTGCACGGTTAGCAGTTGGCAGTGAGACTTCCGCAAAGATACCTTGTGGTGTTACCAAATCAGATAATTTTTTAGCAATATCGTCATAGATAAAAAACACTGGAACACCTAATGGTAATTCAGCCTGATGCAAATCATACTGTGCTTGGGTCGCCATGATTGCATGTAACTTGCCACCATGATTGATTGCTTCTTGTACAAGATGCCAACCATCAATTAAGTAAGTTTGGCTCACTTGACGACCTTTTTTTGTCTGTAACTTGGTCCAGGCTTTCACCCGGTTATTTTGAATCGATGTAATATTTTCCATGCCCTAAGTATACCTCATAATCACATGCTTTGGCGTAATATTGTTCTTTTAATTAATCCCAATCCAATTACGAATTTAACGTTGTCACTTCACTTTTAAAAATATCAATGATTTGATTCTGCCAGTTAGTCAACGGCAATGTTTCTCGAACCAAAAAATAAATCCGAAACTTGGGTAACTGATCATCCAAAAGATGAACAACCCGCAAATCTTGATCATGATTCTGCAAAGCAAGTTCGGTGATAAACCCCATACCAATGCCTGACCGTACCATATTTTTTAGCACTTCAACATTCGGCGTTTGATAGGCGACTGGTGGATAAACACTATTTTCAGCTGATAGTCGCCGAAATACCTCGTCATGCAAATAGCCGCGTGAATGCACTACAAATGGTTGATTTGCCAAGGATTCAAAGGTGACCGCCGGTGTGTGTTGATTATTTGCTTCAATTAACACGAAGTCATAGTGTGCCAGTTCATACTGCCGAATACCTGCTAAATCGACTGGTTGTGTGGCAGCCACAATTCCAAAATCAAGGGCACCCAATCGTAATTGTTGTAATAATTCATCACTACCAAATTCAACCGTTTCGATATTACCAAGTAAATTGGCCGGCACTAACTTTTGGGCAATTTTTGAAAAATAATAAGTACCGATAATTGGTGGCAAGCCAATCCGCATTTTTGATTGTTGATGTAATTTAACTTCTGCATGTGCATACTGCCACTCGCGATTAATACGCTGTGCAGACTTTAAAACAATTTCACCAGCTGCCGTCACAAAAGTTGTCTTATGCGATTGGTCACGTTCAATTAATGCCTCACCAAATTCGGTCTCGAGACGTTTCAAAGCATACGAAATGGTTGGTTGCGACACCTTAAATTTTTCCGCGACTGCCGTTAAGCTATGGTACGTCTCTAACGCTTGAAAATATTCTAAATCTTTTAAATTCATTTCGTCCCCATTTCAGGTATCATAATGGCTCATATAAATATTTTTTATTATAACACATAGGTTTGACTATGTTTTTTTATGGAAAGTACAATATAAATGAATTTAAAAAATAGCATTAATCAAGGAGAAACAATATGCGTGGACAAACCCTTCTAAACAACCCCTTTTTGAATAAGGGGACTGCCTTTACCTTAGCAGAACGTCGTGAATTAGGCCTAACTGGTCTACTCCCTGCAACTGTGCAGACAATTGATGAACAGGCAGAACAAGCATACAATCAGTATCAAACTAAGCCAACTGACTTAGATAAGCGCCTTTTCTTATCACAATTGTTTAATGAAAATCGGACGTTATTTTATTATCTTGTCGACCAACATGTTGCCGACTTTATGCCAGTCGTCTATGACCCAACCATTGCCGACAGCATCGAAAATTACTCGGCATTATTTATCAATCCACAAAATGCTGCCTTCTTAGATATTAATCATCCCGAGGATATTGCGGCAACGCTTGAAAATGCTGCTGACGGGCGTGATATTCGCTTAATGGTTGTCACTGATGCTGAAGGTATTCTTGGTATTGGTGATTGGGGTGTACAAGGTGTTGATATCGCTGTCGGAAAATTGATGGTTTACACTGCTGCAGCTGGTATCGACCCAGCAACGGTCTTGCCAGTCTCAATCGATGCCGGTACAAATCGACAAACACTATTAGCCGATCCTTTGTACCTAGGTAATCGTCATCAACGGATTGTTGGCGACCAATACGACGCGTTCATTGACACCTTCGTCACTACCGCTCAACAAAAATTCCCCGACATGTATTTACATTTTGAAGATTTTGGGCGTGCAACAGCAACAAAGATTCTAAATAAATACAAAGATAATTGGCCAACTTTCAATGATGATATTCAAGGTACTGGCATCGTGGTAACTTCAGCTGTCCTTGGCGCTTTGGCTATTACCCATGAAAACATTCAAGATCAAATTTATCTCACATACGGTGCTGGTTCAGCTGGAACTGGAATTGCAAATCGGGTCATGGCAGAATTTATGCAACAAGGTATGTCTGAAACAGACGCCCGCCGTCGATTCTATATGGTGGACAAGCAAGGTTTACTCTTTGATGACGATCCAACCTTAACACCTGAACAAAAACCTTTTGCTCGTCAACGCAATGAATTTGAGCACCCCGAAGCCCTCACAAATCTGCTAGCGGTCGTAAAAGCTGTTAAACCAACTGTATTAGTTGGTACTTCAACTAACCCTGGGTCATTTACCAAAGAAGTGGTGGAAACGATGACCGCCAATGCAACCTATCCAAAGATTTTCCCACTGTCAAATCCAACCAAACTTCATGAAGCAATGCCCAATGATATTATCAATTGGTCAAATGGTCACGCATTAGTCGCAACCGGGGTTCCAGTTGAGCCATTGACAATTAACGGGATTACTTACGAAATCGGTCAGGCCAATAACATGTTAGTTTATCCAGGTCTGGGATTGGGTACGATTGTCGCAAAAGCTAAAATTCTATCTGACGGTATGATTTCGGCAGCTGCCCATGCATTAGGTGGCATGGTCGATGTGAGTGTAGCTGGTGCACCTGTTTTACCACCTGTTTCACGTCTTGCTGAGATGTCTGAACGCGTTGCGATTGCGGTTGCTCAAGCAGCAGTTGCGGAAGGTTTGAACCAAGTCGATTTACCTGACATCCCCGCTGCCGTTCATGCTGCGCAATGGTCACCAAAATACTAAATCCAAGGAGTAATTATGTCTGCCTTTATCACCTCAGTATCATCAGTTATCGAAATCATTTTTGTTATTGCCTTAGGATACTTCTTGCGGCATGGTCAAAAATTCCATGATTCTTTTAAACATGATATCGAATTCTTAATTATGAAAGTGGCGCTACCACTCAATATTTTTGTTGGTGTCCTCAACAATTTGACTCGTGCAAAGCTTATTGCACTGTCGGGGTCATTGATATTTGTCATCATCTCATTTGCCATCGGTTATCTAGTCGCCTGGTTACTGACAAAACTCTTACACATTCGTGTTGGTCGACGGGGAACATTTATTAATATGTTTGTTAATGCTAATACCATTTTTATTGGCCTTCCCCTCAACATCGCCCTCTTTGGTGAAAAATCAATTTCATATTTTTTGATTTATTACCTTGCAAATACCGTTTCAACTTGGGCAATTGGCATTTTCTTTATTCAAAATGATGGGCCTAAAAAAGCTAACCAAACGTTCAATTGGAAAAAGTTATTACCAGCGCCACTATTGGGATTCATTGTGGCTTTGATTTGGCTCCTTATGGCCTTGCCAGTACCAGAATTAGTCAACAAAACTTTCACCATGGTTGGTAACATTGTCACACCTTTGTCGTTAATTTATATCGGAATTGTTTTAGCAGATGCCGGGCTCAAGTCAATTCACTTTGACCGAGACACAGTTGTTGCGCTACTAGGTCGGTTTGTCTTTGCGCCAGTCGTAATGATTTTGGTCGTCATTACATTCAGTGCCGGTGGACTCAATATCCCGGCAATGGAGAAGAGCACCTTGATTATTCAGGCTGCGGCACCTGGTTTAGCAGTGTTACCCATTCTAGTTGGTGAAGCAAAAGGTGACGTAGCCTACGCAACAAATGTGGTCACAACCTCAACTGTTCTATTTGTCATTGTCGTACCTATCTTGATGCAAATCGTTACCTTATTCTAAACGCTATAATTAATCAATGTCACAAAAGTCAATCAGCTAAATTCTTAAGCAATATGAATTTTTCCTGATGGGCTTTTTTGATTCAATCCTAGATATGCTAAAATATAAACATATTAGCCGAATAGTCGTGTACTGTTTGGTCAGTCAAATATTCATTGAAAAGAGAGCAATATGCCGGTTTTAGATATTAATGATAAAAAAGCAGTCGCACGCTACCAAGAATTTGTTAGGGCTTCACCATTTGGTCAAGTGACACAGGATCTTGCTTGGTCAGAAGTGAAGAACAATTGGACACCGCGTTATGCGTATGTAGAGAATGCGCATGGCGATATCATTGCAGCAATATCAATGCTCTTAACGGATACACCCAGTGGCAAAAAATTTGCATATGCGTCAAAGGGGCCAGTAATGGATATGCACGATTTAGACCTCTTTGATAAACTCATTGTTGAAGCAAAAAAAGCCATTCAAGATGATAATGTTTACTTATTACGTTTAGATCCCGAAGTGATTTACTCAGATGATTTTAACGCCGAGTTACAAGCCCACGGCTATCAAACCCGTAATCGAAATGTTGCTAATCAGGGCATGCATGCAACAATTCAACCACGGTTAAATATGGTTTTAGATTTAACTGAAAAGCCAGATGCGAAAGAAACATTTGACTTATATCCATCAAAAACAAAAAGTAAATTAAAACGACCAATTCGTGATGGGGTGACCGTTAAATGGGCAGCTGATCAGGCAGCAATTGATGCTTTTTTCGAAACTTACGCCGGTATGGCGCAACGACACGGTATTTCACATCGACCAAAAGCATATTTTGATCGTATGTTAAATGCTTTTGGCCAAAATGGTGACATATTGAGAGTTTACCTAGCTGAACGTGAGGGTCAACTCCTATCAACTGGAATCGGTTTTAAATATGGTCAGAAAATTTGGTACATGTATGCCGGATCATTTGATGGCAATATTTATTACGCACCGTATGCAGTGCAAACCGCGATGATTCAATGGGCATTAGATGCTCACGTCGCAGCGTATGATATGGGTGGCATCGAAGCAGTCGATGAACACGACGGTTTATACATCTTTAAGCATACATTCGTTAAGGCAGACCCTCGTGAATATATTGGCGAAATCGACGTCGTACTAGATGAACAGGTTTATCATGAACTAGTCAAGTCATAGAAAAAAGGCAAACCATAAATGGTTTGCCTTTTTATTTATGAAATACATGCGTTTTGAACCAGGGCTGTAATATGCGATCAACGCCAAATAATCCAGCGTGATTACCAGCGCTTAAAAGAATGAACGCTACGACTAATTCAGTCGGATTTACGCCAATTAAACCAAACCCCAAATAAGTTAAATTCAATAAAATTGCCACACCTGCTGCAATTGAAGTCAAAGCCCCAATAATGAGCAACAAACCAACCACTATTTCAGCGAATACTAGCATTTGAGACCAAGTATTCAGAGCAGTAATCGATTGTCCATGCTGCGTTGTTTGATCAATTAATCCATTGAACCATGGAAAAGCAGGCCGTTGATCAAAGGTCATTGTGACTGGCTTTTGTAAGACGAGTTTGATGACTGCATCTAAATGAAACCCACCATTCATTGTTAGCTTCGTCCACCCATCACTCAACCAAACACCACCCAACCCAATACGTAAAATAGTCAGTACGTACGCCGCAACTTTACTCTCTCGTAACCATTGCCACATCATCATGTCCTCGCATTTCATTGCTATTTCTGGTCGTTAATCAGGGTTTAACAGACCTAGTTTCCACTGTAGGTAGGCATTCATGAAACCATCTAAATCGCCATCCATCACCGCTTGCGGATTACCACTTTCATAGTTTGTCCGATGGTCTTTCACCATGCGATATGGTTGAAAAACATACGACCGAATTTGTGAACCCCATCCATTTTCAAGGTGTTCACCAGAAATTTCAGCCCGTTCGGCTTCTTTTTTATCCATTTCCAATTGATACAGTTTTGCCCGCAACATACCATAGGCTGTATCTTTGTTTTGAAATTGTGAGCGCTGCTGTTGTGATGCGACAACAATTCCGGTTGGTATATGTGTCAATCGCACCGCTGATGATGTTTTATTAATGTGTTGCCCACCAGCACCAGACGCACGATACACGTCCATTTTAACATCAGCCGGGTTAATATCAATGGTGACAGAATTATCTAATTCAGGCATCACGTCAATTGACACAAACGACGTATGCCGGCGTCCTGCTGAATCAAAGGGCGAAATGCGAACAAATCGATGAACTCCGCGTTCTGAACGTAAGTAACCATACGCATTGTGTCCAGAAATCATCAAAGTCACCGAATCAACCCCGGCAACATCCCCGGGGTGATAATCCATAATATCAACTTTAAAGTGATGCTTTTCTGCCCATCGCGTGTACATCCGTTGCAAATTAGCACCCCAATCAGCGGACTCAGTCCCCCTGATCCGGGATGGATTTCCAAAATCGCATTACTGTTGTCATACGGTTCATTTAATAACTGTTCAAGTCGATAACTTTCAAGATTTTGTTGTAATTGATTCAGTTCATTATCTAATTCAGCTTCTAATTCATCATCTGGCATCTCAGCCAATAATTCGATAGTTGTTGCAACGGATTCAATCCCATCCGTTAACACTAAATAATTGTCACGGCGCTGTTTTAATTCATTGTTGGTATCAATAACCGCTTGGGCAGCAACATTGTCCTGCCAGAAATCGGGATGTGCCATTTCATCTTCATTTGCCGCAATCTGATCTGTTAACGCATCTAAATCTAGATTTTCACCAAGATGCGTAACTTCTGCGCTAATCTCATTCAATTGATTCCGTGCATCCGCTAAAGTCATACTGATTTGCCTTTCTACCATTCATTCACAATACTGGTTTTATTCACTGTCAAACACACCTTTAAACACAAAAGGAAAGTCACTCGGACCTTCCTGTTGTGACCAGCATTAAACTGTCAAATTCTGACGAATTTCTGACTTCATGAATAGACGAGTTGCCTCGTATTCAATGCCAGCAATCATTTCATCAAACATACGGAACCCTTCATTTTGGTACTCAATCAGTGGGTTCAATTGACCATAACCTCGTAATTGAATCGCATCACGCAATTGATTCATTGCTTCCATGTGATCTGTCCACTGTGCATCAACGACACGTAAGATAACTACTCGTGTGAATTGCAATAATTGGTCACTATCATGCAAAGATTCCGCTTTATCCGCATAAACTGCTTGAGCTAATTCAAATAAGAATGCTTTAATTTCATCAACTGACTTATTTTGCAAATCAGAGACTTGTACTTGATTTTCAGGTACTAAGACGGCACGAGCAAAATCAGCAATTGATTGCAAATCCCATTCGTCAGCTTTTCCCATCGTGTGTACATCAACAACTCGGTTAATTGTACGACGAGCCATAGGTAGCAAAACATATTCCAATGATGAACCAGCATCAATCACTTCATTCCGATTGCGGTAAAATACTTCACGTTGTTGTGACATGACATCATCATATTGCAAAACGTTCTTGCGAGAATCGTAATTATTTCCTTCAACTCGCTTTTGGGCTGATTCAACTGACCGGGTAATCAAACGATTACGAATAACAGCATCATCGTCTGCAAGGTTCAAACGATCCATCATCGCTTTAATTTTTTCACCACCAAAACGAACCATCAAATCATCTTCCAATGACAAGAAGAATTGAGAATAACCACGATCACCTTGACGACCAGCACGTCCACGTAACTGATTATCAATACGACGCGATTCATGACGCTCAGTCCCAATAACAGCTAATCCACCTAAGTCAGACACACCAGGTCCAAGCTTAATGTCAGTTCCTCGACCAGCCATGTTAGTTGCAATCGTAACTGCGCCACGTTGACCAGCATTAGCCACAATTTCAGCTTCTTTAGCGTGGTTCTTCGCATTCAAAACGTTGTGTGGAATTCCCACTCGATTTAAGAGTTGTGATAACAATTCTGACGTTTCAACGGCAACTGTTCCAATCAAAATTGGTTGTCCCTTCGCATGCAACTGTTGTACTAATTCAACAACCGCACGGAACTTTGCCTTTAAGGTTGGATACAATAAGTCAGGTTCATCAATTCGTGCATTCGGACGATTCGTTGGAATGGTTGTGATTTCCATGTTGTAAATTTCACGGAATTCCTCAGCCTCTGTTTTAGCAGTCCCTGTCATACCAGATAACTTTCGGTAACGTCGGAATAAGTTTTGATAGGTAATCGATGCCATGGCCCGGTTGTCTTCTTGAATTTGAACTTGTTCCTTAGCCTCCAAGGCTTGATGCAAGCCATCAGAGAAGCGACGACCTTCTTGAATTCGACCTGAGAAAGCATCAACCAGAACAACTTCTCCGTCCCGAACAACATAGTCTTTGTTATTTTCCATCGTATAGTTCGCACGTAGCGCTTGATCAATATGATGTGTTAAGGCCGTGTTACCAGAACCATATAAGTTTTCTAAGTTAAAGTATTGCTCAGCTTTTGCAATTCCTTCATCTTGTAATAAGACTGCTTTTGCTTCCAAATCCACGGTAAAATCAATGTCTTTTGTCAAAGACTTAACAAACCGGTCGGCTCGAATATATAATTGCGTACTTTCCTGTGCTGGTGCACCCGAAATAATCAATGGTGTTCGAGCTTCGTCAATCAAAATCGAATCTGTTTCATCAACCAAAGCAAAATTCAATGGTCGTTGTACACGATCTTCCTTACGTGCCACCATATTATCACGCAAATAATCAAAGCCAATTTCTGAATTAGTTGAATATGTGATATCCGCATTATAAGCAGCCCGCTTATCTTCAGCTGACTTATCAGAAAGGTTAATGCCAACAGTCAAACCGAGCCATTCATATAACTGACCCATTTCCAGACCATCACGTTGTGATAAGTATTCATTGACTGTAACAACATGCACACCTAATCTAGGTAGGGCGTTTAAATAAACCGCCATTGTTGCCGTTAACGTTTTCCCTTCCCCAGTCTTCATCTCTGCGATATTTCCACCATGTAACACAGTTGATCCCATTATTTGTACTCGGAAAGGATAGAGTCCCAAGACACGTTTTGCACCTTCTCGCACTACTGCAAATGCTTCCGGCAAAATATCATCAAGACTTTTTCCTTGTTCAATTAACGCCCGGAAATAAGGCGTTTTTGCTTGTAATTCTTCATCTGACAAAGCTGCCATTTGGTCCGCATAGGCTTCAACGCTGTCTGCAATGTGACCAAGCCGTCGTAAAGTACCTTTGTCACTTTCAATTATTTTTCGTAAAGGATTTGCCATTTTTATATTTCACCTTTGATTCTCATTTTAATGTCTAAATAGCCGATAATAAGGCTATGTTACTAAGAACCATTGTAACACAGCCAAGCAATTGAAAAAAAGAATTTTGTCTGAACAAAAAGTAAGTTTTCTGAGGCCGAGCTCATATCAGGTACCATTTATCGTTAAATAAAAGAAAACGACAGTCATCACTGTCGTCTCTCTTCTATCTGCAACACCTTAATCTTGATTCGGTATATTTTCTGTTTGCGCCCATTGTTGCGTAAAGAAATGATTATTCAAATGATAATTTGGTGTTGCTTGATGTGTCGTTAGAAAATGATTGACACGCTGATCAAAAGCTAACCAACCATTCCAACCCAGATGAATCGTATCTTGCATGAAATACGGTTCAGAACCCCGTTTTGAAAGATCTGTAATCTGATCAAAACCTTGTGATTGCAGTTGATACCTAATTTTTTCAACCGTTTTTTCATACATATCAGCATTCAACCCAGTATATGCTTGCCAATGGGTATTCACCGGTGGGATAACGAACATAACATCAGTTTTATTTTTTGCAAACTCATTTAACACCAGTTGTAAATCGCCATATTCTGGTGACTTCAAATAGTTAAAGTTCTTTTGTGAGTCTTTCAACTTTGGTAAATCGCGTTTGACACGTTTTGAGTAAAAACTATTCAAAATCTCAAACGGGTTGTTTGTGGTCTGTTCCTCACCCAATCGTGTCGCACGGGCCTTTAATGTTGTCACATTATAGGACTGAGGTAATTTTTGTGCTCGAGGTTGTACCCGTTTGGTGAAATTATTACCTGTCTGAAGGCCTGCAAAGAGGCTATCTTCACGATCAGACAATTCCTCTAAAAGATTAATCTGGCGCAATTCAAAGGCACTCAATGCTTTACCATGCGCAACTTTTTCCATATACTGACGGACTGAACTTTCAGGCATCATCTTCAAAAAACGTTGCGCGGCATAACGATCTGCAACTGATCCAGTTACATTTTGTAAAAAATGATACGCTTGGTCGCCTGAATAGTAATATTCAAATGCACCTGGAAATTGACCTTCACGGATAAACCATTGCGGTGAGATGACAAAAACAGCCTGTTTATTTTTAAGTTGTTGTTTGATTTGTTGCATCCCAAAATAATGGGTTAAACTTTCAGCCCCCTTAAGCCCCAACAAGAAAGGTCGATAATTCCGATGATAACCCTCTGCCAATACAGATGGATGCATTTCATCAAAGCGTTGCCATTCGCTTGAACCAAAAAATGGTACAAAACGATGCTGCTTATCAGAAAGAGCCTGTCGTTTAAGGGCTGCATTTTTAAAGACAATTGGTGTTAATGATGTTGCCGCACGCTTTTCAGCATCTAAATCATGCGATTGCGTTGTGGGCACCAAAAAAATCACGGTGATGACTAAACCAATAGCCACCAAAACCGGTCCAAAAATCAGCCATAATCGCTTAAACATTTTGTAATTCCTTTACACCTTGAATAATTTTATTTGCTGTGTTCCAGTCATCACGTCCCATGTCCGAGACAGGAATTTTAATATTAAACTTGCTTTCAAGCTCTAAAACCAATTCAACGGTTCCCATTGAATCTAAAACCCCGGCATCAAATAGGTCATCATCCATCATATCTGACACGTCTTCCATAAATAAATCGTCAATAATTGCAATTACTTCTGCTTGAATATCCATTTTTATTTCTCCATTTTCTTCTGAATTGAATTAAAGTTATTTTTTGCTACCTATAACATTTTAATGACCATGGTGCATCATCGGATGGAACCAAAGTTGATCTAAGAATCCTGAGAATAACAAGAAACTAAACATCACAACGTTAAACGTCACGAAGATGCCGAGCGCATGCATGAATTTATTATCTGGTAATAATGGTTGCCCAGCTTGTTTGCGTGTTTTGTTGATTCTTTTTTTCTTTCTAAACCACCAATCGTTGATGACCAAGCCAACGCCATGGAAAAGGCCATAAGCAATATAGTACCAAGTAACCCCATGCCAGAATCCCATAATGAGCATATTAACTAAATACGCCACACTCGATGTTGTATTACGATTCTTAAAAACTTTATGTTTCATTAACACATAGACTAAACGCATAAATACAAAATCACGGAACCAAAAACTCAATGACATGTGCCAACGATTCCAAAATTCTTTCAAATCTCGTGATAAGAATGGCTTATTAAAATTAATGGGGGTATGAATACCCATGATATATGAAATACCAATGGCAAAGAGTGAATAACCTGCAAAGTCAAAAAATAAATCAAATCCATACGTATACATCACCAATAATGTTGGCCAATTAAAGACGCCACCAGCCATCAAGGCCATGTGTTTAGCTTGTGGTAAGAGTACATCTCCAAAGATATAAGCCAAAATAAACTTATAAAATGCACCCAACATCAGATACCAAACTGCCTTCTCTAGCATATTCAAGTACTCAGTTCGGTCTGGCAGTTGACGATAATCCTCATCAAAGCGTCGATAACGGTCAATGGGACCTGATGAAATCGTCGGCATAAAAATCATAAACCGCATGAACGGCCAGAACTTCGTATCATGTAATTCACCATCCCGCATTTCCATAATCATTGCAACTGAACGAAATGTTAGATATGAAATTCCCAAAAAACCAAATAGTGAATTAACGCCGATAACGGCCGGTGTTATTTTAACAATTATCAGTGGTAGGAGCGCAATTAGTACACTAGCATAAAAAACAAGGCTTTGATTGGCACGTTGTCGATAGGATTGATAGGCAAACACAATGAGCGTTTGCCAGATTAAATACCCAATTAGCGCCAGTAATTGCATCCAATGTGACCCGCCAAACATGAACAAAATAAAGGTCACGGACACCAAGCTTTCATAAACCTGTAACCGTCGTTGATAAAACATTGCAATCACGACCGGTACTAATGCCAACAATAGAATGGCAAAATACTGAGGGTCTCCGTATGGTTGCCAATTTGGCAAAGATTGTACCCACTCAATCATTAGGCATTCACCTCAGCAATCAACTTTTTAATATCAACCTTACCATTTGGGGTAATTGGCAATTCATCGCGGTAAATAAATCGTGACGGCATCATATATGCCATCATATCATCGACTAATTCGGCTTTAATGGCCATCGTCAACTTAAGATCCTTTTCAAACTGGGCACGAACGCCCGGCTTAGCAACCACGTATGCCAGTAATTGTTGTACTTTATGCTGGTCATTGTATCTCGGCACAGCAACCGCCGCATCAAGATATTGTGATAGGTTTAAAATATGTGCCACTTCTTCCAGCTCAATTCGGTAACCATTGAACTTAATTTGAAAGTCCATTCGTCCACCATAGTGAAGCAGTCCTGTTTGATCGAGCGTTCCAACATCACCAGTATGATAAGCTCGCTCGCCATCTAGTTCAAAGAACGCTTGGGCCGTTTTTTCAGGATTGTTAATATATCCCTTTGAAACCGCAGGCCCCGTAACAATGATTTCACCTTGTTGGTCAGCCGCAAGGCGTTCTCCAGATTCATTCATGATATAAGTAGGTGAATCAGGCTTCACATAGCCGATAGGAAGCCGTTCAGCCTTAGCTAACATCGCTGGGGTAATTGCAACAGCTGAAAAAGCAACCGTGGCCTCAGTCGGCCCAAATGAATTAACAATTCGTGCATTAGGGAATCGTTCATGTAATTTTGCCGCCGTGCTAACGGTCAATTCTTCACCACAGAAATAAAAATGCGATAACATTGGCATATTTTCGCTATTAAATGCGTCTGATAGCATGGCCATATCTACAAACGATGGGGTTGATGTCCATACTTGAATCGGCAGCTGAGGCAAAACCGCAAATAAATCTTTGAAATTTTCAGTAGTTGCTTTTGGCATAGCATACATTGTCCCACCAGTAGCCAATGTTGGTGCCCAATACATCACTGATAAGTCAAATGAATATGGTGGTTGCGCCAACATTTTTGGCTGTTCAGGCAAAGCAAATGCGTCATCTGTGATAATCCAGTTCACAAATGACAGTAAATTACGATGAGAAATTTGAACGCCCTTCGGTTTACCAGTTGTTCCCGATGTAAAAATAATATAATACGTATCATCTTCAAGGACGGCATGATCCACTGAATAATCAACTGGCACTTGCATAGCTTGTGCCAACATATCTGGTGTCACAACCGGTACATCATCGATGGCAATCGGTAAATCATCGACCGCGATTACAGCTGCCGGTTCGCCAATCGTCAAAATATTAGTTAAGCGTTCATTAGCAGAATTAATGTCAACTGGAATATAGGCGTGTCCCGCCTTAGTTAACCCAATGAATGTTGCAATCATCGCATATTCTTGCCCACCAAACACCATAACCGGTTGTTTCGGCGCCAAATTCATCTCATCAATCATCTGCGCAATTGCATCTGAATGTTGTTTCAACTGGGCATAAGTGTGTTGTTCCCCTAATACATCGTATACAACTCGATCTGGTTGCGTTTGAGCATAACCATCAATAGTTGCAATCATATTTTCAATCGTCATTTATTTCATCCCTTCATTACACCGCTTATATCTTTTGGTTGACTACTCATTTGTTTTTTGTGAATAGCAAACCACCTATCAATTAGAATTCATTATAAATAAAGCCACCTTGACCATGACCAGAGTAGCCAAACAGGTAAAGCAATCCCAGTAATATCACAAAATAAAAGATACTTTGCAATATAAATTTTATAAATGGCCATGTGTTTTTTTCTGGCAACGTCTGCAAATATTTCAACAAAATATTTTTCTCCTGTATATCAGATTATTTTTTACATTATATCAGTCGTTACAAGATATTACAAATATATTTCATTCATGCGCATTTTTATTACAAAAAAATACCAGCATTTTCATATTTTATCCTGATTTATTTGAGCCAATCAGGCTTTATATCGCGATTACATCGATTTAAAAGATTATCATTAAAATTGAATGAAAATTCACTTTTTAGTAGCATGCCATATAAATGACACTTGAATATGCTAAAATATGTATTACAAATATTCGATTAATTACGCCGATTAAGGAGGAAAAATTGTGCCTGCTGAATTAAAGACAGATATCCTACACGAGGTCATTCAAAAAAGGCCTGCCCAAACCAATAAAACTAATTTTGGCCGCGTCTTATTAATTGGCGGTAACCAACAGCTGGGGGGGCAATTTTAATGGCGGCACAGGCCGCTGTCAGTGCCGGTGCCGGACTCGTAACGGTTGCAACCCATCCCTTGAACGTAACAGCATTACATGTCAGAACACCTGAAGCAATGGTAGTTGATTGGCAAAACGAGCAACAATTACTCGCACAAATGGCCAAAAGTTCAATCATCTTGCTAGGCCCAGGCATGGGTACTGATGATTTTTCCGTTGGCCTCGTTCGCTGGGTTATGCATCAGGTCACAGCACAACAGACACTAATCGTTGATGCTTCAGCCTTAACCATTATGGCCGACCATCACATCGCCTTTCCAAATCAAGGTTTCATCATTGCGACACCACATCAAGGTGAATGGGCCAAACTATCAAGTGTGATGATTACCTATCAAAGTTCAATGGATCTTAACGACCTACAACGACAGAATCTCAATATCGATGTCCTTGTCCTCAAGCAACACCATACTGTTGTATTAAGCCAAAACCGACAAGTGGCCCTTAAAATTGGTGGTCCATATCAAGCTATCGGCGGCATGGGAGACACTTTGTCCGGTATGATTGCTGGGTTCGTCGCTCAATTTGCTGAACCCAGACGCGCCACTGAGGCAGCAGTTTACGCACATAGTGCAATTGCCCAGGAACTCGCTGAACATAATTGGGTCGTCAAACCGACCATCATTGCCGATTATTTACCTAACTTTATGTCACGTATTCAAAATAATCTGGTTGATTAAGGTAACACCCTCTATATTTCGGTCAAGCGGTGACGCTTGGCTTTTTTAACGCACTAAATAAAAATGCATGCCGGTTCATTAACCCGCATGCGCGCTTGAGCTAGGCATTTCGACACCTTAGCAAGGAAGACCTACTTGTCACCCTGATATTCAATTGTCATCCATCATTTTTAGAGGTCTAATCTGCAGTTTTAGACGCCTGTCGCTAAAAATGATTGAACCAAATTCACGCCAACAACTATCTGAACAACCATGTTACTCATCAATCTATGTGTAAAACCTATTTCACAACAGTTTTTATGCTTTTGACGAGCCATGTCGGGAACAGCTTACTAACACCCGCATTGACTTACATCAGTTAACTAAATTGACCCAATCTCGTTAATGACACACGATGTTGGCATTTTAGTCACTTTGACTATGATGCGCCGTAATAAGACTGACTGCTAATGTCGTAAGATATGTCAAATCATGACTTGATGTCTATCTGTTTTTAGATACGCTATATCGCTCTTACGTCATTACTGCGACATGCCCACATGTGTGGTCATCGCTGTTGTAATCAATTTGGTTGAATTTTGAAATTCTTCCAAACTTCTTACCACCCTTTCTTAAGGTATATCTAAATTATAGCACGCTTTGAAAGCGCTTACAAGCGAAAAGTTTTTTTGCTTGTCATCCTAAACAAACATACTCTGAAAAATGATTTTTATGCTCGCTATAATGCGATTTGTTTTGCCAGACATGACTGTCTTTTAATTTATTTAGCCGTATAGCCACCGTCAACTATAAACTCCGCACCGGTCGCAAACTTAGCTTCTTCTGACCCTAAAAAGACACACATATTTGCAATATCATCTGGATCACCGAGATGTCCCATTGGTGTTTGTGCGCGTGAAGCTTGATATTCGGCTAATCCAGGGGCATTCTCCACCATCGGTGTCCTGATATAACCTGGGTGAACCGTATTAATTCGGACATTCAAATCATTCAAGGCACAGTGTAAGGCTGCTGATTTAGTCATTAACCGCACCCCACCCTTTGACGCATTATAAGCCAATAGATTAGGTTCACCGACTAGGCCTTCAATCGAGGACATATTAATAATCGACGCATCTTTTTGCCCTTTCATATTTAATACACCATAATGTGTGCCTAAAAAGACCCCGTCGAGATTAACAGCTTGAATTTTGCGCCAGTCTTCAAAAGTGACGGTTTCAATATTGCCATTCAGAGCAATCCCAGCGTTATTCACTAAAATCGAAATCTGCCCATATTGCGCCTCAGCATTTTTAAAGAGATCAATCCAACCTTGTTCATCAGAAGAGTCATGTTGAACAAACGAAATATGGTCTGCGCCGGCTACCTTTGCTAACGCCTCAGCTGCTTCTTCACCGGCAGGAACCCCACGTCCAGTGATGATGCCCTTGGCCCCTTCTTCAAGAAAACGTTTTGCGGTCGAAAAACCAATCCCTTTACTACCACCCGTTACAATAAACACTTTCCCCATCAAACGATCCGTCATATCGATATCCTCCTCTTGATGCTTTTCTTTTTACCATTCAAGATTAGCATAAAAATGAAAACGTTTACAGTGATAGGACTTGTACTTTTAACAGTGTCCACAATCTTTTGAATCTACTGCGATTCAGCATAATAAAAAAGGTATACAACAGAACTAAAGCCTTGTTGCATACCTTTTTTAATCAACTAATTAATGTACATCGTTTAATGTTCTTGTGCTTCCAACCGATATTCCTGAAGAACGCCTTCGCGGACGCCCGATGCTGAAAAAATAACCTTTTTGGCATCAGTTAACGTTATTAATTGCATTAACGGCAACAAACCACTGATGATGATGTCTGCACGATTTGCTTCAACGCCCAACAACTCTGCGCGTTGCGCCAAAGTCATTGCATTAAGTTCGTTAAATGTCTGCACAACGCGTTCAGTTGGCATTGTATACCCATGAAAATCAGCTTCATCCACCAGTTTTTGACGACGTCGATCTAAACGTGCCAAAGTTCGGTTTGCTCCACCTAATAAAATTATTGGCAATTGATCCGATTCAACCCATGGCAAATTTTCAAATTGTGCAGCAACGTAATCTTGTGCGGCTGATAAGGCCTGCGTATCGATTAAGCCTGCTTTATTCAATTCAAAACGTTCTGTTAGATTGACCGCTCCAAACGGTAAACTAATGAAATTGGCTGCCATACGGTCTTGAATACCAACCAATTCAACACTCGCACCACCAGTATCTAGTAGCCAAGCATCTGAGATATCTAACGCTGAAACAGCACCTAAATAATCATAATAAGCTTCTTGATCGCCACTTAAAACCTGAACCTCAACGCCAAACTCACGTAATAGTCGTTCCGTAAATTCATTTTGATTCGTTGCTTCTCGAACAGCCGCTGTTGCTATCCCAATGATCTTAACATCTGGATAGGCATCATAACTTTCAGCAAAAGTTCGAATCGCCTGACAAACACGTGTCATGGCAGCCTGCGTCAAGGCCCCGTTATTTTGTAACATGCCTTCTGCCAGTCGCGTATCTGACTTTTGTCGTATTAATTCAACCACGCGACCATCCGCTTGAATCTCTTCAACGACCATCCGTGTTGAATTTGAACCTAAATCAATGATTGCTAAATAACTCATTATTTCACCTCAATAAAATAAGCACTTAATCCCAATATTGAATACCCATTGCTGTTCGAATCTCTGTCATTGTGACTTGGGCTGTTTCACGCGCACGCTGTGAACCATCTTTTAACATCTGTAAAACAGCAGGCTTATCTTCTGCCAAGGCTTGACGTCGCTCACGAATTGGCGTTAATTCTTGATTTAAGACTTCAAACAAGTACTTTTTAATTTTCATATCGCCAAGACCACCGGCTTGATATTGTGCTTTTAACTCAGCAACTTGCGCTTGATTTGAATCAAAGATATCCAAATACGTGAATACCATATTACCTTCAATGTGGCCGGGATCCGTCACCTGAATATGTTTTGGATCAGTATACATTGATTTAACTTTCGCCCATAGCTCATCTTCACTATCACTTAAATAAATGGCATTTCCAAGCGATTTAGACATCTTCACGCCATCCAACCCAGGAATACGGCCTTGCCCCTTTGGTGGGAAAAAGCCAGTGGGCTCCTTCAAAACGTCTGTGTGATAAACATGGTTGAATGTGCGAACTAACTCTCTTGTTTGCTCCAACATTGGTTCTTGATCGTCACCAACTGGCACGATTGTTCCCTTAAACAATGCAATATCCGCAGCTTGTGAGACGGGATAAATAAAGAAACCAGCCGGAATTGACTCACCAAATCCTTTTTGCTGAATTTCTGTTTTGACCGTTGGGTTACGTTGTAGACGCGCAATAGATACTAGATTCAAAAAGTACTCTGTTAATTCTGATAATTCAGGAATAGCAGTTTGGACAAAAATTGTGGTTTTCTTAGGATCAATACCCACCGCTAGATAATCTAGTGCCACCTCAAGTAAGGAATTTTGAATTTTCTCTGGATTGCGTGCATTATCCGTAAATGCCTGTTTATCAGCAATCATAATATAAGGCGTATATTCACCAGAATTTTGCATTGCAACGCGATTTTTTAATGAACCAACATAATGACCAATATGTAACTTCCCTGTTGGCCGATCACCTGTCAATAATACTTTTCTCTCTGTCATAGTCTTTTCTTTCTAGGCTAACCTTGCCCAATGTCATTTAATCCCAAACTAATTAATAAAGCCCGATCTGTCGCTTTCAGCATCGTATCTGGTAACCGACCGATTTTATCTTGGATTCGATTTTTATCAACCACGCGAATTTGCTCCATCAGAATTGTCGAATCACGATTAACGCCGGTCCCTGAGACCGTCCCTGGTAACTTCACATGAGTGGGTTGTAATTTTTTCAGTTCTTTTGTGGAAATTGGTGCAATGATGGTTGTTGGCGCATAAAGATTACCAATATCGTTTTGAATAATCAAAACAGGTCGAACACCGCCTTGTTCCGAACCAACTTTTCCAAATTCCAAATTGGCGTACCAAATATCACCGCGGTGTATTTCCTTTCGTACTTTTTCCATACATCTGTTCTCCAATTAATTATGTAATGGTTGCGTTAGTCAACCAATTGACGTGGCAATCTAGCTGCCATTCCAGTAGCCACTTCATACGGAATTGTCCCTAAGCGATTAGCTAAATCGACTAACGTAATGGATTCACCACCAGCTTGACCAATTAATGTGATAACTGTCCCAACTGGCACTTTCTCAGGCAATTTGACCATCATCTGATCCATAGCGATGCGGCCAATAATCTCGACATGTCGCCCATCTGGTAAGAGTCCATAGTAACCTTGTAACTGGCGCGCATAACCATCAGCGTACCCAACTGGTACCGTACCAATCCAAGTTGGCTCTGTTGTATGATATGTCGCACCATACGAAACAGCAACGTCTGCTTCAACCTGTTTTACTTGCACTAAACCAGCTTTTAATGTCATCACTGGTTTTAAGTCACGTGGTGGCATTGTCCCTTGTGACGGATCAAAGCCATACATACCGGCGCCAACCCGAATGGCATCGGTCGACGGATTTTGATGCCAAAGGGCTGTCCCGGAGTTAGCAAGATGACGCCATGTCCCCTCTGGTAAAGTCAAACCATCCGTCAATTGATGCCACCGTGCTAATTGTTTTCCCCAATATGCTATATCAGGGGTATCCGCGGTAGCAAAATGCATGCCGATACTATGAATGTCAAATTGCGTTGGCCGAGCCATTACAAAATTAATAACTGCTTCAATGCTTTGTCGTGAGCGTAATCCAATTCTGGTCATCCCAGTATCAACTGCGATTGCAACTAATAATTGATTATCCGGCATCAGGTTGGCACTGGCTTCTTCAAGCCATGTCATAGTTGTTAACGGCACAACAATGTGATTCTCAGCTGCTAAATTAACAAATTCTGCTGACACAACACCTAAAACCAAGATGGGTAAATCAACGCCAAACTGGCGTAACCACAATGCCTCGTCTAACGTGGCAACCCCAAATGCGTCGACACCTGCTGCCAACGCTGCGGTCACAATTTGTGCGCTACCATGGCCATAAGCATTCGCTTTCACAACAGCCATAAAGCGTTTAGCACCAGTTAATTCTCGAATATATTGGACATTATGGGTCAATGCCGATTGAGAAATCTCCAACCACGCTGGCCGATGAGTACTCACTGAACCATGCATGTCTGGAAAAGTCTCCAAAATAACCGACGTATGAACCGAATCACCAGTATGTGAGATTGAAACGTGGGCTAATAAATCATTTGAGCGAGGATGTTTGACTAATGCTGGTGCCCCATGTTCATCATACAATATTTCTAGATCCTGCCAACTGACCCCACTACCAATTCCAGTTCCAAGGGCCTTACTATAAGCCTCTTTCGCTGAAAAACGACCTGCCAAAAATTCCCACTGATGTTTCCCTTTTCGTGTTTCAAATATCGCACGCTCACTAGGTGTTAACACAACATCAATAAATCTTGGTCGTCGTTTAGCTAACTCAGCAACTCCTGAAATTTCTTGGGCATCAATCCCATTCCCATAAATCATCGCGCTCCCCCATTTATCTTACATTAAGTAGACGCTTTTGGCCTTGTCATCAGTCTATTTATCGTTAACTTTTTTGCTCTGATTAACTCATTTTAATTAGTCAATTTTACCACATTCAGCCATGATAAGCACCATATCACCCATGATACCCCAAAATAAAAAAGCAGTATCTAAAATTCTGATACTACTTTTATTAAGCTTATTAGTCTTTATTATCACGAATAACAAATTGACGTCGACCTGATGGTCGTGAACCACGTTGTGATCGATCACCTGAACCAGTTCTTGCACCACGGTCATATGACTTACGACGCTCAGAATCATTATCTCGGCGTCCACCACGTGAACCACCATCACGATGACCACCACGGTAACCACCACCGTTACGTGAACCACCATCACGATGACCACGATAACCACCACCATTACGTGAACCACCGCGACCGTACTTCTTATTTGGCAATGGACGTTCCCGTGTCAATGTGAAGTCAGCATCCATTTCAGCTACATTTGCTGAAGCTGCTAATACAGCAGCTGCTAGGGTCTCCGCATCATACTTCTCAACCAATTCGGCCACTTGATCAGCAACGAGTGCTTTATCAATCGCCTTAACAGTGTCATCAACAGACGCTACTGCTGTGCGCATGCGAGCAGCAATAGCCTCTTCACGCGTAAATGGCTTTAAGGCAAGCATCCGCTTCTTAGTTAGCTTTTCGATATCTTTTAGATAATCTAATTCAGAATTGGTAACAAAAGTGACGGACGTACCATGTGCACCAGCACGACCTGTTCGCCCAATTCGGTGAACATATGATTCTGATTCTTGTGGGATATCAAAATTATAAACGTGCGTCACACCTGAAACATCCAACCCACGCGCAGCAACATCTGTAGCAACTAAGATTTTAATTTCTCCAGCTTTAAACGCCTTCAACACTTGTGAGCGCTTTTGTTGCGTTAAGTCGCCATGAATACCAGCAGCCTTAAAGCCACGTAATTCAAGACCACGTGTTAATTCATCAACACGACGCTTTGTACGACCAAATAAGATGGCCAATTCTGGTTCTTGAACCGCTAAAATCCGTGTCAATGTATCGAATTTCTCTGGTTCGCGTACTCGAACATAATATTGATCAACTAGGTCAGTTGTCAATTCTTTTGCTTCAATTTGGATATGTTCAGGATTCGTCATGAATTGAACACCAATGCGCTTGATTGCTGCCGGCATTGTTGCTGAGAACAACAATGTTTGACGTTCGTCAGGAACAGCTTTCAAGATTGACTCAATATCTTCCAAAAATCCCATGTTCAACATTTCGTCAGCTTCATCCAAAACTAATGTTTTAACATGTGACAAATCGATTGTGCCACGACGAATATGATCAATCAATCGACCAGGTGTCCCAACGACAATGTTCACACCGCGCTTCAAACTGTCGATTTGGCGTCGGATATCAGCACCACCGAACACGGCTTGCACCCGAACACGCTTGTCACGCCCCAATTTAAATAATTCTTCTTGTGTCTGAATTGCTAGTTCACGAGTTGGTGATACAACCAATGCTTGCACTGCCTTGCTATCATCAATCATTTCTAGAATTGGTAGGCCAAAGGCAGCTGTTTTTCCTGTCCCTGTTTGCGCTTGTCCAATGACATCTTTACCTGCCAACGTCAACGGAATTGTCTTTTCCTGAATTGGCGTTGCTTCGACATAGCCATGCTTTTCAATGGCTGTTAGTAGGTCTTTTGTGAGACCTAATTCTGAAAACTTCAAAATCTTCCTCCAATTGCAGTAAATCTCGTACTGCATACTTAAATGAAAATGGGACGAACAATCATCAACCTGGTCACAATCCGGCGACTTTATAACGAATTAATCATTGGCGTACCATTTTTTACAACTTATCTAGCTTACCTTGTTTATGCCTAAAACACAAGAGAAACGATTAAATCAACCATTTTCACTGGTGAAGCTAGCGCATGGTTATTTTTTATGTCCAAGTCAATCCATAAAATGCAAACATAATGACATAAAAAATCCCCATCACTGGGGATTTTTTTAATCTTCTTCATCAATGATTTCAATATCACCATTCAACTGGGTTATTTTTTGAATTAAATGATCATAACCACGTAGAATGTGTTCTGAATTTTTAATAATTGTCACCCCATCTGCCATCAAACCAGCGATGACTAATGATGCACCGGCTCGAATTTCAGCTGCGGAAACTGTTGTGCCAACAAAGCTCGAACTTGGTCGAATGGCAATTAATCCATGCGATAAACTTTCGATGTCCATCCCTAATTTATTCAATTCAGAGATATGGCGTGTCCGCTCTGGATAGATTTCTTCAGTGATAACACTCTCGCGCGCAGCCAATGATAACAGTGGTGTAATCGGTTGCTGTAAATCGGTTGCAAATCCAGGAAATGGTGCCGTTTTAATCTTGATGGCCTTTAAATCTGTTGTTTTGGGCACAAAAATACTATCTTCGCGAACGTCAAGCGCAACGCCTGCTTCCATCATTTTCGCAATAAAGGCATCCAAATGTTCTGGAATAATATTTTTCACCAATACACCGTCGCCCTGTGCGGCAGCCATTGATAAATAAGTTCCAGCTTCAATTCGATCTGGAATAATCGTATGCACGTTATGTGATTCTAAACGATTGACACCAACAATCCGAATTGTATCTGTACCAGCACCCCGAATTTTTGCCCCCATATTATTTAAAAATGTGGCTAAATCAATGATTTCTGGCTCTTTTGCGGCATTTTCAAGAATTGTCGTGCCTTCTGCACGCACGGCAGCCAAAATAATATTAATCGTTGCACCAACTGAGACCATGTCTAAATAAATCCGCGCGCCATGTAAGCCATTGGGCGAGGTAATCCGGACTGTATCATCATCATATTCAACTTCAGCCCTAATGCCTCAAATCCTTTGACGTGTTGATCAATCGGACGCGGCCCGATATTATCTCCACCAGGAAATGTCACCACAGCTTGACCAAATTTTCCAAGCAATGAGCCCATAAAATAATATGACGCACGTAAACTTTTAATTGCTGTCGAAGGCAACTCCGCTTCACGAATCTGAGTCGGATCGACTGACAATTCACCACGTGCAAATGATGAAGTCACATTCATTGACTCCATAATCAGCTGTAAATTGTAGACGTCTAAAATATCAGGGACACTATCAAATTTAACCTCAGTATCTGCAAGAATTGACGCTGGAATGAGCGCGACTGTTGAATTCTTTGCACCACCGATTGTCACTTCACCATGCAAGCGACGGCCACCATGAATAACCAGTTTTTTCATTATTAAACCTCAATCGCTTAAAGCAACACATTTGTTCTCAAAGCGTCTTATTATTAATTTCATCATTTTAGATTGCAGTCTGCTCTCATCACCTGAAGGAGTCCTACTGATGGTCGCAAGCATCCGCATACGTTCTCAATTTTACAATACAATGACATTATTAACAACAAGTAACTAAAAAGCCTGATTGAAAATCAACCAGGCTTAAATTGATTCAAACTTACTTTGCTTGATAGTCCAATGCAGCCTTAATGAAAGCCGCATATAGTGGCTCTGGCCGGTTTGGTCGTGATAAGAATTCTGGATGATATTGCGCCGCAATGAAGAAATCATTTGCTGGCAATTCAATAATTTCCATCAAGCGATCATCTGGTGACGTACCAGCAAAGACCATCCCTGCTGCTTCAAATTCTTGACGATAAGCCGTGTTAAATTCGAAACGATGACGGTGCCGTTCTTGAATCGTTTCTGACCCATAAATGGCCCGCGTCTGAGTATCGGCTTTAAGACTGGCTGGATACAATCCTAGACGCAAAGTACCACCACGAGTCGTAATTTCTTTTTGGTCATCCATTAAAGCAATAATTGGCGTTGTTGTTTCTGGATTTAATTCAATTGAATTAGCATCTGTATGGCCCAAAACGTGGCGTGCAAATTCAACTGATGCCAATTGCATACCTAAACAAACACCTAAGAATGGCACATTGTTCTCGCGGGCATACTTAATTGCCGCAATCTTACCTTCAGTACCACGTGCACCAAAACCACCCGGTACCATGATGCCATCGGCATCACCTAGTAGTTCGGCCGCATTTTCATCTGTCACTTTTTCTGAATTCAAAGCATTAATTTGAACATCAGTATCAATCGCATATCCACCAGCACGTAAAGCTTCATTCACTGAGATATAAGCGTCCTGCAAGTCAGCATACTTTCCCACCAAAGTAATTTTTAACGTCTTTGACAAATGATTGATTCGGTCAATCATTGCTCGCCACTCAGTCATATCAGCAGGTGCTGCCTTTAAGCCAAGTCCTTTCAAAACGACGTCGTCCATGCCTTGCGCTTGCATGTTCAAAGCAATTTCGTATAATGTATCAACATCCAAAGATTCGATGACCGCCTCTGCCGGAACATCAGTAAACAAGGCTAATTTATCGCGCATCCCTTGATCAATTGGCTGTTCTGTTCGAACGACCAACATATCTGGTTGAATCCCTAGAGAACGTAATTCAGCCACTGAATGTTGTGTTGGCTTGGTTTTCATTTCACCAGCCGCTTTCAAATATGGAATTAATGACGTATGAATATAGAAAACATTCTCCGCACCAACTTCACGTTTCATTTGTCGCAACGCTTCAATAAATGGTAATGACTCAATATCACCAACGGTACCACCAACCTCGGTAATGACAATATCAGCATCTGTTGTTTCAGCTGCCCGCATCATTTTTTCTTTTAAAGCATTGGTAATATGAGGAATAACTTGCACTGTTGCGCCATCATAATCCCGCGGCGCTCTTTTGCCAAAACTTCTGAATAAATGCGACCAGACGTGATATTTGAATACTTGTTCAAGTTAATATCAATAAACCGTTCATAATGTCCCAAGTCCAAGTCCGTTTCCAAACCATCATCAGTAACAAATGTCTCACCGTGTTGATAAGGTGACATGGTTCCCGGATCAATATTAATATATGGATCGAACTTTTGAACTGCGATTTTAAAACCACGATTTTTCAATAGTCGTCCTAGTGAAGCTGCAACAATTCCTTTTCCTAGTGACGATACCACCCCACCAGTTACAAAGACATATTTGGTTGCCATCAATAAAGTACCTCCGAGAAAATAATTTGTTTCACGTCAATCACTCGCAAGACACGGATATGGTGTGAATGATTGATTTGAAATCAGCGTGTCAACAAGGGAATTTATCAAAAAATAGAAAAGCTCCCATTGCTAAAACAGCAGTGGGAGCGCTTATCTTCATTCGACATGCCCTGCAAGTAATTACAGGAGCCCGGAACATTATGATACACATTTTTTTGGAATCTGTCAACTGGAGCAGGCAACAAAATGTCTATCACCAATTAGGATTACTTTTCGATGTCACCAGAGCCATAATCGTCATCAACGTTATTACCTAAGCCAGCAATATCGTCGCCGATACCATTTGAAACTTCAAAATCATCTTTCGCTGCTTCATCCGTATCGTCATCATCACTATCATCATCGTCAGTATCATCTTTAGTCGTTGCTGTTTCATCATCTGACGCCACATCAACTTCTTCAAAATCATCTTCTTCAGGATCATCATCCCAACCAACCACATCATCGTCGTCGGTATCAAGCAAAGCTGCTGCTTTCTTGGTTGTCTTCTTCTTTTTCTTGGTTGAGGCCTCTTCTTCAAGGTCCAAATGAATTTCCTCATTGATTGAATCAAATGGATACCACGAACGAAGTCCCCACATATTTTCACCCAATGAAATAAACGAACCGTCAATATTTAAGTCCGTATAGAATTGCGCTAAACGCGCCTCAATTTCTTGATCATCTTTACCAATAAATGCTTGTACTTGCTTCAAAAGATCATTGAAACCAATTGTTTCTTGACGCTCATGAAGAATCTCACGCGCGACTTCGATCATTGAAAGTTCTGATTTTTCTTGATTGTCAAATTTTGATAATGCCAAATCATGCACATCCTTTCGAGGGTTTACTAACGCTTAATAATACCGTATTTTTGATAATTCTTCAATGGTTATTTATTGAACTTATGATTTTATGGCCGAATTAACTTACCATTCCGGACATAGTGCTGGAATTCTTCATACATCGGTGCCATTAAATCCCAATCAGCGTGTTTTGACAACATTTCGTTTGGGAAAAAGAACCGTGCATTGCCATACGTGCGACCACGCAAGGCCTGTACCAGTGTACTTTCAGATGACAACTCAACCAAAGTCCCATCTTGTTGAATTACTTCAATTGGCGTCTTTGTTTTCTTTGAATTTGGATTATATGAATCATATGCAGTATCGAAACTATCATTTTCTGCTGTGTAGTATCGTTCATCAAAACCAGCTGCCTGAATGAGTTCAACTAATTTTGGCAATAAGTCCCGCACATCATCTGCAATCTCAATTGATTTTAATGGCTTTCGATCTAAAAAGCGCGTTGCTAAATCAGCCAAAATACGATCAGGTGCATTCCGCCAATTACTAATATTAGCAATAATGGTTGCATCGTCTAACGCTAAATATTCTGTAATTGAAATTTGATGTTCAAATAAAGGCACCAAAGCTTCAGAAACAAAATGGCCATCAACAAATGAATCTGTCTTGCTCCGTTCATATAATGACATCGCACGTTCCAAAAGGTGGGTCAACAATACTTCCATGCCCCGAGAAACTGGGTGAAAATAAACTTGTCCATACATTTGATAACGTGACACAACGTAATCTTCAACCGTTGTCATGCCCTTATCCTCAAATGCAATTCCTCCAACATACGGGCGCATTAAATGGATAATTCTGAAAAGATCAAACATCCCATAGGTTGCCCCAGTATAATAAGCATCACGCAATAAATAATCCATTCGGTCAGCATCAATTTGTGATGAAATTAACGACACAACTTGCGGATTTGGATAGGTTTTAGCAATGACACTTGCGACCTGACTTGGAAAATCATCACTCACCGTCCGCAACACCTGATTCACTTCAGTTTCCGATGACAAAATAATTTGTTGGGTGTATTTCTCATGATCCGTTTTGAAAATATGCTCAAACGTATGCGAATACGGCCCATGACCTAAGTCATGCAATAACGCCGCAGCCAATAATACACGCCGTTCTTCAGGTTGCCAGCCACCATCGCCTGGCGTTTGTGTTTTAAAATTAATTAAATGCGCCGCAAATTGGCGTGCAATTTCATACACACCTAATGAATGCGTAAACCTAGAATGTTCAGCCGTATGAAAGACTGTATTCGCGACGCCCAGCTGTTTAATGCGTCGTAACCGTTGAAATTCGCGTGTATCAATCAACGCTAAAATCATCGGGTCATCGATGCGAATAAAGTTGTGTACTGGGTCGCGAAATACTTTTTCTTGCATCTTAAATTCCTCTTTCATTTGACTTATTTCTCTAATTATACCGTAAATATCGTCATCGCACCGTTAACATGTGTATAATATCCCTATGACGAACTCTAAGGACAATTTTATGCAATCACCATCAAAGAATGTACACGTTCAACTCACAACTAAAATTCAACAAGCCGACATGAGTGAAACTTTTACTTTTAGTGAACCGGGGCAGCTGATTCAAAAAGACCAAATCACTTATCTGCGATATACTGAACATGCCGAAATTGAAACACCAATTATCATCAAGTTTAACCCAGACCAGACAGTTCGTCTGTCACGTCAAGGTACAAGCCAAGTACATCTTGACTTGAATCCAAAACAAACAACGACAACCACCTATATCACACCTGTCGGTCATCTACCACTGATGGTTAAAACACTTCATTTGACCTCCGACCTGTTAAATGGCACATTAATCACACAATATCAACTCTATCAAAATGACCAATTAGTTGGCGACTATCATTTAAAATTAACTTTCGATTGATGTAAAAACCTATGAACAATGCGTGCTTTTAGCAATTCTCGCATCGTTCATAGGTTTTTTTCTTTCCAAACTAATAGGCTTCAAAGATGCCAGTCATTTGATTCATTCTTGTAATTTGTCCAGTTGTAAGCGCATAGCGGAAAATTGCCGCTTGATTAACAGTATTTGCCTGCGGATTTTGACTCACAACTTCAATTTGGTATTGCCCATCCGTCAAGTCAGAAATGAGATATGTCGGTGTACTTGGTAAACTTTGATCACCCTTAGTCGCAGCAATGACTCGTGTTAAAGCCAAATAGGCGTCGGGCGTCGTCGTTGTCACTTGGTATTGGTCATCATTTCCACCTTCATTTGACTGCACATCATGCTTATCGCCTCCCCCAGCAGTTGGTTTTGTCGCGGTTGACGAAGATTCCGATGTCGATGTATCAGCGTTTGAATTTACCCGACTGGTTGTCATGGTTGATTGTTTTGGGGTACTTTGTCGTTTTGACTGCGTTAAATGAGTGGTGTTATTAGTATCGTGTGTGGTCGCTAGGCGACCGACCGCATAAACCCCACCTACAACAAGCCCTAAAGTCAAAAGTCCACCGACTAATCCAATGGTCCACTTATTAATTCTCATAATTTCTCCCTTTCCAACCTCATTTTCAGCTTCACTATAATCTAAACGTAACAAAATTGAAACATAAAAGTAGCAAACTTTAGGTTTTCCTATGAAACGATTCATCATTCCTGAATATATTAAAACATTTTAACAATGATTAAATATGCAAAGTTAATCACTTATTTGGCACAAAAAAACCACGGTCGCAAGAGGGGGAACGCGACCGTGGTTTGTTATCAACTACAAATAGCAATTGATAACAAGGGTTCTGGCGCTTTGGGGAAGCGCACAGATTCTTCATGTACTTTGGGGAGTAATGAAATCCACTTTAGCAGTGGATATTTATATCATACACGTCTTTTGTGTAAAATGTGTGAATACTACTTTGCGAATATTTTTCAAAAATATTCTTTTATTGAATTATTATTTTTCTCATTAAATTAACTTCACTTATTAATCTTAGCCGTTGTGGCCGTTAACTTGACTTCACCATTTTGAACTTTACCATCTCGATAATAAGTGATTTTAACCGTATCGCCAGTTTTATGTGCATATAAGATATCTCTCAAATCACCAGAGCTACTTACCGCCTTATCATCAATCTTTGTAATGACATCGTATTTCTTCAAGCCCAGAGTTTTAGCAGGTGTATTATCAACAACGCTCATCACAACGACCCCACCGGTAACACTCTCTGGTAACTTCAAAATTTCCTTTTGATCAGTTTCAGTGACATTCACCAAATCAATCATTTTAATTCCTAAGGCTGGTCGGCTAACTTTACCATCCTTTTCAAGTTGATTAATAATATTGACAACTATATTGGAAGGAATTGCAAAGCCCATCCCCTCAACACTTGTTCCCGAGGTAGATGAGGCTAATTTCATCGAATTAATCCCAACCACTTGTCCGGCCAAGTTAATCAAGGCACCACCTGAGTTACCCGGATTAATTGCAGCGTCAGTTTGCATAACAGTCGCTTTCCCTAATGAATTACCGCTTTCGTCAGTCGCTGCGACCTCCCGTTTGGTTGCTGAAATAATTCCCTCGGTTACTGATGTTGCATATTCAGAACCTAAAGGCGAACCGATTGCTAAGACAGACTCCCCCGCCTGCACTTCATTGGAATTTGCAAATTGTGCAACTTCACTCACCTTATCAGCTTTAATCTTAATCACTGCCAGGTCAGTAATATTATCAGTTCCGACCAGTGTACCTGTCAATTTAGTACCGTCACTCAATAACACTTGCAGGGCATTCGAACCTTCAACCACGTGATTATTTGTTACAACATACGCAGTATTATCCGTCTTCTTATAAATCACACCTGAACCTTCAGATGCAGTTTCCAAACTTGATTTAGTAGTTGATGAATCTGTTGACTCATCTGATCCTTCACCAAAGATATTCAAACCTGATGATTTTTGCTTTTGTAAGTTGATAACAGATACTACCGCACCTGATGTCTTTTTAAATGCCTTAGTCGCGGCGCTCTCGCCCTTAACATTTGTATCTGCAACTTTGACCGGTGTCGTTTTCCCCACCGTCACAGTTGAATTCATCGCATTTAATTGTTGAATGCCAAACGCACCAGCACCACCACCAATGATGCCGGCAACTAATGCTATCACAACAACTTTTGATGATCCTTGCCAAAACTGTTGAAAACTCCGATTAATCTTTTTCATACCATCTTTTTTCATGTTTTTTACTCCAAGAATAATATTATGATTATGATCTTATCTTACTGCATCTTTCTTAATCTTTGCTTAATTTTTCATTGATAAAGCTTAAATACTAGCCAAAGTGGTCGCTCGGTCTGGATTTGTATCAAAAAGTGAGAAATCGTGATTGACCCCCAAATCATTTTCCTGCAAAATTTGTTCAACAGTTAAATGCGCCAGTGGCACCTGGTTATTTTCTTGACTCAAATGACCCAAATAGACTTGTTTCGTATTTGAACCAATGATATTAGCTAATGTGAGCGCACCATCTTCATTTGATAGATGTCCCTCGTCGCCTAAAATACGTTGTTTAAGCGACCATGCGTACCCACCATAACGTAACATAGCAACATCATGATTAGCCTCCATTAAAATCGCATCGGCATTATTAATCAAGCCTGCGACCTGTCCACTCACATAACCTGTATCAGTCAGCATAGCAAAGGTTTTATTGGCATGATGAAATAAATAAAATTGTGGATCAGCCGCGTCATGTGAAACTGAAAAACTTTCGACATCTAAATCACCAAACAACTTGGTTTGTCCGGCCTCAAAAATTTGTTTTTGTTCTGGGTTAATCGTCCCAATTTTGTCCGACATTACCTGCCACGTTTTCTCATTTGCGTAAACGGGCATCCCATATTTGCGTGCCAATATACCAACACCCTTAATGTGATCAACATGTTCGTGAGTGACAAACAATTGATCAACATCATTTAGGGACCGTCCAATCGATTGCATCAATGTTTCAATCTTTTTGCCACTTAAACCTGCATCTACTAACACTTTATGCTCTGGTGTTTCAATATAAGTTACATTCCCAGAACTACCCGATGCTAGCATTGATACTTTAAATTCATCGTTCATGCTTTTGCATCCTTTCATACCAGCCATCAATTCATCAATTTACCATCAAAAGCATTAATACGTAACACATTTTGTTTTGATCCGTTTTGAATTAAAACAAACCATGTTGGCACAAAGACTGTATTCTGATCAACCTCAATTAATGGACTATATCCCATTTTACACCATAAAATTACCGAATTATTTGGTAACTCATTATATTGATACAAGTCAATCACTGCTGTTTCAGCGGTAATCGTTGGCATCGGTTCACGTAACACCTCAGTATCTGAAATATAAGTTTGGGTGTATTTTTCTAACTCAAAATGGGTGTTTAAGTAGATTTTGATTTGCCCAACTTCCCCCATTGTTGTTGCTCGGTTGGGTAAGACCTGCTGATAAACCAAAATGTGTCCGTTCCCAACGAGCTGACGTCCAGCTGTTTTTGTCGCAAGCGCACTATACCGATAACGCTGACCATGAAGAAACGTTTGCTTATTCTTTAACATTTCCCCTGCCATCTTTCGTGCACTTGCTAAATCTTTGCCCAAGGTTAATTTTTCATTCGGCGTGACAATTAATTGATGTTTGTCAGCATCAATTTGCGTCTGCATGGCCACAAATTTTTGACTACCTGTTTGCGCCCATTGCATGTCTGTCGCATCACCACCAACATAATTACCATTTTCACTCACCGTTGATAGTGTATCAAATTTAATATTATCACTGCGCATATTGTTCAAAACAGCAGCATTATCATCATTATTTCGTGCTTGTGCATTAATTTGAATGAGTTGATAGCCTAAAAATAAATCAATTAACAAAAAAACGCCAATAAACGTCACGATAATTTTTTTAAAATCCACTAGTCTCCTCCTAACAACGTGCGATTGACTTGCATATCGTTTTGGATTGGATGCCAACTATCATCCTTTAACTGTACAAACCACATCGGATTTAATGTCACAAAGCGGTTATCCTCACTAGATACCCATTGATAGCCGATTGACCAATTCTCAATCTTATTTGTTTTCACACCTGCTTTTTTTAGCGCTACTAATTGTTCTTCAACCGAGGGCAAATAAACAACTTCAGACTTAGAACTTGGTAAAGGCACCTTCAAAGTATACTTCGAAAATTGCATGCGTAAATGACGATTAGAAAGTTGGATCACTTGAACGGCACCAAATCCTTGATCACTGAAAACTGGTACGCCATCAACAAAGACGCGAAATTGTAACGTCCGATGATTGCTATTACTTTCAAAATAGCCCAGATTGTCAGCGGATTGATGAATTTTATTAGCCCACTTGGTAGCAGTTGTAATGTGTTTGTCCAATCCGTTTAGTGGCCAGTGAACATTATAATTATCAAAGACCATTGAGCCGTTATTGACATTTTCAGTCAATTGACGATTTTCACCATCGCTGTATTGCACATCATTGCCAGTCTGGAAATTTCTTTGGGGAATATCACTACCTGAAAACAAAGCATTAACAAAGACTTCTGGACTCTCTTCACCTAACAAATACGTATGTACTTTTAAAGGTATTTTTTGCAATAACCGCATATGCACTTTCTGATTTTGCCAAACCAATTCTGTTTTCACCCGTTGACCTTCAAAAGTCAGCTTATTTGGTGTTGTTCTCGCTAGGATAACTGGGAAAATATAGATTGTCTGATGCCGATTATCATACATCTTCACTTCACTTGGGTAACCTTGCGCCGAAACTTGAATAAAATCAATTGTCGCATTTTCAGGTAATTTGTATTGTCGACCAATCGTTGCAGTAATACCATTTTGGGTAACTGTGTGACCAAACCCGACTAGAATCGAATCTTTGCGATTCAGCGCTGTGAGATACGCTGCTTTTGAAGATTTTTTTGTAATCACTCGCCCCACTTGCCAGTTCTTCATCATCTCTGAGAGCGTATTTAGACGAGTTCGACTTTCAATATAATAATTGGTTTCACCACTAGTATCTGTATATAGTAATTGATTAAGCGTGAACAGATTAGTCGTGGCACCTAACGTCACTGATGCTTCATTGTTTGCGCTTTTACGAATTAGGTTTTTATCCTGATTAATAATCTGCGCCCAAATTAATAGGGATAACACCACACTTAAAACCACCACAACCGATAATACAAGTTGCGGCCAATTACGCTGCAAAAATAAACGCATTGGGCGTCGCTTATCCCATTTCATCAAAATCATCGTCCTCCCAATCGTCATCTAAATTACCTTCGATTGTATACGGTAGGGCAATATTAAAAGTCGACCCCTGACCTTCCTGCGATGTCACCCAGATTTTTCCTTTAAAACTTTCAACAATTTCTTTTGAAATAGCGAGTCCAAGACCGGTACCACCTTGTGCTCGTGAACGTGCTTTATCAACACGGAAGAAACGATCAAAGACATGGTTTAAATCTTTTTGTGGAATTCCCAACCCTTGGTCACTGATACTCAAAACGACCTGTCGTTCTTCTTTGACCATACGCGTTGTAATAACACCCCCATCAGGCGAGTACTTAATCGCATTATTCATAATATTATCAATAACCTGCGTCAATTTCGATGGATCAATCTCCACCCAGATTGACTCATCCGTCACATCTCGAACAATCGAATACTGTTTTTGGTCTGGTTGCTGTTCATTTGAAATTATCATATCAAACCGGTTCAAAATATAATTGAATAGCTCACTCAGATTCACATACTCTAAAGTCAAACGCATGGTTCCAGAATCCATTCGTGATAATTCAAGCAAATCATTAATCATGTGAATCATGCGGGTCGTTTCATCTTGGGCAACTTTTAAGAAATGCGGTGCTACTTCTTGATCGTTCATTGCACCGTCTTGCAAAGCATCAATATATGACTTGACTGATGTCAGTGGTGTACGCAATTCATGTGAGACATTAGACACAAACTGACGCCGTTCCTCATTGATGCGCTGCTCTTCCGTCACATCATGCAAGACAATGACCATCCCGGAAATAAAGCCAGACTCGCGTTGAATCTGAGTGTTATACACTTTGACTTTTAATTGTCGATCGTCATCACTGAAGTCCAAAAACAGATTGTCATCATTTTCAAAGAATTCGCGTAATTGATATTGTTCATTCAAATGCAAAATTTGAAGGACATATTGTCCCAAAACCTCTGAGACATCTTCAATACCAATCATAGCCAAGGCGGCAGAATTAATCAGATTAATTGAACCACGACGGTCAGTTGCAATCACCCCATCTGTCATATGCTCTAGCACAGAGTCCAGACGTCGCCGTTCAAGTTCTTGTGAGTTCGTTGTTTCTTCAATCCGTTGTGCCAATGCATTGACATTTGTAGCCAACTGGCCAATTTCATCATGACTACGGACATCAATATCACCCGAGTAATCACCCGCAGCAATTCGAATTGTTCGTTGATTAATATCTGAAATTGGTTTAGCTAGCGCTCGTGAAATAATAACTGCCATGATGACACCTAACATGACCGCTAGTAATGTCGCCGACAAATAAATCACAGATATACGCTGTAAAGTTGCGTAAACGCTCTCCAAGTTGGCCTTGACGATTACCGCACCAACCGTTGTATTATCACCATTCGTTGTTTCAATCAATGGTTTAACAACGGTTTGATAACGACTTGATCCATGCTGCTCCACCGGATTTTTCAGATAAGTTTGATTATTAGCCGCATGCCTAAGATTACTATCTGTCGTCTTTTGACCAACGGCATCTTGATCATTAATATCACTCGTCCCACGAATGATACCTTGTGTATCAACCACTTCTATTTCCGTGATCAAAACATTGTTGACTGATGATAGCACGTTATGAATATTGGCATTACTACTAGCTGTTTCTGAACCGGTTAATTGTTGCGTTAACTGATCTGATACATATGCCGGTAAAGTAATCTGTTGTCTAAAATTGGACAAATTAGACCGTTCCAACTGTTTGATGAAAAAAGCGCCGATTAATTCCAAAGTCACTAAAAGTGTCAATGTAAAAACGAGTGCTATTTTAAAGTGAATTGATGCAACAAATTTTATCCCTTTTTTCACGTGGCTACCCCAATATATACAAAAAGCCCCCGGACTATCGAACCCCGTCGGCTTTCACTACTTCACTATTCTTCTGATGCCTTCAAATAATAACCCACCCCACGGCGCGTCATTAGAATTTGTGGATGACTTGGCGTTTCTTCAATTTTTTCGCGAATCCGTCGGACTGTCACGTCGACCGTACGCACGTCACCAAAATAATCAAAGCCCCAAACTGTTTGTAACAAATCATCACGTGTCATCACCTGCCCAATGTGTTTAGCAAGATGTGACAACAATTCGAATTCACGATGCGTTAGTTCGATATCTTTACCGTCTTTTGTCACCATATATGCGTCAGGATGAATCGTCAAAACACCAATTTTAATGTCATCCGTTTCATCAGCGGCATCACTATTGGCTGCCCCGGCACCTTGTCGTCGAAGATTTGCTTTAATCCGTGCGAGAAGTTCACGATTTGAAAAAGGCTTAGTGACATAGTCATCCGCCCCCATTTCAAGTCCAAGCACTTTATCAATTTCAGAATCTTTTGCAGTTACCATAATTACCGGAATCTGTGATGTCGACCGAATTTGGCGCAAAACCTCTGTTCCATCCAATTCGGGCAACATCTGATCTAATAGAACTAAATCTGGCTTTTCAGCTTCAAATTGATCGAGGGCTTCACGACCATCCATCGCGATGACCACGTCATATCCTTCTTTAGTTAAATTAAATTTAATAATATCGGAAATCGGCTTTTCATCGTCCACGACTAAGATTTTGCTCATCTTTATATTCCTCCAACGGAAAACTTTATATGACGTCATTATATCATATTACGTCATTTTCATGTATTTCATGTCATCAATCCCAGGCGTTTGTGACACAACGAAGCGTATTGTTGAATTTTTGTCACGCCGCACCAAATTGAAATTACTCGTCTAATCCTAACTAATTAATTTGTCACATTTTTTGCTTCATTCACGTTACTATTTAATGTCACAGTCAATGTGGCATTAATTCCCGGTGGCCACCAACATCATTTATCTCAAAGGAGTATGTATTATGTCTGAAGTTAAAAAGGTAATGAAAGTTCGTTTTACTGGTGCAATTTCGAATCAGCCAAAGAACATTAACCGTATTTTTTATGCAGTACCAGTAACTGATTCGAATCAATTCCGTCAGTTTGGCCAGTTACTAACGCGAATTGGTCAAGAATCAAGTATTGCTCGAATCACGCTCTTAACCCACGAAACGC
This sequence comes from Weissella diestrammenae, assembly GCF_014397255.1. Taxonomy (NCBI): domain Bacteria; kingdom Bacillati; phylum Bacillota; class Bacilli; order Lactobacillales; family Lactobacillaceae; genus Weissella; species Weissella diestrammenae. The sequence continues at coordinate 504,121 of NZ_CP060724.1, forward strand.
TAACCAACTAATCTCATATACCCAAATGACCACTATCAAGCATTTAAAGGAGTAACCCATGGAACAAACACCGTATAAATTAGAATTAATCTTTACTAAAGCGACAGGTAATCAATTTACTATCATGTTTAATCACGTCAAACCAGATTTAACTGCCGAAATCGTCTTAAACACCATGAACGAACTCGTTGCATGCGAATGGCTCACTGATGGTCTGGGTGAATCACGCTTTCCAAAAGGTGTCAAACCAAAAGCCGCAATTTACACAAGACAAGAACGCCGAACCGTCTGGTCAGCCGCACCCAACCAGAATAATTAATCTATTTCAAATTTAAATCACGCCCAATCTTTGCAGTTTAAGATTGGGTGTTTTACCATTCATTTATGCTAACACAAATCAACTTACCTTAACTTTAACCTCGAGAGGAACCACTATCGATGACAAATAATCGTATGCTCGAATTTGAACAACTTATTTATGGCGTTTTACGCTTTACCCACATTTGGTCGAGCGCCCCACACCGAGAGGACTTAATCCAAATCTGTTATGAACGTATTTGGTGTCAATTACTTCTCAACCCCGACTTGTCCGCCAACAACAATCGTTATCTTTTTCAGATTTTATGCAATGCCATCCATGACTACAATCGTAAACTAAAAGTGCGCAGTGAAAACGAAAACAATCAACCAATCCTTGAAAATCAATTCACCGACGATCCTAGTATGCTATGTCATCTACATCTGACATTACTCGATATTAAGCAAACAACTAGCCATCCCATATTACAAGCCTTAATTGACGACTTAATTGCTTTCCCTGATGCACGCATCAACGAACGTTCGCGACGTTTAAATCGTTCCCGGCAAACAATTCACCGTCAACGCCTTCTTTTGCAACAGCTTATCTCTATAGCAGAACGTGATAGCGAGCATTAAAAATAGCCCGCATAGCTAAAATATTAATCATGGCACCATACAATCAATACGATACAATATCCCCAGAATAATATGGCACAATACCACCGACATTCATGTAAAACCCAAAGAAAAGATTAATTAAGAAAAAGAGAGTAATCAAGCCCAGCAACAATGTCCGCCAAACTTTCGACTCTAAAGTAGCTATTAAAACTGGTAGAATGATAACCAATAATGCGTCTGCATATTGCATCATCCGAGTCAGCGCTGGGGCATTAAACTTCAAAGCATATGCAAACAGTAGACCAAGTCCCATTTGATATAGAACGCGCGATGTTCGGTTTGGAAATGTCACCTGTCGATTTAAATACAATAATGGCCACAGAATGCCACCTTTACCAAATGCAATTAAATAGCGTGCCGCGCTCTCACGGTCGGCAGCAAAGAATTCACTTGGATCGTATAATTTAAAAATGTAATTAACACCTGGAATTCGTTCAAGCATACTCATTGAAATGGGTGGTAGACAGACTAATATCAATAAAGCTACCCATAACAGCATCTGACGCTGACGAAAGGACGTTTTGATCGTAGCCAGAAATAAAAACGGGATAAAAATAATTGAACTCCGATGAAAATTAAATGCTAGATATGCTGTTATGGCGAACATGGTGTACTGCCATAGTCGACTTAATAGCATTTTTGCTAGAATATACACACTGATTACGACCACTGACATCGCAAGATACTGACGCATGATATTGAAACTATACAGATACAAATACATTGCAATAAACAGATAAAGCGAGAATAATTTATATGGCGATAATTGACGAATCACCCAAAGGATAGGTGCAATTGTCAATGCACTTACCACAACCTTGAATCCATCAAAATTCAGCCCAAGTTGGGCGACCGTATTTTGCAGCCAAACAAACCCTGGTTCCATATACATACTGCGATTTTCAAAAACACCTTGATACGTCCCCGTGTCTGTGCCAACCTCCCCACCCCGAAGTCCAGCAAATAAAATCAGACATAATCCGCAAAAACACAAATATACTGTATAACGTCGCTCATAAGCCACCGTTTGGTCAATCTGGCCGTTGCGCGCATCAAATGAAAAATACATTAGCCAATTAACGAAGCCAACGCTAATCAAAATTAAAAATAATACATAATACGGTACCATAAGATTCTCATTTTCAATAAATTATTTAGCCTCATCTACCATCAAAGGATGACTTAGGCGACACCATTTCGATCGACACCCCTTAACCGGCTCACTCATCACCTAATTCAGTCCATGCCACGACGTGTTTTTAGTAAATCAGCTGCATTTAGTTGGAACATCGCCGCTAAATCTGGATTCTGTCGTTGTAATTTGCGATAGGCACATTGCATACTAAAAGGTCGCAATGACATATCGTGGGCATCTGAGGCCATATAATGGACAAGGTGCCGTTTCAGTAACTTTTTTGTCACGCGACGCGTTCGAAACCCAAAATAACCCAGATAACTGCCAGCAGTAATCTGACTTTGTGCACCTTGCGCTATTAATTCTGCTAACTTATCTGGCTCACGACTAAAGATTTGGTGCCGTTCAGGATGAACAATAATCGGTGTCACTCCTCTTTGCAACAGCTGAAAAATCGTCTCTTTCGTGAATAACGGAATACTATCATTTGGTAATTCGAGCAACAAATAGCGTCCACCATTAGCGACCGTTAATATATGCTTAGCATCATATTCAGCAATTAGTTGACCCACCAAGCGTACTTCTTGAGCAGGGCATATCTGTAACGGAATACCTGCTTCTAACAACGCCTCTTGCAAATTTTTAGTAGCTGCTAAAACCGCTTCAATATCATGTTTATAACGGCCGTTCAATTGATGTGGCGCGGCAATCAGTGTTGTTATACCATCATCAACTGCCTTTCGCCCCATTGACAGCGCACGAACTAAATCATAATAGCCCCTCACACAGCCATTACCTAGCACGTCTTTTCGTTTTTGTATTCGCTGCATACGCTTCTTCCTTGTAATAACCTTCATTACGGCGATGTGCCTGCATAGACCGCGTCACCACACCTAATAGATTCGCCTGAGAAATTTTCAAACTCGCAACCGCGCGTTGCATATTACTCCGCCAAGTTTTACCTAGTGTCACAATCAGCACGACACCATCAACATGTGGCAAAATGACTTGCGCATCAGTGACAACCGTAAAAGGTGGGACATCAATAATAATCAAATCATATTTTTGTCGAAGATCATTTAGAATAGCAGCCAGCTGTGGTGATTCTAGTAGATCAGCAGGATTGGGTGGGACAGGCCCTGCTGTTAAAACATCAAGTCCCGCCACAATTGTTGGTTGAATGACCTGTTCAGCAGACAACTGATCTGCTAGGACACCTGTCAGTCCTTGTCCATTTGGTACTTGAAAGGTTTTATCGACCGTTGAACGCCGCAAATCAGCATCAATCAATAAAACACGTTTCCCGAGATCAGCCCATGTAATTGCCAAATTCGCACTCACCGTTGACTTGCCGTCTGACATTTCTGCTGAGCCAATCATTAAAACTTGAAACTTTGCTAAAGGCGCCGCTGTGTATTCAATATTGGTCCGAATCAACCGATACTGTTCAGCAATCACACTTTGCGGTGCTGTATAGGTAGGTAATCCAACCCCTCACTTAATGCCTTTGGCTGTAATTGCCAACGTTGTTTAAACCACTGCATAAATGACCTCCTCAATCGATCTTTTGATTACGTTACTTCATCTTTTCGTGCTGCGTTTGTTTGTAGCCCTTGAGTGTCATCACCTTTTGAGAAATGTTAATGTTGCCTAGATTGATCAAGCCCAAAGTGTCTGAAATATAAGTGCTGTGCTTAATCGTTCGATCCATCTGCTCACGGATAAATGCAAATGCCAAAGCGAATAAGAAACTGAAAAAAACACCTACTAGGGTTAATAACTGATAATTTGGACCACTTGGCCGTTTCGGGACACTTGCGTAACCCAAAATGGTAACCCCTTGAACTGACATAATGTCACCTATTTTAGCTTTGAAAGTTCGTGCCACTTCATTGTCAATGCGTTGGGCCCGACGCGCATCATGATCGGTCACTTGAATCGTAAAGACCTGCGAATTTGGTTTGTTACGTACAACAATTTTACGGCTCAGTTCTGACAATGATAGATTATAACCATACTTCACAGCTAGTTCATCAGAAACAGTGTTTAAAATTGCTGGTTGAATAATGATATCTTTATAAGTAGTCACAATTTTTTCATTTGCACCTTGACCAGCCAACTGAGCTGCTAGTGATAAGGACTTATCGCTCGAAACAAGCAACGCTGACTCAACTGTATACTGTTTTTTTAACACCAAACGGCTGACGCCATAAACAATACCACCGCCGACAACACCTGCCAAAATGATACCTATCAAATAGCGTTTCACAACTTGAAACACCCAAACAACAGTTAATCGATTTTCATTGTCCATATAGCTCAATTCCATCCCTTTATCACAAATTAGCATTTTTATGCGGCGCCACGCGCCTTCATTTAACCGTTAGCGGTCAATCAACATTCAATGAATTTAGTACTTAATTATGCAAAATTAATTATATTTTTCTATGCCTATTTTGTGAAAAAAGTTATTACTCAGACTAAATCCCAGTCAGATTTAAATGCAATAAAAAAACGCCACCGAGATGGTAGCGTTTATTAATGATTAGTCTTCAGCCACGAATGGCAATAATGCCATAATACGTGCACGCTTGATAGCCGTAGTTACCTTACGTTGGTTCTTAGCAGAAGTTCCAGTCACACGACGTGGCAAGATCTTACCGCGTTCTGAGATGAAACGTTCTAACAATTCTGTATCCTTGTAGTCAACATATTCAATATGATTGGCTGCAATGAAGTCAACCTTACGACGGCGGCGAGGTCCGCCACCACGACGTTGTTGTGCCATGCTTAAATTCCTCCTGATAGTGATGATGTTTCTGACGATAATTTCACGTGTTTAGAACGGCAAGTCATCATCTGAGATGTCAATTTCTTGACCCCCACCAAATGGATCGTTATTAGAACTGGCTGCACTTGATGGATTATTCGCACCACCAAATACATTACCATTATTATTGGTAGCTGCAGGGTTGCCAAATGGATTCTCTGCAGGAGCAGCATTAAAGCCACCACCATTATTACCACCAAAATTATTGGCATTATTGTTCCCACTACCATTTGCCCGACGCGCTTCTGATTCAGCGCGCGTTTCTAGCAAATCGAAGTTTTCAACGATAACCTCTGTCCGATAAACCGTTTGCCCTTGCTGATTTTGATAGCTGCTTGTTTGCAAACGGCCCTCAATCGCAACACGTGAACCTTTTGACGTAAAGTTCGCAAAGTTCTCCGCGGCTTTTTGCCAAATCGTTGCGTTGAAGAAATCAGTTTCTCGCTCACCGTTTTGATTCGTACGACGGCGATCAACCGCAATACTAAATGATCCAACTGCGGTTCCTGACTGCGTATAACGCAATTCAACGTCACGTGCTAAACGACCAACTAGTACAACTCGATTCATGTCAGAGTCTCCTTTCCGTTCTCAAGTAATTGATGTTAAATAGCCAAAGCTATCAACTCATTACTTCACTGGTGATACAACTTCGCGCTTAACAACCATGTGACGTAAGATATCTTGTGAAATCTTAGCCAAACGATCGAATTCGTTAATTGCAGCTGCATCGTCAGCACTAAAGTTAACGATGTGGTAAGTACCTTCATGGTACCCAGCAATTTCATAAGCAAAACGACGTGATGCCCAATCTGCTGAATCAGCGATAGTTGCACCGTTGTCAGTCAAGATTTTGTCGAAACGCTCAACCAATGCCTTCTTAGCATCAGAATCCAAATCAGGGCGAACGATATAAGTCAATTCGTACATAATAGTTTCCTCCTTTTGGTCTATGGCCAGTCCAAATGCTGGCAAGGAGCTGCACCATTTCTGGTGTTACTCACAAAGGAGTATTTTAGCAGATTTTTTTGTTTTTGACAAGTTTTCATTCGTCAGATTAAATCAACATTCAACGCCATTCATTGAACAACCACTGTTCAAAATTAATTTTACTCGGCTATTATGTGATTGTCACTTTAGCTAATGGATTTACCTACCATCCAACCGATGACCAATAAGCAGGCTGAATTTTCGCAAATAAAAAACACTGACGCTAGCGTCAGTATTTTTTTAGAATACGTTTATTAATAATGATCTGCACGGAAACGGGTCTTAAAGAGCGGTGAAACCGCCTTATTCTCATTAATGCGGACAATCGCTTCACCAATTAGATCCGACACCGTTACTTGAACTAGCTTAGGAAACTTCTTATCTTCGGGCAAATCAATTGAATCCGTCACAATGACCTTTTCAAAAACAGAATTTTGTAGGTTATCCACGGCTGCGCTCGAGAACACAGCATGCGTTGCGACAACATACACTTCTGATGCACCTTCATCTTTCAACTTTTGAGCACCCTTAGTGATTGTACCACCAGTATCAATCATATCGTCAATCATGATGGCCCGTTTACCTTTGACGTCACCGATGATATTCATTATCTGAGCCACATTGGCTTTAGGACGACGCTTATCAATGATTGCAATCGGTTCACTTGAGCCCAAAAGCTCAGCTAATGTCCGGGCACGTGTCACGCCCCCATGATCAGGTGAAACCACGATTGTATTATCATCAGCAATACCACTCGTCAACAAATAATCAGCTAGTTTCGCAGCCCCTGCCATATGGTCGACTGGAATGTCAAAGAAGCCTTGAATTTGAGCGGCATGTAAGTCTAAGACCAAAACTCGTGTTGCCCCAACCATTTCAAGCATATTAGCCACTAATTTAGCCGTGATTGGTTCACGTGAACGCGCTTTACGGTCTTGACGTGCATAGCCATAATATGGCATGACAACGTTAATTGTCTTAGCACTTGCACGTCGCAATGCATCAATCATAATCATCAATTCCATGAGATTATCATTAACTGGTGCAGACGTTGATTGAATGATATAGACATTGTCACCACGGACGGATTCTTCAATGTTGATTTGGATTTCGCCATCTGAAAAACGGGCAATATTTATATCAGAAAGCGTCACACCAATTGAAGTTGCGATCTTTTCTGCTAAGGGTCGGTTACCACTCAGTGAAAAAACTTTCAAATGTGGATCTGCGTATGTCGCCATGTTTTCCTCCATCGACACTCAACAGTGTCAGTCGTAATTGATTCAATCTATTTTAACTTTTTTTAACTGACTTCTCAACGCCTAATTATTGCTTCGGCCCACTAAATTTTTTAAAAAGGGCTGTTTTTTTCCAAAAATCAATTTTATTTGTCTGACGTGAACGAGCAATGCCCATCGCATGAATTGGAATGTCATCTGTAATCGTTGAGCCAGCTGCAGTGATTGTTTCATCTCCAAGGACCACCGGGGCAATCAATTTCGTATTTGAACCGATAAATGCCCGGTCACCAACGAGTGTCTGGTACTTATTTTGACCATCATAATTCACAAAAATCGTACCTGCTCCGATATTGACCGCTTGGCCAACTGTAGCATCCCCAATATAACTCAAGTGACCTGCCTTTGCATCAGCACCCAAGTGTGCCTGTTTAACCTCAACAAAGTTACCCACATGCGCACGCGCATCTAAAATCGCACCGGGCCGCAAATGGGCATAAGGACCAATGGTCACGCCCGTTGCAACTTTTGCATGATCCAAGGTAGATGACTGAATCACAACATCATCTGCCACTTGCGAGGCAATCATTCGCGTCCCATTTGTCAAAATAACATGTGACCCGACTTCTGTTTGCCCTTTCAAAGTCACATTACCTTCAATCACTGTATCCGGTCCGATCGTCACATCAGCATCAATATATGTTGTGGTGGGGTCAATGAGTGTCACACCATTTCGCATATGCTGTTGATTAATTCGCTGTCGTAAAATCCGATTAGCCTCGGCTAAGGCAATCCGATCATTAACACCCATTGACTCTGTAAAATCAGCCATTTGGTATGCACCAACCGTTTGCCCCTGCTCCCGCAAAATTGAGAGGGTATCTGGTAGATAGTATTCACCTTGTGCATTCTCATTAGTCACGAGTCGCAGGGCTTGGAACAATAATTGATTGTCAAAGACGTAAACACCGGTGTTAACTTCATCAACTGCTGCTTCAACATCAGTTGCATCTTTTTGCTCAACAATACGTAAAACATGGCCTTTTTCATCTCTAATAATGCGCCCATATCCAAATGGATTTGGTGCCTTGGCAGTCAAAACTGTCACTGCATTCCCGCTTTGTTCATGCCATTCAAATAATTTTGTATAAGTCTGTTGCGTAAACAATGGTGCATCACCAGATGCAATCAGTGTCACGCCAGATTTAGTTCCTAAAAGTGGTTCAGTCATCAAAACCGCATGGCCAGTGCCCAATTGTTGCGTTTGTTTAACCACTTCTGACCGGTCGCTAATTTGAGCTTTCACCTGCTGGGCACCGTGCCCAACAACCGTCACAATCTGATCCACACCAACTGCTAAAATCATATCTAATACCATCTCAACCATTGGTTTACCACCGACTTCATGCAACACTTTAGGCAAGTCTGACTTCATTCGTGTGCCCTTACCGGCTGCCATTATTATGCTATATCGTGCCATTATTCTTTCACCTATACCTCAACCTAATCAGTAACGTTGACTTGCGTCGTGAAATTGCCCGGCGCAAATATCTCAGTGGCATAATTGCCGGATTGAACATCAATCAAGCCACCCTCTTTATCTGTGTTCACATGCACCAGTGACGTGTATTTATCAATCACTCGGTGTGCCACTTCACCAGCGACAACGACTGCAACACCGACCACTTCACCTTCAAATTCTTTAACCAGTGATGCCATACCGCGAATCGTACCCCCAGCTTTCATGAAATCATCAACGATCAATACGCGTGATCCCATTGGTAGTGAGCGCCGTGAAAGTTCTAATTTTTCTAGTCGCTTTGATTGACCCGTCACATAATTGACTGACATTGTAGGCCCTTCAGTCACTTTCGTATCATTTCGCACAATGACAAACGGTACGTTGAGCGATTCTGCGACAGCTTGGGCCACTGGGACCCCTTTTGTCGCAGCGGTCATTACCGCATCAATGGGTTCTTTTAAATACTGGGTTGCAATCAGTCGTCCAACTTTTTGCAAAACCCAGGGTTGTCCAAGGAGGTCTGAAAGATAGACATATCCACCGGGTAAAACTCGAGTCTCGTCATTAATTTCATTAACCAATGTTGCGACAAATTCTGCGGCATTTTCTTGCGTCATATATGGTGTAAATTTCGCACCACCGGCGGCGCCTGGAATGGTTTCTAACAATCCTACCCCGCGTTCAGCAAAAGTACGCTTTAAAATCGCCAAATCTTCAGAAATTGATGACTTAGCTGACTCATACAGATTAGCAAATTTTGTTAATGAAACCAGCGTTCTTGGATGTTCCAATAAATAACGTGTCATATCAACTAAGCGATCACTACGTCGTGTTTTCATATTTTTTCCTTCAATGTTCGTATTTTATCTTATCTATATGCTCTATCATAACACGAACGTTCAATCTGAATGATAAAAAACAACTAGAAAACGGACAATAATATATAATTCCAAACATTATGCCAGTAACTCATCTTATCATCAAGATTGATGCTAATCATACTTTGGCCTCACCATGATGCTTGATTTAACAGAATTAATAACCAAAAAAGTTTTTAATCCAATAAAACCGGTATGTCTGCATGACATACCGGTTTGTTGTTAATTTTTTTGCATCGATACAAGCCATGAAATCAGGATAAAGACAATCATAATGACAAAGATGATTGCAAATAACGTTTGATAACTCGCCGCATCAATAACAAATCCCCCAAACAGTGGACCTAGTGCCCGACCAAATGAAGTAAACATCATCACCTGACCTTGAGCCCGTCCTTGCGCATTTGGATCACTAATATGGGCAATCCATGCTGGTATTTGCGGTGAAGCTAGCATTTCTCCTACGGTTAAAATCATGAAGGCGCCTAGGAAAGCCGCATATGATTTGGCTGTGATTAAAAACAGAAATGAACTGGCAAATAATAACCCACCACCAAGCACGCTCGTTTTGAATTTAATTCGATCGGCATAGCGATTTAAAATACTCTGCCCAATAATTAGGACGACCCCATTAATTGTCCATAATGACGAATAATCTTGGATTGTCAGTCCCAAATCTGTCATATGGGTTGCGACAACACTTTCCCACAAAATATAACCGAAATAAATCGAAAAGGTTAGTCCAAGCAAGGCATAAACCAAATTCGGGGTTTTGAAATGGCTCTGTTCAGCACGTTCAGCAGCCTTGGCTGCTTGCAGTGCGAGACCTTGTACTTTAAATTTAAAACCAGCTAAGATGGCAAAAACAAAATACATCGCAAAAGCCGTCCCAAAAACATAAGCAACCCCATAGTTGTATAGGGAACCCACCACAACCGTGCCAATTACAACGCCAACATTCATAAACATATAATTCATATTAAACACACGACGTGAATCAATTGCTTGAATCGTAGAGGCGTACGCGCTAAGTAAGGTGTACAAAACGCCATCGGCAAAGCCAATAATCAACATTAATACGGCAAATAGTGGCCAACCGTGCCAAATCGTAATTAAACCCAAGGTCACAGTAGCCACAGAAACGGCTGTCATCACCGCTCGATACGGATTCCAATGGTCAAATAAGTAACCACCCAGATAGCCACCGAGCATCATAGCAATGGAAATCGCCATAAGAACCACACCGGCAACAGTCATTGACTCGTGCAAATCTTGATGCATATATAAAGTCGTAATCGGCCAGAGCATCGCCGCACCTGAGCTCTGTAATAAGGTACCTAGATATAATACCCAAGGTTGAATTTCAACGTGGCGCGGTTTGGACCCCACATCTTCGTTGCTACTTTGAACGACCATTCTTAATTACTCCTACTATTTTGACGATTTCAAACGATAAGCATCGCATTTTAAGCTACGTGCTGATTCAATTTGAAACAAATTGCATGACATTTCTATAGATGAAAGTTTAGCACACTCAAAAAAATTGGTATACTTATATTTGAATAAAACCGCTTTCAATTTTAAAAGCGGTCAGAGACGAAAAGGAGTAATTATGGCAATCAAACGTCCAGAATATATTTTGGCCATTGACCAAGGCACAACTGGTACACGGGCCGTTATTTTTAATAAAAACGCACGCCGTGTCGCCGCCACGTCAATTGCAATGGATCCAATTAACCCGCATTCTGGGTGGGTCGAACAAGCACCGATTGACATTTGGCGCACCACCCAAACCGCGATTACCGAAACTATGATTGAAGCTGGAATTAGAGCAGATGCAATTAAAGCCATTGGTATTGCCAGTCAACGAGAAACAACAATTATTTGGGATAAAAAAACCGGCCAGCCCATTTATAATGCGATTGTCTGGTCTTCAACTCAATCACAAGCAATTGCTGACCAAATTCTCCAGGCTGGCCACACTGAGATGATTCGCGAAAAAACTGGACTACCTCTAAGCGCATATTTTTCAGCAACGAAAATTCGCTGGATTTTAGACCACGTCCCTGGTGCGCAGGCCGAAGCTGAACGTGGCAACTTGCTCTTTGGTACCGTTGATAGCTGGCTAATTTGGAACCTTACCGATCACCAAGCACATTTGACCGACATTTCAAATGCGGCGCGTACCATGTTGTTTAACATTCACACGCAAGCCTGGGATGATGAACTACTCAGTTTATTTAATATTCCAAAATCAATGCTGCCAACTGTGACACGGTCAAATGGACAGATTGCAACGACCAACCCCATGCAGTTTTTCGGCAGCGAAATTCCAATCACAGCGGTCATTGGTGACCAAAATGCCGGCTTAATTGGCCAATTAGGTTTCAACCCTGGCACCGTTAAAAGCACTTATGGTTCAGGTGCTTTCCTCCTATTAAATACTGGTCATCACTTAATTGATTCACAGCATGATTTAGCTAGCACCATTGCCTATCAAATTGATGATCAACCAGTTTATGCGCTAGAAGGGTCCGTCTTTACGGCCGGTTCGGCGATTCAATGGCTGAATGAACAGCTCAATTTAATCGATGAAGTGACCGATTCTTGGGAAGCAGCGCAACAAGCAACTAGTGACGACTCACTGTATGTCGTTCCAGCATTCTTAGGGTTGGGGGCACCATATTGGGATCCACAAGCTCGCGGTGCTGTTTTCGGCATTACTCGCACAACGAACCGAAATGACTTTATCAAGGCAACCTTGCAATCAATTGCCTATCAAACAGCTGATATTTTACGGACGATGAAGGCCGACACCGGTCACCAAATTGATGTTTTAAAGGCCGATGGTTCAGTCTCACGTAATCCGTATTTAATGCAATTCCAATCGGATATCACCGGCTTGACGATTGAACGGTCGGTCTACGAAGATACAACCCCACTCGGGGCCGCCTTCTTAGCCGGCTTAGCTGTTGGCTATTGGGAATCCTTGGACGACTTAGCAACGCTAACTAGTCAAGGCCGGACCTTTCAGCCCACAATGTCAGTTGAAAAACGACTACAGCTTAAAAAAGGGTGGCAACGAGCCATTGATGCGACACGATTTTTTGCAAATGAAAACGCTTAATGTAAAACGCTTACATTTTTGTCACGCATTTGTGTAAAGTTTGCTATAATGAAGTTATAAAAGTTATTTCACACATGACTAATCCAAAGGAGCTATGACCATGCCTCAAGAAATCACAACCTTGTTAACATTTTTCGGTGGAACTGGTGATCTTGCCAAACGTAAGTTATACCCATCAGTCTACAACCTTTATAAAAAAGGTTTCTTAAAAGAGCACTTTGCGATTGTCGGAACTTCTCGTGCTGATTTAACCGCCGCTGAGTTTTCTGATATGGTTCGTGAATCAATTAACCACGTCGTTGAAGATGAAGATAATGCAAAAGAATTCATCTCACATTTCCGTTACATCAAATTGGATGTCGGTGATGAAGCTGGTTACCAAGAAATGCTCAAGCTCAATAATGAATTAGACGCACAATACGAGCTAAAAGGTAATCGCATCTTTTATATGTCTGTTGCCCCACGTTTCTTTGGCACAATTGCAGGTTACCTAAAGTCAGAAGGGTTAACCACTGAAAATGGCGAATTCAATCGTCTGATGATTGAAAAGCCATTTGGGGTTAGCTATGAAACAGCTGAGCAGTTAAATAATCAATTGCACGAAGTCTTTGAAGAAGACCAAATTTTCCGGATTGACCACTATCTTGGAAAAGAAATGGTGCAAAATATTTCTTCCGTTCGATTTGGAAATCCACTATTTGATGCCGCTTGGAATAAAGACTATATTCAAAACGTCCAGGTCACATTGTCAGAAGTTCTAGGCGTTGAAGAACGTGCCGGTTATTATGATGATGCTGGTGCCCTACGAGATATGATTCAAAATCATACGATGCAAATCGTTGCATGGCTCGCGATGGAAAAGCCAGCATCATTTACAGACAAGGATATTCGTGCAGCCAAAAATGTTGCCTTTAATTCATTGCATATCTATACGCCAGAAGAAGTAAAAAAGAATTTTGTTCGTGGCCAATATGGCGAAAACATCGACGGCACACAAGTCAAATATTTGGACGAAGACGGCGTACCTGAAGGGTCACAAAATGACACATTTGTCGCTGGACGCCTCAAATTCCGTTCAGCCCGTTGGGATGGTGTGCCATTCTATATCCGAACTGGAAAGCGCCTCAAGTCAAAGCAGACTCGCGTTGATGTCGTCTTCAAGAAAGGCATTAGCATTTTCGGGGATGACATTGAATTGGAAAACCCAGTTTTATCAATTTTAATTGACCCTAAGGGTGGTATTGAATTCCGGATTAATGCTAAGGATACAACGTCTGACTTTAAAACTCGGGTTGACACAATGAAGTGGCAAGTATCATATCTTGACATGGAACGTACGCCTGAGCCATATGAGCGGATGATTCATGACGCAATGAATGGTGATGGTTCTAACTTCGCTGATTGGAACGGGGTTGGTATCTCATGGAAATTCGTGGATGCAATTCAAGATGCTTGGGATTCAGAACATGCTGAATTCCCCAACTATATCTCTGGCACGATGGGGCCAAAAGCTTCAGATGACTTATTAGCTGAAGACGGTAATCATTGGATTTATAAGTAAATAAAAAACAATCGATTTAACATCGGTTGTTTTTTTATTGTCTTAAATTTTAAAACTCATACACCTTATTAGCACCAAAGGACATCACAAAGCGACGAATGTCACCCTGGCCCATTGCTGTCAATGCAGAAGCATAAACATTCAACTGACTTTGATAACGCGCTTGCAAGAAAGCTTTAGCATCAGTGATTTCAGGTGCGATGTAATCTGTCTTGTAATCATACAACCATAACGTCTGGTCCACCATAAAATATCCGTCAATAATACCGTGAACCAAGACCCGTTCATCACCTTCGTAGTCTTGATATAACGTTTTTGCGGCCATTAACATTGAAAATGGCACTTCGCGCTGAAGCGTATCTGCATGCTTGACCATTTGTTTCCCAAGTGTTGTGTCATTAAAGAAAGCGACAATTTGCTTGACTGGTATCAAATGCTGGAGCGTGGGTTCAATTAATTCTTCGGCAATCAATGTTTCAATTAATTGTTCAACCTGAGGTATGGTTGGTGCTCCAGCCGACAGGTCAACTTTTTGCATCACTAAATGCGTTGCGGTCCCACGTGCCGCACCACTTGGACGAGTTGCCATTTCAGTTAAGAAATGTGGTTCGCGAAGATTTTTTTGAGTAAAGCGCAATCCACTCTCCTGTGTCTCATCACTGGCTAATCGTTGATCTTGATACGGTTGTCCAGCAATAATGTCTGGATCTTCAAATAAACGTTTGATTTCAGAAACGGATTGGTAAGCCGTGGTCCGGGTTGCCATCTCATGTGGATATCGAAAATCAAAGACATTTTGTAGGTCAATGTGTTCTACCGTTGGCACAACGACACTATCTGTTCGGTCATCATCAACATGCCCGACCGGCCCCATGGCTTGAACTGCCTGTTCAGCAACCGCCACATCATTTGAATTTTGGAATGACAACGAAAACTCAAATGATTCATCGGGTTCAACTGACTGGGTGGCCAGATTATCCAAATCAAGGGCGCTCATGATTTTTGATGCTTTTAGTTTGGCTTCAAATTGTGGATGTCGAGCTAACGCCATTCCTATTAAGTCCATAAATGAATTGGCTTGCAAACGGATTGCGTCATCCAGCATCCATTGTTCAGCCTGTGGCATATATGCCAATTGCCATTTTTTCAGTAGTTCTTCAGGTTTTTTATAAGCACCAACAATAAACAACTGTTGTTCGGCACGCGTTAATGCGACATACAAGACACGTAGTTGCTCAGCAAATGAACTGCGATTAATAGCTGACCTCACAGCTAGATACTGCGGTGGTGTTAATTTCAAAGCATGCTCTAAATCTAAATATTGCATCCCAACACCCGCATCAGCATCAATGATCATCTGTCCCGATTGATCCTCCGTATTGAAGCCTTTATTGGCATTTAACATAAATACGATTGGAAATTCTAAGCCTTTTGAACCGTGAATAGTCATCAATTTAACCGTATCACTACTCTCATTCGCGTCAGCCTCGCCCAAATCATCAGCGGCGTTTTTTTGCAATTGCTCAATATACCGATTAAATTGATAAAGGCCTGTGAAATTTGTCTGCTGATAGGCAGCAGCGCGTTCATACAAAGCGTGCAAGTTGGCTTGTCGTTGGTTACCTCCCAACATCGCACTCACATAATCCAGCCAACCAGTACGCTGATAAATTGCCCAAATCAATTGCACAATCTGATTTTGGATAGCATAGGTTTTAAAATCTGCCAAATCTTGCAATAATCGTTTTCCGGCAGCTTGTGTCGTTTCAAAAGTTGCCTTTAATTCCGCCGACACTTGGTCTGAGTTTAACGTCATAAAATGTTGTAGCGCATCGTAAAAATCGCCTTGCTTTTGTTGTGCCCGAATCATAGCTAAGCCATTTTCACCGACTTGATAAATCGGTGACCGCAAAACAGTGACCAAAGGAACATCTTGATGTGGATTGTCAATAATTTTCAAGAGACTCATCATCACCGAAATCTCAAGTGTTTGAAAATAATTACCGCTATCATTCACTGTTAATGGAATATCTAAGACTTTAAAAATATCGATGACCTGCGGATTTTGTGACCGTGAAGGCACTAATATTGTGATATCGGCATATCGCACTGGACGAGATAGTCCTGCGCGCCGATCAAAAACTGTAAAACCCTCTGCCACCATCGTCTTGATTTTGGCACCAAGCATCGTAATTTGACCAGTTGTCGCATTATATCCGCTCACGTCAACTGGTTCATCCGCCACATTTTCACCCTGGTCCTCATCCGAATCAGCATCATTAAAATACACCATGAGTTCAGCTTTTTTCGGCAAATCTAGCGGATAATAACTGGCTCCGGCAACTAACTTTGCTTCCCCAGTATAGGTCACGCCACCAAGTTGGTCACTCATAAATTGCATGAATAGATAATTAATAAACTGGGTTACGTTGGGTTGCGAACGGAAATTTTCAGCTAACGTAATGACCTCAGAATCCTGCGTATCCGCCAGAGGATAATTTTTCATTTTATTAGCAAACAGTTTCGGGTCTGCTTGACGGAACTTGTAAATTGATTGTTTAATGTCACCCACTTGAAAGACATTATTCGGTTTGGCGATGGCTTGCACAATGGCTTCTTGCAAATAACTTGTATCTTGATATTCATCAACCATAATTTCAACATATTGTTGCGCTAAAGTTGCTGCAATTTTTGGCTGTGACACAATTTGCAACGCAAAATGCTCTAAATCATTGAAATCAAATACACGCTTCTGAATTTTTTCAGCCAAGTAAACCGCTCTAAATTGATTTGTGAGGGCTACCAACTGGGTAATATTTTGTTGGGCACCGCTCACCGCAGTTGTGATACCGACTTCATCCAACACGAAGATTTTTGTCACTAATTCTTGATACTGTTCTTTGCTTGCGCTCCGGAGGGCTGTAATTTGTTGCCACGTCGCTTTACTCTCATCGTCCATATTTCGGGGTAAAGGTCGACCTTTGGCGTTCCATCTCGTAAACGCCAGACTCAAAAATTGTTGCCGTAAATGCCCCCAATTCGATTCTTCAGTTAACTGTTGAGATAAAACATTTAAAGTATTGCATTCTATCAATAAATCATTCTTGCGATTGAGTGGCGCCCCTTCAAGGTCATCACCAAATTCTTGCACCAAATCAACAATTTGCTGATACTGATGCCTAATGTCCGTCAGTCCATTCTTAATTTCCGGCAATAACGTGACTAAATAAGTCTGTGAACTCAAAAAATCACCATCAGATTGATATTGATGACTTAACTGCGCTAACCATTCATCTGTATCTGGTCGTGCCATCGCAAAATTAAACAATTTAAACACAGCCTGTTGAAGTGCACTATCAGAACCATTCTTGATAAACTGTTTAGCAAAAGTTTTGAAGCGGTCATCTTGATCATTCTCATACTGTTGCGTCAAAACGGTATCAAAAATTTGCATCATCGTTAATTGTCTTTCGGCATTATCAGCAATTCGAAATTGCGGATCTAAATCAATTGTGTAGTGATACTGTTCAATTAAGCGTAAAGCAAAGGCATCGACTGTTGAAATATTAGTAACCCGTAAGAGCCGAAGTTGTCGTCTTAAATGTTGTTGTCCTTCGCCTTCAGCCTGGTTAGCGGCTTGGCGAATTTCATTTTCTAACCGTTCACGCATCTCAGCTGCGGCCGCCTCAGTGAAGGTGACAATCAAAAAGCCATCAAGGTTATCACCTTGTTTCAAACGCTGTAGGACTCTTTCAACTAAGACCCGTGTCTTACCCGAACCCGCTGATGCAGAAACTAAAATATTTTGATTACGATCAACAATTGCTTGTTGTTGTTGTTTAGTGAATTCCATCGTCAGAGGCTCCTTGTGTCTCAATATCGTGTTGCATTTTAGCTAGAATATCTTTCTTCTTACCCTTCACTAAATCATGATAACGATTATCCAATTTAGCATCAAAACGCATCACATCTTTATAATCTGTATAGGTTAACCCTGTTTTCGTGCCATCGCGATATGGCATCAATGGAAATTGACCCGCTAAAATTCTCTGCGTTAGCGCTGTGATTTTTAAATGATTAAATTGCTTTAAAATTGTCAACTCATCAGATGATACAACATCTGACCCACTTTGACTGTAGCTTCCGTTTTTATTGCGAGCAATCGCAAAGGGTGAGTAGGCACTTTGTGATTCTAGCGTTGCCACAAACTGCTCATCATCTAAAATCAAACCACGATACATGCCAGCATTGTCATGGGCTTCTTTTGCTAATGCTTGCTGCTGAGAAAAGGATTCAGCCGCCGAGGTAACAACTGGCTTGGTTGGTTCATCTTTCAATGACCAAAAACTAGCTGAACCAACGGCCATTTCAGGATAATTAGCTTGCATCGCTTGCCAATAAGTCATTAATTGTAATTCAAGGCCATTGTAAGCTTGTGCAAAATCGAATTCGCGTTTACCAGCTTTATAATCAACAATTGATAAATACGATTGTGCTGACTCTGGTACGCTAATTTCATCATACCGATCGACTTTTCCGCGCACCACAACTGGATGACCGTCAATTTCAAATTCAATCGGCGCCAACCCTTCTGCCCCAAAAGCGGTTTCCGTCCCTAAGGTTTTAATTTGCCCAGCGGCTGGTTGCCCATTTTGCATATTAATGAGTGCCTGATGCACACGAGCCACCAGGTTATCCGTCAACGCCAGCATGCGCTGAGATGACTGGAAAATGTCGAACGTTGGGTCATCACTCGCAAAAATAGCGGCTACAGCTTGCTGCTCTAATTGCTGTAACCCATCAACTGATAACACACCAAGTGGTTGTCCTTGTAATGATTGAAAAACCTGTTCCAAAATAGCGTGCATCAATGTACCCTGTTCAGCTGGTGTTAATTGTAGCTCTTGCCGTGGTTGTAATCTCAAACCATACATTAAAAAGAATTCATAGGGATTTTTTGCATATGTTTCCAAGCGCGAAATCGACGTTTTAAGAGTGTTTGAAAAGAGCTGCGTTATTAATTCCGAAGCCACAGTTTCTGTTTGATTTGAATAATGCAGTGCCGTAATGGCCGCTTCTAAATCAGCTTTAGCCACGCGACGCAAGACGTTTTCAACTTGTTGCCAGCTCGCCGATAGTTGCTGGTTATTGCGCTGTACTTCACGTTTGGCTAACAATAAATGACTCAAAGTACTTGCAACCGTCCCAATTTTTTGGGCCAAAATGGTCTCATCTTCTCGCCCAGTCGGCTGCACTTCAAAGCGCTTAATCGGCACCTGAAAACTTTGCTGTAAACGCTCAACATACGTTGATGCTTTGAGTTTAACCGTCCCATCACCCGTTGGGTATGACCACAACAAACTTTGTGTCCCGATTAACATGGCGTTGTAGATTCGCAAACTATCTTGAGCCATGGTGACTTCTGCTGTATCACGTAATTGCGTCCCCTCCGGTAATAATGCTTGCAGCTTTATCCGGTCTCGATCTTGTAACAATGCACGTTGTCTTGTCGTGACTGGTAGATTATTACTGGTGGCACCAAAGATAATGACATGCGGTACACCTTGAATTTGGACAATGCCTGATTCACTGACTAAAACTTGATCCATCGCAGCCGGTACACCAGAATATTTTGCATTACTAAACGCCGCATTCAACATTTCACGTAGATTATCAGCCGTTAGCTGCTCAGTATCAAAGACCATTACGAAGTCATCTAAGACATCAATCAATTTATCCCAGACTTGCTCTGATTGTTGCGCAGCAAATAAATTCCCCTGTGCAATTGCCTGATCACGCCAATTAATTAATTGTTGTTGCACACCATGCGTCATTAAAAATTGATACAATAATTGCGCCATCTGACGGGCATCTTTTGCTGCTGATAGCTGAGTCAAAAACGGTGCAATTTGTTTTGAAATTTGATCATGAATCAAGGCCAATTGTGCATCATATTTGGCTGCACGTTGGCGCAATGTTGCATCTGAATCTTCAGTTACCCGATAATCGTATTGCCACGCGTCTGAATTAGTCCAAAAACCACCCATCATATTTTTAGCTAACGCATAATTTTCAGTAATGGCTAAAGCCTCACGATAATCATCTATTGCAACTGATTCAGGAATGAACAGTTCAGTCTTCAATACCGTCATTATATTTTGTAACGTATACTGGGGAGCCAATGTTAATAACTGGTCAATGAATGTAACCAATGGGTGATGACGCATTAAATGATCAACATCCATAAAGAGCGGTAACTCATATTTAGCAAATATCGCAGGAATGACATTCTCATACTGTTTTAAATCTGGTGTTAATAGTACAAAATCACGATACCGTGCTTGGCCATTCACGACCATCATTCTAATCTTTTGCGCTAACTGTTCTATTTCTTGATAGCGGGAAGTGGTTTCCCAAATTGCTAGTTCAGGTCCATCAAACTGTTGAATCCCTTTTTGTTCATAGGTTGACCAAAATCTTGCCACATTTTGTTGCGTCAGACTTAATGTCCGCGCTGTTTCAACCGGCATCATTTTGACCGCAATTTGATTCTGAATGGCAAATTGTTGCAATTGGAGAGCTAATTTTTTAGGTGCTGCAAACAGATCATTCTCATTACCCACTTGATGACTGATTGTGCCTGTTAAATGGTCAATTGGCAAAGCTAATGTGACGTCTGCCGCTTGTACCATTAAGGCTTCTACGACCCCTTTTTCTTGCTGATTCATTTGGGAATAGCCGTTAATGAAAAAATACTGCTGACTTAAATCACGTTCACCACGCAACAAAAAGGCCTTTAAGACCCCTAATAAATCACTACTTAAATATTGATCGCGCTCACCTAATTCAGTATCTAGGGCTTGTCCGATTAATGCGAGATCCGATAATTTATTTTGTAAAACGACATCATCCGTTAATGCATCAGCCATTTTTTGCAGTGCTGACCATTGCAAGCCGGCTTCTTTAATTTCAAGTAACTGACTGGTAAATTGGCTAATAAAGCCTTGTTTATTTCGTAAGTTAGCATATAACTGTAAGTCATTTTGGTGGGCCTGCAATAATTGCTGAACAAGCATTGCTAAAGCCTCTGGTGACACTGTAGCATGGCGATAAAGCTTAGTGTCATTCATGTAAAACCAAGCTAATCGGCTCAGTGAAAAAACCTGCACATTTTGAGTCGCAATTGTAGCACCCTGTCGGTCATCTAGCGCTGCTAACCGTGTCAAAATATTAATTTCAGTTTGAAATTTGATTTTATTGGGCACAATATAGAAAATTTGTGCCTGTGGTTGTTGCTTTAATACATGTTGCATTTGTTTTAATAATGCCAATTCATGATCTTTGGTGCCATCACCAAAAAGGATCGATAATGTCATATCGTTGCCCCCGTTTCTTCGGAATCTATGCTTATCTTATTGTACAATTTTTAAAGCAGGATAAGAAGACAAGGTCAAATAAAAAAGCCCATACAAGCACGCCTTTATTTTGTGACTTGATTGGCTTGATATTTGATTTTTTCTTGCTTTCGTCGTTGCCGAATGGCACGAAAAAAATGACGCAATAAGTTACCCGTTTCCTCAGCGCGAACGCCCGGATACACGGCCACTTGGTGATTTAATCGTGAGTCTGACAAAATGTGATACATTGATTCAACGCCACCAGCTTTTGGATCGGCTGCGCCATAATAAACTGACTCAATTCGAGCCTGTTGAATCAACCCGGCACACATAATACATGGTTCAATCGTCACAAAAACTTGGGCGCCTGTCAGCCGCCATGATTTCATGTACCGACTCGCCGCTAAAATGGCTTGGAATTCAGCGTGCTGGCTAGGGTCATGAAACCGCTCACGTAAGTTGAACCCACGCCCAATGATTTGACCATTCAAGACGACTACCGCTCCGATTGGGACTTCACCCAACGCCGCCGCTTTTTTTGCCTCTTGAATCGCTTCACCCATAAAGCCATCAATTTGCGCTGGTGTCATGATAAATACTCTCCAAAATGTAATACCCTTTATTTTTAGCAATCACTGCAACGTTACCAAAAGTTTCTGCCATTAATTGTTTTGCTGAAGGTGCGCCTTGTTTCTTTTGCAACACCACCGTTAGTGTCCCATTAGCAACTAAATGCTCAGCTGCACCGGTAATCATATCATTCACAACTGACTTACCAGCACGGACTGGTGGATTGGTCAAAATAGCAGCATATTTATCATGTACCTGTTGGTAGCGGTCAGATTGAATGCCAGTGATTTGTTCGGCAACTTGATTATCTGCCGCATTACGTAATGTTAAAGCCAACGCACGTTCATTGACTTCGACCGCATCAATTTGCCGTTTTGGTAAAGCTTTGGCCAAACTAATAGCCACTGGCCCATAACCGGCGCCCAAATCAAGGATTTTACCAGCTGGCAATTGTTCTGTATTAAAAGCTTCTAACATGGTACGCGTCCCGAAATCGACGGTTTGTTTTGAGAAAACACCCGCGTCAGTCGTAAACTGAAGCGTATGGTTCAACAACGAAAACGACCATGTCTGTTCATCGTGTTCGGTGGTGGGATTCTGTGTATAATAATGTTCTTCTGTCATACTTTTCTTCATTCCAATTTCTAACCTCATCTCGAGGTCCTGCTTAAACAATCGTATCTAAAAATTCAAATGCACGGCTCACTGAATCAAAGATATGTAGCTGTTCAATTGCCGTGACATCAAAAAATGCTTCTTGTTGTGACCGCTGTATCCATAATTCTAACGGCTCATAAAAGCCATCAATATTCAAAATTACAATTGGCTTGGTAAAGATATTTAATTTTGACCAAGACAACGCCTGACCCAACTCTTCCAGCGTACCTAAACCACCGGGCAGAAAAACACAAGCATCTGCCAATTCAAACATGCGTTGTTTACGGTCAGACATATTATCAACTTTTAACATGTTGGTAATGTAGGTGGTATTTGCGGCCTCTGGTAACAAGACATTGGGCCAAACACCCGTCACGGATGCGCCATTGGTAAATGCTGCTTTAGCAACATCGCCCATCAACCCCGTCGAAGAACCACCATAGACTAAATGCCATTTTCGATCCGCTATTTGTAAACCAGTTTCGTCAGCCGCTAGTTGGAAGTGATCATTTTTCCCAGATTGCGAGCCCATAAAAACACCAATTTTTTGAATTTTCATTTATGCTCCCTTTATTTAATCATGAACATATTGTGCTAGGAAATTTGCAACACGTTGTTCATACATCTTAATATCCGTCGCGTAAGATTGCACATGCTGCGCTTTTTTCACAATCATCTTGGCTTTAGGCCCCTTTTGCGCTTGATAATTGTCATTAATAAAGCGGGTTGGGACAAATGTGTCATTTGCGCCATGAATGAAGAACATTGGCCGCGTATTTTTAGCAAGATATTGGGTCACATTACCTTGTGAATACGCATAGCCAGCAAATAATTTAGAATAACCGGAAACCACCGCCAATAAAGGCTTAGCTATCCACTTTGGTAAGCCATACATTTGTTCTGCTTGATACATCAATTCCGCATGAATTGAGGCATAGCCCGCGTCTTCCACATATGCTTTCACTTGCTTTGGTGGCTGCATCCCCGATAACATCATCGTTGTTGCACCGCCAAGCGATGCACCCATTACCACAATCTGTGTCTGTTGGCCTTGGACTGCCACGATCTTTTGGGTCCATTGTTTAGCATCTTGTGCTTCAAGGTAACCAAAGCCAATATAGTGGCCACCAGATTTACCAGCCGCGCGATTATCAAGTAGCAACACATTATAGCCTTGTTGATGGAACATCGCTGCATAAGGGGCCATTGCGCGATGATCAACCCCAAATCCATGAATAACTAAAGCAGTTTTGGTCGTTTTCACCGTTGCTGGGGTATAATATCCCACCAACTTAGTCCCATCATGAGCGGTTAACTGCCATTCTTGATGTTGGTACTGTTGATAGGCTTGTTGTTGGGGATATAACGGGTCATTTTTACTTAAAACGCCACTACCGATAAAGTTCTTTTTAGCTCGTACTTCAGCAACATGAAAAAAATATGCACCAGCACCCGCAACGACAATCGCAAGGCTTGCACCAACTACAGCCGTACCAATCAATAGACGCCGTAAATGAGATTTTTTTTGCATGATTCCACCATCATCTCTATTTTTTTATTTATCAGAATATTTTCATTTTAGCATTTAATCATTCTAATACGCAATTTATCTCCTGACAAACCAAACCACTTCGACAGTTACGTTAACCATTTTAAATCAGGTCTCGCCTGATTTGAAAAACACCCGGTTATTTTTATTCTTAAGTCATCATTTTAAAAGGCACCGGCAAAAATAAAAATATAGCTTGTCAGCAATGCAGATTAAAGCGCGATGCATCAGCATTTAAAATACTGGCGTACCGCGCTCTAATCAAACATTTGCATTGATTAAAAAATTCGACCCTAATTATTGTTGGCGTCGATTTTTAATCAATAGGTAACCGGCTAATAACATACCAAACAGACCAAGACCGTATAAACCGATCATTCCTGTCTTTGGCAACATCCCTAATAATACTTTTGCTGAACGATGGGAGTAATTAGCAATGACAATATCTGCATCATCAGCTGTGCCATTAATTTTGCCCCCTTGTGTGTGACCTAACGTTAAAGAATAAGCCTGATTCATTCGCTGAAAACCAGGGGGGCAGTTGTTTCAATCAATTCATAGTCACCAGAAGCTAAGCCACAATATTGCAGATAACCGTCTTGGCCCGAAAGATGCGTGGTCGCATTTTCAGATTTTAACGTCCAAATCACATCCCCCATGGCATCATGGTCAGTGGTTGTCATATTGACCATTGGCTGTTCATTTTTCACATCAAGGTGCATAAAATACACCCATCTTGGCTTGCCTGCTAAGACATCCTTTTTCAATTGCTCAAGTTCAGACAGAGACGCAGTATTTTGATAATTCGGATAGTGTTGCGCATCATAACAATTAGCAATTATAGTTGTGAGATTCTTCGGTGTGACCCGATAAGCCAAATTAAATCCTGCCCCAGCTAACCCATTCACAATGCGCTGATGAGATATTTTGGGTGTACCATTTGTTTTAGCTATTTCCCACCCAGCAACAAAAGTATGGGTCCGATCAGTATCAACGCCATGTTCATACTCGGTTGCATAGCGGAGTTCGACCGAATTGACTAAATCGCCAGCCTGCGCTGCTGTGTTTGCAAACGCATCAATCGTCCACTCGAGTTGGCAACTATCCGGCTGAATGCCATCCGCTAGTAATTGATACATCTTTGCTGATAACCATTGACGAAGCGCGCCATTGGTCCGCATTAATGCGAACCCATTTTCAGGTTTGTGTGCAGTATCAATAGTGCGACCATCAGTCGTCATTTGATAATATGACGTTTTTCCTGATATTTCAACGGTTGCATCAGAGGGTAAGCTTGAATCTAATGGTTTAATCGTCGGTGCTACCTCTGGCACATAAGGAATATATTGCCCATTCACAACCGCACCAGCTGGATTAGTCGAATAAAACAAGCCATGTCCGGTCGCATGTTCTAAATGCGCAATCCCAGTCGCATCACGCTGAAAAAAGTGTTGTTCAATTGCATAGAGCGGGATACGTTGTAAGACATTCTTCGCGTCACGATAGGTTAACGCCACCTGCATGTCAGACCAATTAGTTGCATACGGGGTTGTGTCAAACAAATCAAACTGTGACCAAGTTTCAATATTGCGATTAATTTCAGTATTAATCAACCACTGAAAATTGTTGCCCCGTGCGACACCTTCAGAATCATCACCCGAATTTGCCTGATGTAGGCCGAACGTTCGATCATTGACTTTAACCGCCTTATCAACTGTTGGTACATCAAAATCTTGAAATTCAGTGGCTCCTACTCCAATAATGGCAGAAGTTTCGTAGCCACCATTCGGATCACGAATTTTTTGACACTCAACTTCATGAATATCTTCATAACCAGACACTGAATCTGATGAATGAATCATGTCAACCATATACCCATCAGGCGCATGAATTTCTGATATGTAATATTTTTCCCCCGCTTCTGGGACGTTATACCCCTCGGTATTTTCCGAGGTAAACAATGCCACACCAGACTTATCAGTACTTGCAATACTCCACAATGGATTGCCCTTAGGACCAACAAAACTCCCGAGATACTTGGTCATAATTTGTTTGCTATGTTTTGGGTCTGCATTGATTTCTGGAATCACCTGTTTGATTAACTGATTGAGTCCAACCAGGTTATTTTGCCAATCTGACACACGTACCATCAAAAATTGTGCGCCAGCCATTGATGACCCATCGTTGGCGTTTTTCTTAGTTACTTTGACTTCAGCCGGATCATATTGTTTCGCATAGATGTGAAGTGGTGTGGCTGCATTATCAAAATAATAGTGCTGATCTTTAATACTAGTAGCCATTGGGTTTAGCATTGGTAAATTTAGAAAAATGGGAACAGACAGCGTTGATTGCAAATCCGGATTTTCATTTTCACGTAAAGTTTGGAAAATAATCCATTGCCCATTCGCTAAATGAAGATGTGTCTGCCCATTTTTATCCGTTGGTTCTGAAATAATCCGGACTTGATTTTCAGACAATGCGTGTTTTTGCCAATAGTCAACCACAAAAGTTCGAATAATCGTTCGCAAGGCCGTGATGTAGGCAACACTTGCCTGTCCATTATAGTCTTGGTATTGAATGGTATAGGCAGAGGTCGTATTTTCACCTGCATCATAGTTTTTGACCGTATATGTCCCGCCATATTGTTGATCAACTTTCACCGGTAACAAGACATCCGACCAACGGATTACTTTTTCTTTGCCATCTGGTGTCACTCCACCTGACAATGTCCCAAGCACAGTTTTTGATACCGTTGGTGTTGATTCATGACCGTTTTTATCAATGTGTAAGTGGACAACATCATCGGGTATCCGTAATGCACGATATGTATTACCTTCACTCACTCGCCAATCGGACTCATAATTTGTATCCGCATCATACCGTGCCACCGCTTCTGAAAATCCATTTTCAGTCCCATTGCCCCAATACATCGCCCGATTTATCGCTGCCTTACTCGAAAAATCAGTCACAGAATGGATTACAACATCCGTCATTGTCGGCCGTTGTGCCAACGTTGCAGCAGAACAAACAGGGCTCAACAACCATCCTGTCATTCCGACAAAACAAGTCAACAAAAACACCGCCAATCTTTTATTTATCTCTTGTTTCATGACAATCAGGTTCCTTTCTATCGGCCTTAATTTTGTTCTTGACGATGCATAACACGATAGCGATAGTAAGCAACGCCCATTAGGCATACACCAAGCACTACCAACACCAGTAGCCATTTGGCTCCCGTGACTGGGAAGAGCGACTTCTCATAATTTTTCAATAGCACAAAATTACTCTCAGATGTATTATTCGCCGTAATAACACTTGCTGAAGGTGTCGGCCCCTCATTTTGAGAGCCAGTTAGATTATCCGCACTCGGACGCCCTAGAACAAAGTCGTGGTCATCCATTTTGGTATATCCTGAGGGCACAATATTTTCAATCAAGCGATACTGTCCGGCTGGTAAACTACAATATTGAAAATAACCATCACCACCAGTAACATACGTTGTCGCTACATTAAGTTGCGATGTCCACTTGATACCTGTCATTTTTTCATTAGATGCGCAAACAGCCATACCTCCCGTACCCTCTGGATTCGGGTGAACTAAATAAACGTAACTACCAATGGTCATTTGGTCATGGTCAGATGACGACAAGGCATTTTGCTGAATAACCGCTTGATTTTCTGCGGTCACTAATTGACCGAGAATAAACCCAGCCCGCTCAAAGCCTCACCTTGTCCGTTTTCTTTTTTAAACTGCCAACCAACATCAAAGGTCTTACTTTCAGCGCCTTCACTGTAATTTGGCTGATAACTATTACTAAGGGTTAATTTAGCTTGATTGTTAATCGTTCCAACCTGGGCCGCTGCATTGACTTCAACATCCAAAGTCACGTCAAAGTAGGCCAATACGTCATGACTATGTGCCATGGCTGTTTGAATCAATGCTAGCCCATCTTTAGTCGCGCTAATCGTCAATGCGCCATCCGCGTGTGATGTCACCGTACGATTGGTTTCATCAAATGAATATGTCCCGTGATGCCCCGAAACTGCAATTAAACTTGACAAGTAATTTGAAATTTCGATGTTAGTTTTGTTTTCAAGGCCAACCCCCAAATCTTTAAAGAAGGTGACGCTATGCTCATTGGCCAAACTCAGCTGATAATTATGTGCCTCACCACTACCAGTATTTGCCACCGACTGAGTTACTTTAATTAATGGGTATGACTTACCGCTTGGTGTCGTAACAGCAATGACAAATTTTTTTAAATCTACCTAATAGGGTAGCGTATCACTGAGTGAATAAGTTGCTAATTTTTCCGCATGATTAATTTCACTGCGAATGGCCCACTGAATCTGCTGACCGCGTGCTACACCAGACTTTTCATCATTAGTCACAAAGTCTGAGTGCGTAATGGGCGCAGTTTGTGCGTTCTCCGCATCAATTGGAACGTTTGGATTTACCTTTTTTGTAATTGTAAAATCATCATTTTCAAGGTCAACATGTCCCCCATAATATCGAATCGTTTGCCCGCCCCCACTGCCGTTAGTAGGCCCGTTGATTTCATCAGCTGAACTGAGGGTCACGGTCGTCACATTTGGATCTAGCAAAAATTCCGCGTCAGTTTGATTTTTGGGATGCACTGGACTTGCCAACTCAACAATTGTGTAGGTTTGACCAGGTTCCAAGTCATTAAACGTCGTTCCGGTTTCTTGCGTTGTTTTGATAGCATTAAAATCACCACTTGATCCGGCAATGGCTGTTTTGATGGCCGTATTTAATGCTGTCACCTCAGTGGCATCAGCCGGCTTACCTTTTGCTGCAGCCAATAGCGCTTGACCGGTCACACTTTGCAAATAATTAATGACTTGTGCTTTCACATCCCCCTGATATATAGCAATCACCGCACCTGGTAATTGCTGCTTTTTGGTCGCATCATCTGAATCATACTTTTTAACCGTTAAATCACCTGTCACACGTTGATTTTTAGCATAAAGATTTAAAGCATGTTGAGTGTCATCGAACCAATATCCAGCGTCATGTTTCGTCGTATCTGGATTAATCAATGGTAAATGTAAGACCATTGGCACCGCTCGTTCAGTTGTTTTTATGTATGCCGGATGTGCAGTCTCTAAAACGATGTAGTTACCATTTTTTAAGGCGTTAAATGTGGCGGCACCGCTTTCATTGGTTGAAACAGTTTCGTCATGACGTTCATCATTACGTAACGCGGTTTCTAATGCGGCGAGATTAATGTCTGATTTAACTTTAATTGTCCATTCCGACTTGATGGGACTAGTCGTTTCGACATCTCCTTCGGTAACTTTTGGACTAGCTACCTTAACGGTTTCTAGAATTTGCGACCAGGTTTTCGTTTCGCCGCCAATTGTCAAACCAGTTTCCGAATTAAACACAATTTTATTTGCTTCGCCAACATCAAAGCCGGTAATCGCACTACGTGGAATTCTAAAAGCTGTAAAACTAAACTGATTTCCCGCCGGCTGCCAGCCAGCGAATGCGGTTGTTTCGTTTCCATTTCCCCAATAATAATTTTCTAATGCGGGATTTGCTTCATGAATCAGATATTTATGAACGACAACTTTTGTCGCGGTCGGTCGATATTCTTTTGTATTGGCACTGACAATCAGCGAAGCGCTTGTACCAAAGAACAAACCAGCTAGAACAGTAGCCGTTAAGTATAATTTTTTCATTTAAGACTCCTTTCAAATTCAAAGTCACTCAGCGTTCAATATGTTTGCGATTATAACGATTGATTTGATAAACACCCAATCCAATCACCCCCATTAAAAATATTGCTTTCATTAAAGGCCGTGCAATTGGGGCAGCTATACTTGCTGCTTGCAGGTGTTGCTGATTTGGATCCAACCGCCCTCGAACTAACAAACGATGTGAATTGATAAGGTACGGGGTACACGTCATCAATGTGGTGTAATTTGATTCAGTATTGATTGCGAGTGATGCCACATCATCCGGTTTAACCACTCGTATACAATCAACACGGTAGCGCAGTGGCCTTTCAATACCCTCAACGTAGAAAACATCTCCTTTTTTCAATCGATTCAAATGGGCAAACAATTCGGCATTTGGTAGTCCGCGATGACCCGTTAACACAGTATGGACACCTTTACCAGAAACTGGATATGATGAATTCGGTAACAAGCCAATGCCGTGGGCCAATACATCAGATGACACACCATTGAAAATTGGCAGCAACAATTCCAATTTTGGAATCCGTAAAACGCCAATAATCTGTTTTGCTTGTTTTTGACCAATGTCATAATGCGCAAGTAATGCCGCGCGACGTTTCTGATTTGCAGTCAAGGGCTGATTAGCAGTATCAGGCGATGCGCTCAAAGTTTGATTTGCCTTTTTAACTTCAGCAATTAAGTGCTTTGACTGACGCTTTGAAATATGCTTCAAATTTTGTTGAAATGACTGTACTTGATTGCTTTGTAAAAATGCCGCTCCCACCATTTGAAAACACGTTGTAAAAATAATCATTGCAGCCACGGCAAACAAACCGATTACCAGCCAAAACCATTTCTTAGTACTGCGCATACTTAGGCCCTCACTTTTGCCTTTTTACCACGATGGACTAAGGTAGCCACCATAATCAGTCCGCCAATTAAAAGTAATATCAATAAGCCGCCTTTACCGGTAACTGGGAAAATTGATTGCTGATAATTAACAATATTGATCTCATTACCATCAATGACACCATCTGTAATCCCGCTACCCACTAACGTGCCATCATCTAAAGTTGACAAATCTTCAACCGTTGCCGCCGGATTTTGAGCGTCATTATTGAGATGATAAACACTAGCAATATTAAAGCGTAATGCCGGTTGAGATAGTGCCAGATACCCACTTGCCGGCTTGACCTCTTGCAATTCATATTGTCCACTCCGCAAACCTGAAAATGAGAAATAGCCATCACTGGCACTCTTAACCGTTAATACATGTGCCGGTTGTGCCGTTCATTCACCCCCATCACTTGCCCGTCCAGCATAATAAAGTGTGTCATCAGCTTTAGAGACCCCACCCTCTTTCAAGGTAATTCCAGCTGGCGCGTGGTGCCAAAGAAGCTGAAAGGTAGCATCTGCCACAGGATTAAAAACCTGGGTTGTGAGGTGACCGTCCGCATCTTCATGGTATCGAGCCGGTCCATTTGTTTTGACAAAATCATAACCACCAACCCACGTTGATGCCTTATCTTGTCGCGTTCGTAAATCGTCAGTCAGCCGCGCTTCATTTGTGATTAAGCCAGTTGTGGCAGCGGCATTCACAATTGTTGTGACCTCAACTCGAAGACTGGTAATGCCTTTTTCAACTAGATTTTTTAAATGTGGTTGCAAGTTGATTTCAAACCACCCACACCGTTGATTAGTTTTGTTAATTTCATTGCCAGACCAACAATCAATCGAATTAACAATGGGCTCACGTGCCATGCTACCGTCTGAATGCGTCAACTGATAATAACCATCCTGTCCGGTTACCGCCAATCCATTTTGACTTAAATCATACGTTTGTCCATGACCAGATATGCCATTAGTCATATATGTATCAGCCGGTCGAAAATCTGACGACCACAATACGTCGCCATGATTAGCACCTGCTAATTGGAAAATTTTAATTTGTTGTAAATCAACTTGATGAGGTAAAACGTCCTTTAGCATGAACGTTTGAAAATCTTCAGCCGTTGCCGGCAAGGTAATATCTATGGCCCATTTAAATGAGTGTCCACGGTAAACGCCAATTTTATCATCATTTTCCACATAACCTTGACCATCAGGATCAACCATCTTATTTAACGATGTCGACATTGTATAGTTCTTTGGATAAAAATGAACCGTATCATTGGGCCCATAGCGGACCCCATTCTGATTTTCAGTTGGTAATGACAATAGCATCGGTGTCGCGATTTGACTAACGCCATGTGGTCGCCCATCCTCGATGATTAACCAAAGGCCCTTGGAGAGCGATAAATCAACATTCCCCTTACCCGACGTCGTACTTTTGCCCGTCATTTCGGTATGCGTTAACTGACTACTATCGGTTTTTCCGGCAACCACCGTTAAATCATGTAATAATTGGTCATTCGTTAGGTGTTGCTGATGATCAATGGTATGAAATTCAAATTGCCACCTTGAAGCACTATTACTACTCTGGACAATTGAAAAATGCGCCGTTATCTGGTCTAAGGCATTGGCTTTAGTTGCATTATCTGGAAAGACTGTGGTCCCCGTCCGCCACACTGGTTGAATTTCACCATCTTTCCAATCCAGATATGACATCATATCATAGTAAACAAAATTAACATTATCTAGTGGTCGCCAATTACCAAGGTCGGTCAGTTCAGCCCCCAGTTTTCAAAACTATCCGCCCCAATACCTGTACCTGTACCTGTACCTGTACCTGTACCTGTACCTGTACCTAAGACTACTTTATGTAGTCGAATATGCGTGACATAATCGTCACTATCTGCGTAGATTTTTAATCGTTCAGTACTATAAAAAACCGCAAAGCATACGAATAACAGTGATAACCATTTAATCCATTGTTTTGTCATCAGTCGGCCTCCCGTCTCGATCATTAATCATTAACGTCCCAACAATGATCACAACAATCAATATCGCACCCAGTACAATAATTATTTTTCGATCACCAGTTGCTGGCATCATAAATTGACGTAAATCTTTTGCTGTGACATGAATCACATTATCTACCGTACCGTCAGTCAGATGGTCGGCCAATGTCCAAGCTGCATCTGGATTGGTAGTGATGATCGTCCCATCACTTTTGATTTCAAAGATTAAATCGACAGTAATTCGCGAATAGCCATCGGGGGCATGCGTTTCAACCAATCGGTATTTAGCAGGTACTTTAATGTTTGCGTCTAAGGTCACCTGTCCTGATTCATTAGTCGTCATTTCACTGCCTAATGTCTGCCAATGGTCTGAACTATCTGCTTGAAACAATTGAAAACGCGCCCCAGCTAAACTGCCATGCCCAGAATTTAATTTTGTAATGTCGAGTGCATATCGTTTCAGTTGATTCGTAAGACTAAAATATGTTAAGTCATTTTGAATTGAGAGTTTCATCCCATCAATCGCACTACTTGGGCTAATTAATGTTGCATACGTCGCATCTGTGAACAAGAATAATTTCTGCCTTTGCGCCCAATTATCAATTGCATGACCGTCTGCATCTTTACGTTCGGCATCGTACGCATCCAAGTCGACCAAATGATCACCGCCAAGTGTCACAGGTTCAGGTGCATTTGAACCATCGCTGACAACGCCATAAATGTAGCGATTTGCCAACAATTCAAAACCTTTAGGCGCTGAAATTTCACTGATTCGAAACTTTTGCCCATATTCCGC
Source organism: Weissella diestrammenae (assembly GCF_014397255.1). Classification (NCBI taxonomy): domain Bacteria; kingdom Bacillati; phylum Bacillota; class Bacilli; order Lactobacillales; family Lactobacillaceae; genus Weissella; species Weissella diestrammenae. The sequence continues at coordinate 537,952 of NZ_CP060724.1, forward strand.
ATTATATGGTGGCAGGTCATATGTGCCATTGTTATCTAAGGTCACAATTCCATTTCCACTATGATCAGCAACCGTCTGCCCATTTAAAATTCGATTGTAAGAAATCCACGTACCAGCAGTGACCATTGTTCCAGCGGGGATCACACCTTGACTCGTTATCACATCATTTTCAAACGTCTTATCGACGTCTAACTGATTTTCAATTAAGAAAGTAGCCCCAGTCAATGAATGACCAGACTGGTCAACTTTTCGTAGCTGATATTTAAAATCAGTTAAGGTATTTGTAAAATGATACTGATTTTGATCGGTCACCGATAAGCTCGTCGCGTAACCAGGAATGTTTTGTTCTACTAATTCGTATGTAATGTTCTCGCCTTGATTGTTAAAAATTGGCAACCATAAGTCATGATCTGTCTGCTGATATGATTTTCCCCACGCTTCCTTTAATTTTTCATCGTTTAACGGGACGTCATCGTCTTTATATGGTTTTGCTAGTGTTAATGTATCATTAACCCATGCTTGACCATCCGTTAGATTTTTACGGGTCAAATTAAATTGTAACGTGTCCGGTCGTGTTCGAACGTTATCACTGTTATCGCCAATCCAAGTTTTTTTAACGACCAATTGTCTACCAGGTGCTTTAACCGACGGCACACCAATTTGAACTAATATCGCATTTAGTTGTTGGGGCTGAAAGGTGGTTGTGCCATTGGTTTGTAACCATTGATTTGGCACAAAATCTGCACGCTCAGTCACCACATGAATCCGATAGATAATTTCTATCATCTCTCCTTGTGGAATATCAATATGATTTAAATCAATTGCCCCAGTACTAGCATCGTACGTCCCTGTCACCGGCGTGAGCACATCATATTGAGAATTCGCATTAAACGCATTGCCAATATTGATCGTTGGTAAATCCGATAAGTGACTGAAATCTGCTTGCCGCCAACGATTGACTTTAATTGGGCCATCGCCGTTTAAAGTTTCACTAGGCTGACCATCAATTAACATTGTTTTGGGAATACTATCATGTAAATGCGCATTTTTAACGAAATCAAACAACTCTGTGACTAGTTCGTTCAGATGATTCAATAATTTGTCCGTTGCAATTGCGTTATAGTAATAATTAACATTGCCTTTAGGATCAATGGATGCAATTGCTTGCAACAAATCTTGTGCGAGCCGAGTTGACCGTGCTGACTGTGTCTCTCCATCTCTGACCACCATTGTACCAATCGTATAAAGCGCGCGAATTTTTGTATCTTTTTTGATTTGATTGGCTTCCTCAATAGCTGCTTGTCCTGAGATATAGTCACCATCTCCAATCGAGTGCGAAATTCGGTAAGGATTCGCGTCGTTACCTGCACCAATCCGAGAATAGTAACCACTAAAAGGGTTATTATTAGTCATCGTTTGATTGTTATTATAATTTGCGGCGCTTGGATAGGTCATATTATTGTTGGTTGCACCTTTAATTAATAAATCCGATGTATATGGATAATTCGTGCCCCATGGCCTACTATTTCCGCTCAATGAAGTTGGCGAATCGTGTTGACTAGCTGCGCCATCAGAAAGCAAAACGATGATTTTATTGTTCTCAGTAAAATTGCTGGCATCTAACATTTTATGCGCTGCACGTAATGCACCTTGGGTATAGGTACCGGCATCGTTTCCCGCAGTAATCTGCATACTTCGAATATAATCATCGATTGATTTTAACGCATTCTCACCACCGATTTGAACGATATCATTGGTTTTCACCCCATCTGAATAGGGTACCAACCCAACTCGTAATTGATTATTTGTCACGTATGGTCTAATTACCTTCACGAAATCCGTAAAGGCGCGCTGTGCTTTAACTAGTCGATTTTCTTGGGCATTTCCTGGATCTTCATTGCTAATCATCGAATAGGACCGGTCAAATACAAAAACAATTTCAGCTTTGTTTTTCGTATATTCCGTTTGCGTCCCGCCCGTCATTTTTAATGAAATATCATAAGCTCCTGGGATAATTTTATTACTACTGTCCTTGGCTGGTGATGCCGTTTTTTTGGCTCGAAAACCTGTATACTCGGGTCCTAAATGCTCCCAATTCAACCAATTCTTACTACCATACCAATTTTCTTGGGCCCCACCATAATTACGAGTAGTTGCATCTAGTTCAGATTTTTCTTTTGGTTGCTCGCTAAAAAAACTGTTTGTATTCGGTGCTAATGTTCCAGCATCTAATGAGTATGGGTGTACCGGCAGTACTGAGCCGGCGACGCCATCTGCTTCTTCAGTTGTATATGTATGATACCCTTCACCGATATCTGGTGTTAATTTTTGCTGACTATCAGCTGCATGTGCGTGATGCCCGGAATGAAAAATGTGCGGGGCAATCAAAACAAGTGACGTCACCAATGGCAATACAATGATGATACAACCCAACCATTTGAAAAGTTTCCTCTTAAACATATGTATTTATCCTCCCTATTAAATTAGGATAATTGTCCACTTTTTAAGATAATATGATATTTTTCATTATAGGTATGAGATATGAATTTTTTTCGTCCCCCGACTTTTTTTTAACCAAATTGATATCATATATCAACGTTTATTTTTCATACAGCATACATATATTCATTTGAGATATTAGTATATATAGATAAAATATTGGCTAACACGTCTAATCGTAGCGATATCATCTTTTTGAATGAAATAGTTGCAGCCTGAATTTTAAGCAGTTTAAGTAATAAAAAACTGATAAGCCGATGCTTATCAGTGGACACTTTTTTGACTATTTTAACTTATAGCGTTGTAAAATCAAACACCTTACGACCCGTGATTTTACCATGACGCATTTCATCAATCACGCTGTTAATTTCTGAGAATGGAACTTTCTCAACAATTGGCTTAACTTTACCTTCGGCTCCAAATTGGAAAGCTTCCTTCAAATCAGCACGCGTACCAACTAATGATCCACGGACTTCAATCCCATCAAGGACTGTCTTAGCAATATTCAATGCCATATCACCTTGTGGTAATGCGACAGCCACTAACTTTCCCATTGGCCGCAACACATTAACCGCTTGAGAAAAGGCGGCGTCATTAACGGCTGTTACCTGCGCATTATGCACACCACCAGTGAGCTCATTAACTCGTGCGACTACATCTTCGGTCTTCCGATTAATCATCACTTCAGCGCCGTTTTGATGGGCTGCTTCTAACTTATCTGGGTTACCGTCAATTACAGCAACATGAGCACCAAAAACATTATGTGCATATTGAACCGCTAAATTACCGAGACCACCGGCGCCGTGCACAGAAACCCATTGACCTGGCTTTGTCTCTCCAACCTTCAATGACTTATACATCGTCACACCAGCACATGTGATTGAAGTTGCTTCAAGTGGATCAAGACCATCCGGCACTTTGACCGCATATTTCGCATTCACTACACATTGTTGTGACATTGCACCATCAATTGTATAACCAGAATTGCGGACATTTCGACAGAATGTTTCATTTCCTGAAACACAGTAATCGCAAACACCACAGGCATCATAAAACCATGCAATTGAAACCCGATCACCAAGCTTTAGGTAATCACCAGCGCCCTCACCCAATTTTGATACACGTCCAACACCTTCATGTCCGATTACACGCCGGAAATTACCATTGCGGTCACCTAATTTATTTGGATCTCCGAAATCGCCACTTGCACAATGTAAATCAGTATGACACAATCCAACATATTCGACATCAACTAATGCTTCACCAAAGCCCAATTGACGCGGTGTCCAATCATCGATTAAATCAACATAACCATCATTTGTCTCACGTACTACAGCAGCTTTCATGTTCAGTCCCCTTTTTCATCCATTTCTATTTGTGAAAGTTTTTACATATCTATTGTAACCGTTTTCTTTCAAAAATAAAAGCATTTTATTGCTTAAATCACACACAATAAACCGGAAAATTTATTATTTTTGTGAAATTTATGACAATCCAAGATGATTTCAGGATATAAAAAAAACCTCACAAATTATAGTGCGCGATCCGTTTAAGATCATTCAACCTAGACTTGGCTTTGAGCCATCATCGTAACAGTTTATGCATTATAATTTGGAGATTTTAAAGTATGTTTATCGATTTTGGCAACTAACGAATTAGTCAACCAATTCCAAGATAACCATTTGTGCAGCGTCACCACGACGTTGTACTGTCTTTAAGATGCGTGTGTATCCACCCGCACGGCCTTCAAAACGAGGTGCAACATGATTAAACAAGTGTTGCAAAGCGTTTTCAACCTTAACCTTGTTGTCTTCAGTTGTCGAAACTTCCGCAACAACGTTACGCAAGAAAGCAGCTGCCTTACGACGAGAAGCTAAGTCTCCGTGCTTTCCCAACGTAATCATTTTTTCAGCAGTCTTACGAACTTCCTTGGCGCGAGCCTCAGTTGTCTCGATACGACCGTTAATTAACAATGCAGTTGTTAAATCACGCAACAAAGCCTTACGTTGTGAGCTTGTGCGTCCCAACTTACGGTATGACATGAGTCATTCCTCCTTCTTTGGTATTCTTATCTATATAATCTAATCTTCCTTGCGGAATCCCAAACCAAGCAATGTTAGCTTTTCTTGGATTTCGTCAAGTGATTTCCGACCGAGGTTACGTACAGACATCATTTGGATTTCTGTCCGATCTACTAACTCTTGAACAGAGTTAATCCCAGCCCGTTTGAGACAATTATAAGAACGAACTGATAGATCAAGCTCTTCGATTGGCATCTCAGTATGCTTAGGTGCTACAGTTTCTTCCTTGTCCACCATCACTTGTGCCGTCACAGCACGCTCTGACAATCCGACAAATGCATTTAAGTGAGATGAGAGAACTTGTGCTGCCAATGAAATTGCTTCCGTTGGTGTCAAAGAACCATCTGTCCAAACATCAAATGTTAATTTATCAAAGTCATCACGTTGACCAACACGTGTACTCTCAACTTGATAGTTGACACGTTCAATTGGGGTAAAGATTGAATCAATTGCAAGAACGCCAATTGGCAAATCTTCATGCAATTCCTTATTCTGGTCTGCGGACACATATCCACGACCACGTTCAGCGGTCAAAGTCATGTGCAAGGTTGCCCCAGCCGCAACAGTAGCAATGTATAAGTCTTTATTCAAAACTGTTACATCACTATCTCCAGTAATATCAGCAGCAGTCACAGTGGCTGGACCGGCGACATTAATTTCGAGTGTCTTCTCTTCATCGCTTTCGATACTTAATGAAACTTTTTTAAGATTCAAGATGATTTGCGTCACATCTTCAACAACCCCTTCGATTGTTGAAAATTCATGCAAAACAGTATCGATTTGTACAGAATTGATCGCTGCTCCTGGCAAAGATGACAACAATACACGACGCAAAGAATTACCAAGCGTTGTTCCGTAGCCGCGCTCAAGTGGCTCAACTACAAATTTTCCGTAATTGTCATTTTCTTCAACAAGAGTGATCTTTGGGTTTTCGAATTCAAGCATAGTGTTTGTTACCCCTTTCATCAAAGCTTACATGTGAACCTAGTTGCAAGTGGCAATTAGACACGACGACGCTTTGGTGGGCGAGAACCGTTGTGTGGTACTGGAGTGACATCCTTGATAGAAGTAACTTCCAAACCTGCAGCGGCCAATGCACGGATAGCAGATTCACGTCCTGAACCAGGACCCTTAACAGTTACTTCAACTGTCTTCATTCCGTTTTCCATTGCTCCCTTGGCAGCAGCTTCAGAAGCCATTTGCGCAGCAAATGGCGTTGACTTACGGCTACCCTTAAATCCAAGTGAACCAGCAGATGACCAGGCAACAGCGTTACCTTGGACATCAGTAATCATTACGATCGTGTTGTTGAATGTTGCGTGGATGTGTGCTACACCACTTTCAATATTCTTTTTTACACGACGCTTACGAGTATTACGACCTGCCATGAATAAATAAGCTCCTTTCTACGGTAGTTAATTACTTCTTCTTACCTGCAATCGCAGTAGCTGGGCCTTTGCGCGTACGAGCGTTGTTCTTGGTATTTTGACCACGAACAGGCAAGCCCTTACGATGGCGAATGCCGCGGTATGATGCGATTTCTTGTAACTTTTTAATGTTCAATGAGACTTCACGACGCAAGTCACCTTCCACCTTGATACCATCAACGATGGCACGGATGGCGTCTTCTTGGTCTGGTGTCAAGTCACGAACACGTACGTCTTCAGAAACTCCAGCTTCTGCCAAAATCTTTTCAGCAGTAGTGTTACCGATTCCGTATACATATGTCAATGCGATCACGATACGCTTATCGCGAGGCAAATCGATTCCTGCAATACGAGCCATTGCTATTACCTCCTATAGTAAGTTATTTATTTGTGAAACCGAAGTGCTATTATGCACCTTGGCGTTGTTTGTGCTTGGGATTTGTGCAAATCACCCTATAGTAAGTTATTTATTTGTGAAACCGAAGTGCTATTATGCACCTTGGCGTTGTTTGTGCTTGGGATTTGTGCAAATCACCATCACACGACCGTTACGGCGGATAACCTTGCAGTTATCACACATAGGCTTTACTGATGGGCGAACCTTCATTGTATTTACCTCCTAAAATTCAACGACTTGATTACTTGAAACGGTAAGTAATCCGTCCCTTCGTCAAATCGTATGGCGACATCTCAACTGTTACACGATCACCAGGTAAAATTCGAATAAAATTCTTTCGAATCTTGCCAGAAACGTGCGCAAGAATTACGGCGCCGTTTTCCAATTCAACGGTAAACATGGCATTTGGCAAAGTTTCCTTTACCATACCTGAAATTTCAATAACATCGCTGGCCACGTTTATGCCTCCTTCGTTGTTCACATGAAGAACGTAACATCTCATTATAACATGCAAGGTGACCCTGCCTATTAATCATCGATGCTTTATGCGTTCTTCAAATTATCAAGCAACTCTTTTACGTCGGCAAAAATGACTTCAAGTTCACGTGCGCCGTCGATTTCATGCAAGATACCTTGCTTTTGATAGAAATCAGCAATCGGTGCCGTTAATTCACCATTAACTGCCAAACGATTTTTGATAACTTCAGGTGTGTCATCTGCTCGACCACGTGCCATCATGCGTTCTACCAACACAGCTTCATCAGCTGTGAAATATAGAACACCATCTAGCTTGCGACCTTGTGCTGACAACATCGCATCTAAAGCAGTTGCTTGGTCTAAGTTACGAGGAAATCCATCAAGAATGAATCCCTCTTTTGTATCGGCTTCAGCTAAGCGTTCAGCAACAATACCGTTTGTAACTTCATCAGGCACCAAATTACCAGCGTCCATAAACGCTTTGGCCTTTAGTCCTAATTCAGTTTCGTTTGCCATTGCAGCACGGAACATATCGCCCGTACTGATATGTGGCAAAGCGTAAGTTTCAACAATCATCTCTGCTTGGGTACCTTTACCAACACCTGGTAAGCCCAACAACATGATATTTAAACTCATTATTTAGCTCCTTCATGAATAAAGCCAACATATGCCTTTTTCATCATCAAACCTTCAAGTTGTCGAATCAAATCGATTGCGACACCAATCACGATCAGTAATGATGTACCAGACATACCAAGATTACTATCCAAACCAAACACGTGTGTGGCAAGGATAGGTGCCAAAGCGATCAACCCAAGGAAAAGTGCCCCAACTACTGAGAGACGCATCAACAATTGACGCATCCACTTTTCAGTCGCAGGTCCTGGCCAAACGCCAACAATATAACTTCCCTGTTTTTGTAGATTCTCTGCCACTTTTTCAGGATTAACCTGCACAAAAGCGTAAAAGAATGTGAACAATACAATCAGAAGTGTATATAATATACCACCTTGTAAGGTTTGCATTGACAACCAACTCGTCAATGTCGTATACCAACTTGCATCCGCAAACTTAGTTGAAAATGCTTGCAACACGGTTTGTGGTGTGACCAATAATGATGACGCAAAGATAACAGGGATAACACCCGCAACGTTAATCTTTAACGGCAAATACGATGAACTACCAGAACCGGCAGAACGTCGTGTATATTGCATTGGGATTTTACGAATGGCTTGGTTAAACCAAGTCACAAATGAGATAGCCAAAATCATAATCAACATCAAGCCTAACACTAAAGCGAGACCTTTTGTTGGATTAGAATTTTGGAATACATTTTCGTTAACCAGTCGATAGATACCGGCCGGTACACGCGCAATGATTCCCGCAAAAATCAGCATCGAAACACCTTGCCCCAATCCGCGCTCAGTGATCATCTCACCAAGCCAGACCGCAAACATTGTTCCTGATGTAAGGATAAATCCAATCAACAGGTATGTTTGCCAATTCGGCGTTTGTACTAACTTAACTTGACTAAGCTGGTTAAACCCAGCTGTAATACCAATTGATTGCACAAATGCTAGGACAATAGTCAAATACCGAGTAACTTGGTTTAAATGACGACGACCAACTTCACCTTGTTTTGACCATTCGACAAATCGTGGAACAATGTCCATTTGTAACAATTGCACCACGATTTGAGCAGTGACGTATGGTGAAACACCCATTGCAAACAATGAGTAATTCGTTAACCCGCCGCCACTGAACATATTTAAAATGCTGCCGAGCCCAGAATTCGCAACCTCAGTTAGTGCTTTCGGGTTAATTCCCGGTACAGTAATGTACGCACCAATACGGTATACAATCAAAATCCCCAGAGTGAAGAATAACTTTTTACGGATATCCTTTTCTTTAAGTGAATTGAGCACGGTTTGTAGCATTAGATCACCTCAGTCTTACCACCGGCTGCTTCAATTGCAGTCACGGCTGATGCTGAGAACTTGTTAGCCTTCACTGTCAAAGACTTGTCAAGTTGACCATTAGCTAAAATCTTGATTCCAGACAATTCCTTCTTAATAATACCTGATTCAACCAACAATGCTGGTGTTACTTCAGTACCATTATCGAACTTGTTCAATTGGTCCAAGTTAACAACCGCAAATTCTTTACGGTTGATGTTTGTAAAGCCACGCTTAGGCATACGACGGAACAAAGGCATTTGTCCACCTTCAAAGCCCAAACGTACCTTACCACGAGCCTTTTGCCCTTTTTGACCACGTCCTGCAGTCTTACCATTACCAGAAGATTCACCACGACCCACACGATTGCGGACCTTGCGTGCACCTTCGGCAATTTCAAGCTCATTAAGCTTCATTAGGTTTTTCCTCCTTCAGAGCGATTTCGTTGCTTACTTAACTACTTCAACAGTAACTAAGTGAGCGATCTTGAATACAGCGCCACGCGTTTGCGCGTTGTCAGGCAATACAACTGATGAAGAAACCTTGCTTAATCCAAGGGCCTTAACAATTGCACGTTGCTTTGGCAAACGGTGGGCAGCACTCTTAACAAGAGTTACTTTAACTTGTTCAGCCATGTTAATCTGCCTCCTTAATCTGCCAAGTGCTCAAGAGCGACCTGACGCAAATCAGCGACTTCTTCAGCGTTCTTCAATTCAGAAATTGCTTCGAAAGTTGCGCGTACAACGTTGATTGGTGTTGCTGAACCAAGTGACTTTGCAGACACGTCAGCAATTCCAGCCAATTCCAAAACGGCACGAGCAGCACCACCGGCAGCTACTCCAGAACCTTCAGCGGCTGGCTTAAGCAAAATGCGACCACCACCGAAGATACCCAATGCAGAGTGAGGAAGAGTTGTACCAACAGTTGGTACGGCAACGATATTACGCTTTGCGGCTTCAATAGCCTTGCGGATGGCTTCAGGAACTTCCTGAGCCTTACCTGTACCAAAGCCGACGTGACCGTTACGATCACCAACAACAACCAAAGCAGCAAAACGCAAACGACGTCCACCCTTAACAACCTTAGTAACACGGTTGATGGCTACGACGTTTTCTTCGAGCTCACCAAGAGTCTTTGGATCGATAAATGCCATGATTATTTCCTCCTTCCCTTAGAACTTCAAACCAGCTTCACGAGCTGATTCGGCCAATGCCTTAACACGTCCGTGATACAAGTATCCACCACGATCGAAAACAACGTCTTCGATCCCAGCAGCCTTAGCACGGTCAGCAATTAATGCACCAACTTTTGTTGCTTGTTCAGTTTTTGGTGCTTCAGCAATTGAAGCGTCCAAAGTTGAGGCACTAGCAAGCGTCACACCCGCTACGTCATCAATTAATTGAGCGTAGATGTTTTTGTTAGAACGGAAAACGTTCAAGCGTGGGCGCTCTGCAGTACCAGAAATCTTACCACGAACTCGAGTGTGTCGGTGTTGACGCACTTTATTCTTGTCTGACTTCGTAATCATGTTCGTAACCTCTTTTTTTCTTATTGAAAGATATACTGTGTAAGTACATTTGGGACGTTGCCCCCGCACTTTATGCCTTTAAGCACAAAGATTACTTACCAGTCTTACCTTCCTTACGTGCAACGTATTCATTTTCGTAACGGATTCCCTTACCCTTATAAGGTTCAGGTGCACGAACGGCACGGATCTCAGCAGATAAATCTCCAACCTTTTGCTTTGAAATACCAGAAACAATAACCGTTACTGAATCAGGTACTTCAACAGTCAAACCATCGCGGTCTTCAAATTCAACTGGGTGTGAGTAACCAACGTTCAACACAAGCTTGTTGCCTTGCTTGGCTGCACGGTAACCAACACCGACAAGCTTCAAAGTCTTTTTGAAGCCTTCTGAGACACCCTCAACCATGTTGGCTACATTGGCACGGGTTGTACCGTGCAAAGCCTTGATTTTTCCATCGTCTGAAGGACGTTCAAACTTTACTTCAGGACCATCAACAGTAAAAGTGATTACTGATGCGATTTCGCGTGACAATTCACCCTTAGGTCCTTTAACAGTAACAACGTCACCTTCGCGTTTAATTTCAACGCCAGCAGGCAAAGTCAAAATCTTGTTACCAATACGACTCATCGTAGGATACCTCCTTTATTAGATTTCTTTCTTACCAAACGTATGCCAATACCTCGCCACCAATGTTCTTGGCGCGAGCTTCTTTATCGGTGATAACACCTTCAGAAGTTGAGATGATAGCAATTCCTAAACCATTCAAAACCTTTGGTAATGAATCAGCTTTAACGTATGAACGCAATCCAGGCTTTGAAATACGCTTCAAACCTGAGATAACACGTTGCTTTTCAGCACCATACTTAAGGAAGACGCGGATTACGCCTTGCTTGTCATCATCAATGTATTCAACGTCGCGGACAAAGCCTTCATTTTTCAAAATTTCGGCGATGTCTTTCTTGATCTTTGATGCAGGAACTTCAACTGAATCGTGACGAACCATGTTGGCGTTACGAATGCGAGTCAAGAAATCTGCAATTGGGTCAGTCATTGACATTGATGTTGCCTCCTATAAAATTTCTTACTGATTTAACAGTGACTATTTATGATTACTTAGTGAAAGGCATACCCAATTGAGTAAGCATTTCACGTGATTCTTCATCAGAATTTGCAGTGGTTACGATAACAATGTCTAATCCACGTACGCGGTTAACTGCATCGTAATCAATTTCTGGGAAAATAAGTTGCTCACGGATTCCCAATGTGTAATTTCCGCGACCATCAAAGGCCTTTGGTGAAACACCACGGAAGTCACGAACACGTGGTAATGAAACGTTGATCAACTTATCTAAGAAGTCATACATACGTTCCCCACGCAAAGTAACTTTAGTTCCGATAGCCATTCCTTCACGCAAACGGAAGCCAGCGATTGACTTCTTTGCACGAGTAACCACTGGCTTTTGACCAGCAATCAATTCTAATTCTGCAACAGCTTCATCTAAGTTCTTTGAGTTTGATACAGCATCACCAACACCCATATTCAAAACAATCTTTTCGATCTTAGGTGTTTGCATAATTGAGCTGTAGTTAAACTTTTCGATCAATGAAGGTTGAACTTCATTAACATACTTTTCTTTCAAGCGATTTGCCATGATAATGATTTCCTCCTTTCACCCTTTATTACAAAGCCGTTCCAGACTTCTTTGATACGCGTACCTTCTTACCATCTTCAATCTTGACACCAACACGCGTTGGTTCATTAGTTGAAGGGTCAAGCAATTGTACGTTTGATACGTGGATAGGAGCTTCAAGCTCGATAATTCCACCTTGTGGGTATTGGTTATTAGGCTTTTGGTGCTTCTTCATAATATTCACACCTTCGACAACAACACGGTCTTTAGCTGCAATTGTTTTAACAATTACGCCTTCCTTGCCTTTGTCCTTGCCGGCGATAACCTTAACCTTGTCACCTGTCTTCACAAACATGCGAGGCTTCCTCCTTGATTTAATGATGGAAAATTACAATACTTCTGGTGCCAATGACACAATACGCATGTAATCGTTGTCACGTAATTCACGTGCAACAGGGCCGAAGATACGAGTTCCAACAGGACTCTTATCATCTTTAACGATAACAGCAGCGTTCTCATCAAACTTGATGTATGAACCATCTGCACGGTGTGTTGATGAAACAGTACGAACGATAACCGCCTTTACGACGTCACCCTTCTTAACAGTTCCACCAGGAATAGCTTGCTTTACTGTTGCAACGATCATGTCACCGATTCCGGCGAACTTACGCCCTGAACCACCCAAAACCTTAATAGTTAAGATTTCACGTGCTCCTGAGTTATCAGCAACTTTCAAACGACTTTCTTGTTGAATCACGATTTTGTCCTCCTTCCGTTATTGGTAAAATTCGAGATTAAAACGATTAGATAATAACGGCCTTCTCGACGATTTCTACCAAACGGAAGCGCTTTGTTGCAGAAGTTGGACGCGTCTCCATGATGCGTACGACATCTCCTGCTTTAGCTTCGTTGTTCTCATCGTGAGCCTTAAACTTCTTCGTGTACTTAACACGCTTACCATAAACTGGGTGGTTTTTGTAAGTTTCGATGGCAACAGTAATTGTTTTTTCCATCTTATCTGAAACCACGCGGCCTGTGTAAACCTTACGTGCGTTACGAGCTTCAGTCATCTCGGTCTCCTCTCTTCTACTACTTGTTCAATTCTTGTTGACGAATCACAGTCTTAATACGAGCAATTTGCTTACGTACTTCTGACAAACGAGCCGTGTTTTCAAGTTGACCAGTAGCTAGTTGGAAACGTAAGTTAAACAACTCTTCCTTGTAGCTCTTTTCCTTAGCCACCAATTCAGCTGTGCTGAGGCCCTTGATTTCGTTTTGTAAATCTTTGGTCTTCATTATTCACCCTCCACTTGGCGAGTTAAGATTTTAGTCTTAACTGGCAACTTGTTAGCTGCAAGGCGTAGGGCTTCACGGGCAACTTCTTCAGGAACACCGGCAACTTCGAACAAAACCTTGCCGCGCTTGACTGGGGCAACCCAACCTACAGGCGCACCCTTACCGTTACCCATACGAACTCCGACACCCTTAGAAGTGTATGACAAGTGTGGGAAAATCTTGATCCACACCTTACCACCACGCTTCATGTGACGCGTCATAGCGATACGAGCAGCTTCAATTTGGCGGTTTGAAATCCAGTGTGATGTCACAGCTTGCAATCCGTATTCACCGAATGCAACTGTTTTACCACCCTTAGCTTCACCGCGCATGTGACCACGATGTGGCTTGCGGTACTTAACACGCTTTGGAACTAGCATGATTACTTCGCCTCCTTGCTCTTAGACTTCTTCTCTGGCAAGATATCACCACGGTAAATCCAAGTTTTAATACCTAGTTGACCGTATGTGGTAGTTGCCTCATCCCAAGAGTAATCAATGTCTGCACGCAATGTGTGCAATGGCACTGTTCCCTCAGTGTATTGCTCAATACGAGCAATGTCTGCACCGTTTAGACGTCCAGCAACTTGTGTCTTGATACCCTTGGCACCAGCACGCATTGCACGTTGGATTGCACCACGCATTGCACGACGGAAGGCCACACGGCGCTCCAAGTCTTGTGCAATTTGTGACCCAACCAAGTGAGCGTCCAAATCAGGCTTTTTAATCTCAATGATGTTAATGTGTACGCGTTCACCCTTTGCCACTAATTGTGTCAACTTGCTACGCAATGCATCAACTTCAGATCCACCCTTACCAATAACCATTCCAGGCTTAGCAGTGTGGATTGAGACGTTAACACGGTTAGCAGTACGCTCAATTTCAATACGTGAAACTGATGCATCAGCTAACTTAGTCTCGATATACTTACGCAATTTCATGTCTTCTAACAATAACGTTGCATAGTCCTTCTTGTTTGCGTACCATTTTGCATCCCAGTCGCGGATGATTCCGACACGGAAACCAGTTGGGTTAATCTTTTGACCCATGACTCAATCCTCCTTACTTTTCTTTTACCACAATTGAAATGTGGCTTGTGCGCTTATTGATTGGTGAAGCTGAGCCCTTGGCACGGGGACGGAAACGCTTAAGCGTTGGTCCTTCGTTAGCAAAGGCTTCTGCAACTACCAAATCTTCGCGATCTAGTGAGAAGTTGTTCTCAGCGTTAGCAACAGCTGAGTTCAACACCTTATAAACATCTTCTGATGAGTGGTTAGGCCAAAATTGCAAAATTGCAAATGCTTCTGCCACTCGCTTTCCACGAATTTGGTCAAGCACAAGGCGGACCTTACGTGGTGCGACACGAACGATTTTCGCTGTGGCGCGTGCTGACGTGATTTGTTCAGCCATTGTATTGTCCTCCTAATTACTTACGCTTTGTTTTCTTATCATCCGCTGCGTGTCCATGGAATGTACGCGTAGGGACAAATTCACCAAGCTTGTGACCGACCATGTCTTCTTGTACCAACACTGGCACATGCTTACGACCATCGTAAACGGCAAATGTCAATCCGATGAAGCTTGGGAAAATCGTTGAACGACGTGACCATGTCTTGATAACGACTTGTTTTTCAGAAGCATTAGCTGCTTCAACTTTCTTCAACAAGTGAGCGTCAGCAAATGGCCCCTTCTTCAGGCTGCGACCCATAATGAAGTCTCCTCTCGTATGCTTTGATTCTTATCTAATAGGATGATTAGACTACTTGCTCTTACGACCACGAACGATAAACTTGCTTGAGCGAGCATTAACGTCACGAGTCTTCTTACCAGCAGTCTTCTTACCCCATGGTGACATTGGAGATGGACGTCCAACAGGCGCCTTACCTTCTCCTCCTCCATGAGGGTGATCGTTAGGATTCATAACAGATCCACGAACGTGTGGACGTTGACCCTTCCAACGACGACGACCAGCCTTACCCCAGTTGATCAATGAGTGTTGTTCGTTTCCGACAACCCCAACTGTCGCACGGTTAACGGCAAGAATCATACGTACTTCACCTGATTGAAGGCGAACCAAAACGTACTTTCCTTCCTTACCCAACAATTGTGCAGATGCACCAGCTGAACGAGCAAGTTGTCCACCCTTACCAGGCTTCAATTCAATATTATGAATTTGTGTTCCGTCAGGAATGTTAGCCAATGGCAAAGCGTTTCCGACCTTGATGTCGGCTTCAGGACCAGATTGAACAGTCATACCGACTTCCAATCCCTTAGGCGCCAAGATGTATGCCTTAGTACCATCAGTATATTGTAACAAGGCAATGTTAGCTGTACGGTTTGGATCGTATTCGATCGCAACAACCTTAGCAGTAACTTCATCCTTAGTACGCTTGAAGTCGATGATACGGTATTGACGCTTGTGTCCGCCACCACGGTGACGAACTGTCATGTGCCCGTATGAATTACGAGCACCAGTGTTTGACTTTGATTCCAACAAGCTCTTCTCGGGCGTAGTCTTTGTGATCTCAGCAAAATCTGAGCTCGTCATGTTACGACGTCCGTTAGAGGTTGGCTTGTATTTCTTGATAGCCACGCTGCTTTCCTCCTATGATTAGTTTTCGTTGAACAATTGAATGTCCGAAGAAGCAGCAGACAACTTAACAGTTGCCTTCTTACGCTTCTTAGTGTAACCAGCGAAACGTCCTTGACGCTTCAACTTTCCACGTACATTTGCAGTATTGATTTTTTCAACTTTTACGTCAAAAATTTCTTCAATAGCGCGCTTGATTTGTGGCTTAGTAGCACGAACATCGACTTCAAACGTGTAGCGTTTTTCATCCAAAACACTCATCGTTTGTTCAGTGATGATCGGGCGCAAAATGATATCGCGTGCGTCCATTATGCCAAAACCTCCTCAACTTGTGACAATGCTGATTGAACAACAACCAACTTATCGTTGTTGATAACATCAAGTACGTTAACACCCTTAGCAGTCATTACTGTAACATTTTCAATGTTACGTGCTGCTAATGCGGCGTTAGTATTGTTGTCATCTAAGACAACCAACGTCTTTTCGTTAACGTTCAAATTGTTCAATACAGCCTTGAAGTCTTTCGTCTTTGGTGCGTCAAATGCCAATGCATCAACAATTACCAAAGCAGAATCCAAAACTTTTTGTGACAACACTGACTTCAATGCCAAACGGTATACCTTCTTAGGTAACTTGTAGGCATATGAACGAGGCGTAGGTCCGAAGACGATTCCTCCACCACGCCATTGTGGGCTACGAATAGACCCTTGACGGGCACGACCAGTTCCCTTTTGACGCCAAGGCTTACGCCCACCACCACGAACTGCAGAGCGGTTCTTGACAGCGTGTGTTCCTTGACGTAGTGATGCGCGTTGCATCAAAACAGCGTCAGTGATGACATTATTATTAGGCTCAATCCCAAAAATTGCGTCGTTTAACTCAACTTCTCCGGCATTTGAACCATCTTGCTTAAATAAAGCAACCTTAGTCATGTTTAAATCCTCCCTTCGTCCTTATTACTTAGCTTTAACTGAGTTCTTAACAGTAACAAGTGACTTGTTTGCTCCAGGGACGTTACCCTTGACCAAGATTACGTTGTTTTCAACGTCTACGCGTACAACTTGTAAGTTTTGAACCGTGCGCTTGTGGTTACCCATGCGTCCTGGCAACTTCTTACCCTTGAAGACGCGATTGATAACGGCTCCCAATGAACCTGGACGACGGTGATAACGAGAACCGTGCGCCATAGGGCCACGAGATTGGCCATCTTTTTTAATGTTACCTTGGTAACCATGACCCTTTGTGATTCCAGTAACGTCGACAGCTTCACCAGCAGCGAAAATATCAACCTTTACTTCATCCCCGACATTGTATTCTCCCTCAGCGTCGCGAATTTCACGAATGTAGCGCTTAGGGGTCGTATTTGCTTTTGCAACGTGACCTTGCTCAGGCTTGTTTGACAAAACAGTACGCTTATCTGAGAAACCTAATTGAATAGCGTTGTAACCATCGTTTTCAAGTGACTTAACTTGTAAAACAACGTTTGGCGTTGATTCAATCACAGTAACTGGGATAAGTTCACCTTCGTCAGTGAACACCTGAGTCATGCCGACTTTGCGGCCTAAGATACCCTTAGTAGTCATGACTATCTCCTTTGATTAGTAAATCTATTTTTGATTAGTTGAAATGCATAATCAGGCATTTAACACGTCAAATCGTAATGTGAATTACAATTTAATTTCGATGTTGACACCACTTGGTAATTCAAGCTTTGACAACGCATCAACTGTTTGCGCAGTTGGGTTAACAATGTCGATCAAACGCTTGTGTGTGCGCATTTCGAATTGTTCACGTGAATCCTTATGCTTGTGGGGTGAACGTAACACAGTGTACAAAGTACGCTCTGTTGGCAATGGGATTGGTCCTGAAATCTCAGCACCAGTCCGCTTTGCCGTTTCAACAATTTTCTCTGCAGATGCGTCGATAATTGTGTGTTCGTATGCCTTCAAGCGGATACGGATCTTCTTGTTTGCCATGAATGACTCCTTCCTTCGTCCATATTGGAATATGAGACTAACTCCGTGAGAAAACCAACACACCACTGTGGAATCCATGGCAGTGGTTCCCGTGGCAATGCTGCCGGGTGTGTCGCAACCTCTCACATCATCGCTCGTTGCCGTACTTCCTTACTTCAGCGCATAATTCGCCCGTCAGTAAATAACGTACTTGAATATAATACCGCATCACGCAAGGCATTGCAAGCTTTTTGTTTGATTAATTGATAACATCCTGATAACAATTTTTCTTCCTATAAAAGACCTAAAACATTATTTTTAACAATTTCAAACAGTTTAACAATAAAATATGACACACAAAATTTCGACTGTTGCCCATCCAATAAAAAAAGACGACCTCTTATTTTGGATCATCTCTTTTAATTTATCATTTACATTGGGGTAATAAAGGCCATATCTGGTGAAAGATAATCAAATTCCAACCCTGGTTTAGCGTTTAAATCGTAGCCCGCCCGTTTGCCATGCCGATAAGCAATATCGCCCGCAGCACCAATCATGGCTGCATTGTCTCCCGCCAGTGCCAACGGTACCTTGATGAATTTCACGTCTGGAAATTGTACCTGCAATTGATCAATACCATCTCGCAATCCCCGATTAGCAGCGACACCACCTGCTACAATAAACGTTTTAACAGAATATGTTGTCAAAGCCGTCTGCGTCTTAGTTAACAACATTTCAAGCACTGCATTTTGAAAACTTGTGGCAAGATTTTGCAAATTAATTGTCTCGCCACGTTGCTCCGCATTATGCTTCAGATTAATCACAGCACTTTTTAGGCCAGAAAAACTGAAATCTAATTTTCCATCATGCATCAATGCTCGAGGAAGATGATATTCATCAACCCCTTGATGTGCCATTTGATCGATCGTCTTACCTGCTGGATAGTCTAATCCCATCGTGCGCCCAACTTTATCATACGATTCACCAGCTGCATCATCTCTTGTGTCACCAACAACAACATATTCATATTCACTTTGCATCAACACAAACTCGGTATGCCCGCCTGAGACCATCAGCGCTAAAGCTGGATACTCAATTGGCGCAACAAACTGTGCTGCCGCAATATGACCAGCCATATGAACTACCGGTACCAGTGGTAATTGATGTGCCCACGCAATTGTTTTAGCAGCTGTCACGCCGATTAATAATGCGCCTACCAATCCTGGCCCATATGTCACAGCAACAGCTGTGATATCGTCATACGACAGCCCTGCATCAGATAAGGCGGCATCAATTAAAAGCGTAATTTGTTCGATATGATGACGACTAGCCACCTCTGGTACGATTCCCCCAAAACGCTGATGACTTTTAATTTGCGTCGCTATTTCTAAGCTAATAATTTCAGTGCCATTTTTAACCAGCGCAACACTCGTTTCATCGGCACTTGATTCAAACGCTAAAATAATTCGATCGTGCATATTTCCATCCCTCTCATGATAATTTCAAATCCATTAAATAGGCGTCTTCCTTGGGATCGCGGTAATAATCTTCACGAATATTATAAATTTCAAATCCAAGCCTTTCATATAAGCGTAACGCCCTTTGGTTTGAACTGCGGACTTCTAATAAGATCCGTGTGCCCTTGGGAAAACGGGAAAAATACATTTTAAGTAGTTTTTCACCAATACGTTGTCCCTGATGACCCGGTAAAATTGCGACGTTACTGATTGATAATTCATCCAAGACCAGATTTCCGCCAACAAAACCAACCAATTCACCCGCAATTTCGACCATTAAATATTCTGCATTATGGTTGCGTAAATCATTCAAAAACAATTGCTTTGACCACGGCGACCCACGATATGCTGCCTTGGAAATTTGAAAGATTTCATCAGCGTTTGGAACACTACGCCATATCAATTCCGTCATAAGCGCCCCTTCCCTAACGTTGAACGCATTTCAACTGCATCTTCGCCATCATCATAATAATGGTGTTTGGTACGTACTTTACGGAATCCAAGCCGCGAATACAGCTTTTGCGCAGCTTGATTCGTCATCCGAACTTCTAAAGAGACCGTTTCAAATTGAATTTGTGCCGCAACCGACATGATGTATGACAACATGAATTTACCGAGCCCACGCTTTTGCCATTGGCGATTAACCGCAAGATTTGTAATATGCACTTCTCTTAAACTGGGACGAAACGCCGTACCAATATATGCGACCGTCGTATGGGTCGCTTTAATCTGAACAATCAAATACAACCGTTCATGTTGGCGGTTGATTTCATTCCAAAACAGTTCAATCGGCCATGGCTCTTGCCCAAAATATGCATCCCGTTCAACTGCTAGCATCGCTTCAGCATGCGCTAATTGAGCTGGCATTAAATCATACTCAATCCCATCAATCACAACGCTCTGGTGAAATTCGCGCAACTCAGTTGGCAACGGATGTCGATACCATCGCCACCAGTTATTTAACTTTTTCAACATAATTCTGCCGTCCTACATTCGGATGTGCCGCTTGCCACTCAGCCTCCGCTTGGGTTACCCGAAGATATTGTGGATTAAATTGATGAATTGCCTCATTTGTACGTAAAACTGACTCATCAGCGATTAACGTCAACATATGCCTCGCATGTGGCACATTATCTTTTGAAAATTCAGCTTGTGGTACCTGAGCCTTAATGACCGCTTCATACTTTTCCCAATCGCCAACATAAATGACCCGTTCTTGCGAATTAACAGCCATTGGCAAATCATAGATTGACGTGTGTTGGTCAGCCACGACATTGACCAATTTACCATCACGCCAGCGATACTGTCCGGCATAAACATTATCATTACGTGCGTCCATTAATGGGATCACTATGGTATCATTTGCAATCACATTACCAGCTAAGAGTGCAAGGCCCGAAAGTCCAATCAATTCTAAATGTAACGAAAAGGCCAAGGTCTTAGCCGTTGTCACCGCAATTCTTAACCCAGTATACGAACCAGGCCCTTGACTCGTTATCACACGATTCAAATCACTTGGTTGCCAGCCTGCTGATTTAACCAATTCATCTATCGATAATAATAGCTGTTCTGAATGATTTTTGGCCAAATTTGTTTCAATTTCACCAACTAGACGGTCTGCATCAAACAAAGCTACCGACATGGGTTGATTTGATGTATCAAACGCAATTGTTTTCACAATACTAACCCCTTATTTATCTCTTGTATAATTAAAAAATGTTTCTTCTCTATTTTACACGCTCAATCAAAAAAAAGCGCCAAACTTCGACGCAATTTTTCGCTTGATTTAATTTCTACTTGGTTCCACCTGCATCACCATTAACACCTTCTTCAACACCCGGATTAAACCAACTTGCACGTGCATTAGTTGCTTGAACTTTCAAATTAAAGTAACCAACCAATTTTTGAGGGCCTTTTGCCATGTGTATTGTTTAACCAATTTAGCATGTGTAATAATCCGATAATTTGTGTTTGGAAATAGACAACTCACAATCGTTAATTGTGGCTGGTCTGTTTGATTCAAAACTGCCACATTAGTTGGTAAGGTCGTCGTTTGCTTTGTAATGCGATATTCGTAAATGCCATCACCATTTGCTAAGTAAACTGGCTTATTCTTCAACCAACGGTTCGTCCCGGTCTGCCCGTTGACTAAATATGAGGCGTTGACGTTTAACTTTTCCTGCAAAGCACTAAAACCCGTCCGACCATCATTAAAGTTGTGCGCCGCTAACCCATAATTGCCGCGCCCCATCATTGGCGTTTGTTCACCCTTTGGGTCCTCAGCCGAACGATTTGCAAAATCAGCACCTAAATTAAGTCCAGCCACAGAGTACGCATCGTCATAAATCGGCAGTAAAATCGACACACTAGGAATGGCAACAAAACCTTTTTTCTCATACTTATCATTTTTATTTTGATCCCGCATCACCATCTTTGCAACCAATTTACGATCCACCGGTTTGGCAGCTCGTTTTTTTATTGTCCGACTTTGTTGCTGTACTTGAAACTTTGCAAAGTAGTCTTTAATGCCAAATAAATTACTATGGTATGCAAAAATACCCAAACTTAAAATCAGTAATAAAACAGATGTAATAAACAAGAAATCGCCATGGGCCCTACCGCGTGCCTTCCGAATGCGGCTAATAATAAACGCCAACACAACTGCAATGGCAAACAAAATCCCTGCCTGCCAAAAAGTATGCAGTATCTCTTGTTGTGTATTTGGAATAATTTGATTCATCAATGGCCTCCATGAAAATTTCACTTACTTTACTATACCAAAAACACACGCTATGGGGTATCTTTTTGAGCACCCTTGAATAAACCACACGATACATTTATCAGCAATTAAAAAACACAGACTACGCAGAATCTGTGTTTTTATAATTAAATTTCTTGTTGGAAATCCTCTGGTTGATATAACTTAACAAACTTAGTTAAGACATAATCGACAACAAATCCAACCACGATTGGCACCACAAAGAACACCAAAATTGAAACTACAGGGCTCACATAATGCGTGATAAATGCCTTGTCCGCAGCGTCTTTAGCAACAGATTGAATTGGCGTTACCATTCCAATCCATCCAAATCCAGCAGATGTAGGTGTTCCTTGAACATTCATCAAGGCAACTGGAATACCAGAAACAGCGGCTGTAATTAAGAATGGTATCATCGTCACCGGCTTAGCAAAGACAGAAGGCATCATGCCTTTCATCGCTCCCAAGAAAATAGCAACTGAAGTTCCAACTTTATTAACCTTAATTGAATTAATCAATAAGACAACTGTTGTCGCAATAACACCAACACCCGCAGCACCTGAGCCTAGACCAGCCAATGAAATTGCTAAGGCAATTCCAACCGTTGAAACTGGCGTGATAATAATAATCGAGAATGCCATGGCAATCAAAACAGCCATTGGCACTGGTTGTAGCTTTGTAAAGGTTTCAACCGCTTGACCAATCCAAGTTGTAACGTCACCAACATATGGTGCAATGGCTTTACCAAGCAATCCAACGCCACCACCGACAACGATTGGGCTAAGAATAATCGCAACCGAACCGAAACCTTTCAAGTACTTTGCAATCAGCCAAATAACTAAAACACCGATTGCTGAAACAATCATTGCGTTGATCACATCGCCCGCACCAGCGGCAATATAAACAGTTGAAGGTGCAACAGTTTTAACACCTGTCACTGGGTTTACAAAACCAGCAGCGGCAGTGGCCCACTTAATTGAGCCCGAAGCCGCAGCAACGGCAATTCCCATAACACCAACGTCTAAGGGCTTCATCTTAAATTGCAAAGCAATTGCGACACCAATTAACATTGGAATCATTGATTGGAACAAAACCAAAATCGCATTCAAATCAGTGGCCCAATTTGCAACACCAGGCGTGATAAATAACTTTAGCAAATACTTCAAAACTGCGGAAGGCAAAACACCAATCAAAATTCCTTGGGCTGAACCGCTCAATACCTTAAAGAAGAAGTCTTTGAACTTCAACTCATAACTACCATCAAAATAATTCATCATACCATCTACTTTCCATTAAAAAAGCACTGCAATCACCTGACAACTCAAATCTTATCTCGATTGTGCCATTTAATTACAGCCCTTTGATGTCTCTATTCTTTAATTAATATTCAACTGCAATGCTTGGCACTTCACCATTAATGAAAGCCAAATCAGCAGACAACGATTGTGATACCATTTCTTCAACGGCTTTTGTCGTATAGAAAGCTGTGTGAGGTGTAACCAACACATTTTCGCGAGAAATCAAATCAGCAATCTTATCATCTGGGAATGTCTTTCCAGACCAGTCAATGTTAAACAACCCAACTTCTTCTTCATAGACATCCATTGAAAAGTCAGCAATTTTACCAGAGTCCAAACCAGCAATAACGGCATCGATATCCATCAAGTTTCCGCGTGAAACATTGACGATGACCACACCATCTTTCATCTTTGCAATTGAATCTGCATTAATCAAATGGTGGTTTGCTGGAACACCTGGTACGTACAATGAAATTACGTCAGCTTGCGCAAACAATTCATCTAACGTATCCACATAAAGACCAGCGGCTTCAATTTCAGCATTCTTATAAAGGTCATATGCAATAACCTTCGCCCCAAAGCCTTGTGCAATCTTCATAGCAACACGTCCAATGTGTCCAGTTCCAATAATTCCGATAGTTTGCATACGCATCTCACGTCCAATTGTAGGTGCCCAACGCAAATCATGCTTAGCAATCTTAGCATCCAATTCTTTTGTCCGACGCAACAACCGGCTCATTTGAATCATCGAATGCTCAGCAATCGCATTTGGTGAATAAACTGGCACGTTTGAGATTTGGAAACCAAACTCACGTGCTGCATCAAAGTCAATGTTGTCAGTTCCAACATTGCGCAATGACATCTTTGTGATACCAGCTTCATGCAATGCAGCCAACGTTTCGCGTGTGTAGTCTAATTGTTGATAAACATTCACAGCATCAAAACCAGCAGCTAATTTCGCTGTTTCGGGTGTCAATAGTTGATCAGTAAATTCAACCGTTACACCTGGGTTAGCCTCACGCCAAGCATTTAAAGCTGGTTGCTCATCGTCACGAATACCATATGCAAAAATTTTTGCCATAATTTTTAACTATCCCCTTTATTATTCAAATGAAATTGCAATAGAAATCGTGTAATTTTTCACAATTACACCATCTATTCAAGTACTAATTATAAAACAAACATCTACTAATGTAAACTTTTTTCATATTTATCGAGTAATACGGTATATAATTTTCTTAAAGCAAACAGTACGTTTCACCGCATTGGTCGCTCTAACTACAAACAGTTTATCTGTCTGCCCGCCAAATCACAACAAAATTGGGTCTTTAATAATTGATTGCTTGTTCAGGTGTATTGCCTGTGATAAATGCCAATCCAGCATCTAACGATTGTTCAACCATCTCTTCTGTTGCGGTCCACGTATAAAATGCCGTATGTGGTGATACAATCACATTGTCACGGGTAATGAGGTCAGCAACACGCGTATCAGGGAAATCCTTTCCCTCCCAATCAACGTTAAATAATCCGCCTTCATCTTCATACGTATCCATGCCAAATCCATCAATTTTGCCTGCATCTAACCCGGCAATGATCGCATCCGTATCGACTAAATTACCACGACCAGCATTAACAATGACAACTTGATCCTTCATCTTTGCAATTGCCTTGGCATCAATCATATGATGATTTTCTGGTAGTCCTGGAACGTGCAATGAAATACCATCAGCTTGCGCATATAACTCATCAAGACTGTCAACATACAATCCTTGCGCTTCAATTTCTGCGTTACGATATTTATCATAGGCAATGACTTTGGCACCAAAACCTTGCGCAATTTGAATGGCCACCCGACCAATATTTCCAGTACCGATAATACCAATCGTTTGCTTGCGAACTTCCCGCCCAATCGTTGGTGCCCACTTCAAATTATGCCGATATACCTTAAGGTCCATTTGTTTAAAGTGGCGGAATAATCGTGCCATTTGGATCATCGCATGTTCAGCAATCGCATTTGGTGAATAGCGCGGTACATTAGAAACATTAAATTGATACTTTTTTAGCACATCAAAGTCTAAATCATCCGTTCCGACATTACGCAATGTCAACGTATGAATCCCCATCTGATCCAATTGACCAAGTGTTGATTCACCAACTGGAATCCCGGCTTGTAAGATATTAACAACGTCATAACCTTGTGCTAAAGTGGCATTCTCTGGTGTCAATAAAACGTCCGTCGTATCGACTTGAACCTCAGGGTGTTGGCTTGCCCAACGCTGCATTGCCGATTGTTCATCTTCACGAACACCATATGCTAAAATCTTAGACATTTTAAAACTCCTTTCATTACAAACAACATGTCTCTTCTATTCATTCTAACAGATTATTCATCAATTACATTATGAAAATGTAAGCGTTTTAATTCTAACGCAACCTGCCATCCCATCGTAACAACCTTATGACAAATTATATTATCCTATAAAAATATGACTAAATTTCTCACTCACAATCGCATAGTCAATAAAAAAAGATTAGCCCTTTTTATCTGCTAATCTTTTTAAATTCATACATCATTTTATAAGCTATTTTCAGCAACAATTAGGTCGGCACCAAAATATGGTCGTAAGACTTCAGGTACTGTCACTGTCCCATCAGCGTTTTGATAGTTTTCCAAAATTGCAGCAACTGTCCGCCCCACAGCTAATCCAGAACCATTTAAAGTATGCACAAATTGTAAATCGCCATCGGCATCCCGATAACGGATTTTTGCTCGTCGTGCCTGGAAAGCTTCCGTATTCGAGACTGAAGAGATCTCACGATAAACATTTTGTTCCGGCATCCAGACTTCTAAGTCATGCGTTTCTGCTGCAGAAAAGCCCATGTCTCCCGTTGAAAGCGTCAAAACATGATATGGCAGATTGAGTGTTTGCAAAATATGTTCAGCGTTTTGGGTCATTTTTTCTAACTCAGCGTATGATTGCTCAGGCTTTGCAAATTTAACCATCTCAACTTTATTAAACTGATGCATACGAATCAAGCCACGGGTATCGCGACCAGCTGAACCAGCTTCCTGTCGAAATGATGGTGAAACAGCTGTAATCGAAATTGGTAACTTATCGGCATCAATCACTTCTTCGCGATAATAATTAGTCAAAGGCACCTCAGCCGTTGGGATCAACGTCATATCGTCATTAGTTCCCACGCGATAAGCATCTTCCATAAATTTTGGATACTGACCAGTACCATACATTGCTTCATCTTTCACCATATATGGTGTAATCATCTCGGTATAACCCTCTTTTTGATGTTCATCAAGCATATAGTTATATACCGCGCGCTCTAGACGTGCACCTTGGCCAACATAATAAACAAAACGCGCACCAGCGACTTTTGCCCCACGTTCCCAATCCAAGATACCTAAAGCTTCGCCAATTTCATAATGTGCTTTAGGTTCAAAATCAAATTGACGAATATCGCCCCAAACCCGTTCTTCACGATTAGCTGACTCATCAGCGCCAACCGGAATCGTTGGATTTGGCAAATTAGGGAAGTGCAATGCTCGATTCAATAAATCGGCATCAATCAGCGCTAATTGATCATCTAAGCCTTTAATTTGCGTTGACACTTGTTGCATTTCAGCAATCACATCGGTTGCATCTTCTTTGGCCCGCTTTTTTTGTCCAATTTGATCTGAAACCGCATTTCGTTGTGCTTTTAGTTCTTCAACTTGCACCAAAATTGTGCGTCGTTGCTCATCAGCCGCTAAATACGCATCAATATCCTCAGCCGCTACACCACGCCCAGCTAAACGAACTTTCGCTTCATCGGCATGATGCCGTAAATATTTAATATCTAACATATTCTATACCCTATCCTTTGATTCCAAGTTCTTTAATTTTGTCATCAATTATCGCAAAAATTTCATTCAAGTGCTCATCGTTATTGACAAAATCATATTTATCGCCCTCAATCATTAATTTAGGCGAAGCTGAATAATTATCAAACCAAGCATGATAACGACTTGTTAGTTCTTTATAATAGTCATACAACGATGGGTCATTTTCAATTTGTTCATACGCCCGTCCACGCTTTTTAATGCGTCCCAACATCGTTTCAAACGATACATTCACATAAATCAACAAGTCCGGTGTTTTCACAACAGCATCATCAGAAAAATCAACTTGTTCCATCATGTTTTGCAACAATTCACCGTAAATTTGAACTTCCGTCTGCGTTGCACGTTCCAAATCTGCATTTAATTGAAATAGTAATAAATCTTCAAAAATTGAACGATCAATGACATTTAGCGCTGAACCTTGTGCGTCTTTAATATTATCTAACCGCTTATTTAAGAAGTAATTTTGCAATAAAAAGCCATATTTCTGCGGATTCTCATAAAACAATGGCAAAATGGGATTATCATCTACAGATTCATAAAAGGCCTCTGATCCAAGATGGTTTGCTAAAAGTGTTGCCAGACTAGTCTTTCCAGCCCCAATTGTTCCTGATAATACAATCATAAATCTATTCACCTTCTGTTATTTTCTATCTTTAATCTTACCAAAACTCGCAACATTTTGCGATACAAGATGCAAGTATCATTAGCTGTCCTGGTGAGAATAAAAAAAGCTTCGCTGAACTGCGAAGTTTTTTATTAATTATTGATGATGAATAAATTGAACGCCCGCTGTTGGTACCACTCGTGTACTATACAAATCTTTTCCCGCATTTCCTTCTGAAATTAGCATTGTCCCATCATCATTAATCTTTTCAACGATTGCAACGTGCCCATACACCTTATCTGCGCCATGACTACCAGGTGCAAATACAGCAATGCTTCCAACTGCTGCTTGTCCATCAACTAGTAAGCCGGCGCGACGCGCACTGTCAGCCCAATCGGCTGCATTTCCCCAATAGCTTCCCGCCCAATCAAACATCGCTTTAACATACCAAGTACATTGTCCATACGGATAACTATTTTGTTGATTCTTTAAGTCAGCCGTTCTTTGTTTCAAATCTACCTTTTCAGTTGGCAACGTTGCCTCTTTCAGATCTTGATTCTGTTCATTCAAAGGAGCTTGTGTTTGATCAAGTTGAATTTCATTCCCAACGTATATTAATGCGCCCCCATAGTCCAGTTGATTCAACGTTACCAATTCATCAACTGTTTTTCCATATGTCATTGCAATATCATATACGGTATCACCAGCAACGACTTTATGGCTATCTGCTTGAGCCTGCCCACTCATCATACCAAAAGCTGCTATACACCCAAATGTCCCTAATAATGATGCCTTTAGTGTTAAATTCATGTTTGCCTCCAAAATTATTTTTGCGTACTTATAATATATTACTTACTTATTGTCATAACATGGTAAAAATGTGATTTTTTAGCGAACATGTTCTTGCTCAATACAAATAAAGACCCAATGATTTTAAAAATGCCACAAAAAAAGTTATCCAAAACAATTTGGATAACTTTTTTATTATTTAACTGATGCGGCATGAATTCGTGTGACAGCACGCTTTAACGCTAACTGGGCACGACTAATTTCATGTTCGTCTGCAGCTGATTGTGCTTCTTGCAAAGCACGTTCAGCGCGTTCACGTGCTGATTCAGCACGCTCAATATCAATATCAGTTGATTTTTCTGATGAATCGGCAACAATTGTCAACGTATTGTTTGAAAATTCTGCAAATCCACCATTAACAGCCAGTCGTTCACTTTGTCCGTTTGCTTCATCAACAACCTTAACTTCACTAATAAATAACGAAGCGACAAGTGGTACGTGGTTCGCCATAATCCCGACTTCTCCGCCAGTTGTGTGTAACACAACTAACGTGGCCGTTTCATATTCGAAGACCACGCCATCTGGTGTCACAATCGATACCGTAAAGCTGTGTTCATCCATGGCTATACCTCGCTATTAAGCCAAAGTCTTGGCTTTTTCGACAGCCATTTCAATGACCCCAACATTACGGAAAGCTTCTTCAGGTAAGCTATCATGCTTACCTTCCAAAATTTCCTTGAAACTACGAACCGTTTCAGCAACAGGTACGTATTGCCCTTGCAAGCCAGTAAATGTCTCAGCAACTGAGAAAGGTTGTGACAAGAAGAATTGAATCCGACGTGCACGATTAACCGTGGTCTTCTCTTCATCTGACAACTCATCCATTCCCAAGATTGAGATAATGTCTTGCAATTCGCGATAACGTTGTAGTGTCCGTTGCACTTCGGTTGCAACTTCATAGTGTTCCTTACCCACAATTTCAGGTGTTAATGCAGTTGACGTTGATGCCAATGGATCAACGGCTGGATAAATCCCCTGTTGTGTCAATGAACGCTCTAAGTTAGTCGTTGCATCCAAGTGTGCGAATGTTGTTGCTGGCGCTGGATCAGTATAGTCATCGGCAGGCACGTAAACGGCTTGAATCGATGTAACTGATCCCTTTTGGGTTGACGTAATACGCTCTTGCAATTGTCCCATTTCTGTCGCCAATGTTGGTTGGTACCCAACGGCTGAAGGGATACGACCAAGCAAGGCAGATACTTCAGAACCGGCTTGTGTAAATCGGAAAATGTTGTCGATAAACAACAACACGTCTTGTCCGTTCACATCACGGAAATGTTCCGCAATTGTCAATCCGGTCAAAGCAACACGCATACGTGCGCCAGGTGGTTCATTCATTTGTCCATAGACCATGGCAGTTTGTTTCAAAACGCCAGAATCCATCATTTCATGGTACATGTCATTACCTTCTCGGGTACGTTCCCCGACACCAGTAAAGACAGAAATACCATTGTGTCCTTGTGCGATGTTGTGAATCAATTCTTGAATCAACACAGTCTTACCAACACCGGCACCACCAAACAATCCAATCTTTCCACCGCGAACATAAGGTGCGAGTAAATCAATCACCTTAATTCCAGTTTCAAGTACTTCTGTTGATGTTGCCAATTGATCATAGGCTGGTGCATCACGATGAATTGGGTCACGTTCAATATCGTCTCCCAATGCTTCACCGCCATCAATCACTTGTCCTAACACGTTAAAGACACGACCCAACGTTACTTCGCCAACAGGTACTGAAATAGGGTTTTCAGTATCCTCTACAGCCATACCACGTTGCAAGCCGTCCGTTGAGTCCATGGCAATCGTACGAACAACGCCATCTCCCAAAGCCAATGAAACTTCAACCGTCAATGAACCTAACTCACCTTTGTCGATGATTAGCGCATTATTGATATCAGGAATTTGGCTATCTAGTGGGAATTGAACGTCGACGACTGGCCCAATGACTTGTACAACTCGTCCGGTACTCATTGTCGTTATCCTTCCTTATCTAAGCAAATTATGTGGTTGATCGGTACTTGATTAATCAAGTGCTGCCATACCACCAGTAATTTCAGTAATTTCCGTCGTAATCGCACTCTGACGCGCACGATTAAATTGTAAGTTTAATTTATCAATCACTTCTTTAGCATTATCTGTCGCTGCTGACATTGCTGTTGATGAAGCTGCGTGTTCAGCGGTTTTTGCATCAAGAATCGCACCATAAACTAAGCTTTGTGCATATTGTGGTAAGATAACTTGCAAAATTTCTTCCGCAGAAGGTTCAACATCATATTCAGCGGTATAGCTTGTTCCTGCATTAGGATCAATCATATCGTCAGTTTCAACCGGTAACATCTTTTCAGCGCGGAATTCATTTGAAATCCGTGACAAAAAGTGATTGTAAACAACTGTCAATTCATCAAATACTGCATTGTCATACATTTCCGTTACCGTTTCGACAATTCCACGTACTTCATTGAAAGTAGGAACATCCGAAACACCACGATACTCATAGACAATTTGATATCCTTGTTTTTTAAAGAAATCAGCCCCATTACCACCAATTGCCATAATCACCACATTTTCAGGGGTCAATTGACGTTCGGCAATAATAGCCATTAATTCCTTTAGAATTGACGAGTTATACCCGCCAACCAAACCACGATCAGAGGTAATGACTAAGAAACCAACTTTCTTAATGTCACGCTCCTCTAACAACGTATCTGCTGTATTAGCCAAATGTGCCTTAGCGATATGGGCAACCATATCGTGCAAGCGATCTGCATAAAAGTGGTATGACCCACCTTGACGTTGAATTTGACTCAATTTAGCCGTTGAAACCATTTGCATGGCCGACGTGATTTGACGCGTCTTTTTCGTTGAGGCAATGCGGCGTTGTATATCTTGTAAAGAAGCTGCCATTTCGCCCCTCCTCTACTTATTCAGCAGGCTGATTGCTTGGTGCAAAGGTTGCCTTAAATTCTTCAATTGCCGCATTCAATGCGTCAGTATCTGGCAATTCCTTTGTGTCAACAATCGCTTGCAACAAATCATTATGTGATGATCGTACAGCTTGAATCAATTCAGTTTCAAAACGTTGAATATCATCAACCGCAACATCGTCAACATAACCATGTGCCAAAGCATACAAAGACAGAACTTGTTCTTCAACTGGCAATGGTTGATGCAATGGTTGCTTCAATAGTTCAACCGTCCGACGACCACGTGCCAACTTAGATTGCGTTGCTGCATCCAGGTCTGATCCGAATTGTGCGAAGGCCTCCAATTCACGATATGATGCCAAATCCAAACGCAACGTTCCAGCAACTTTCTTCATTGCCTTAATTTGCGCGTCACCACCAACACGTGAAACTGAAGTTCCAGCGTCAATCGCTGGTCGAACGCCTGAATAGAATTGATCAGCGTCCAAGAAAATCTGACCATCAGTAATTGAGATAACGTTTGTTGGAATATATGCCGAAACATCTCCCGCTTGTGTCTCAATAATTGGCAAAGCTGTCATAGACCCACCACCAAGGTCGTCACTCAACTTAGCTGCACGTTCAAGCAAACGTGAGTGCAAGTAGAAGACGTCACCAGGGTAGGCCTCACGTCCAGGCAGACGACGTAGAATAAGTGACAGCTCACGATATGCTGTTGCTTGCTTTGACAAATCATCATAGATAATCAAAACATGCTTACCGTTATACATGAACTCTTCACCCATCGCAGCGCCAGCATATGGTGCTAAGAACAACAATGGTGCTGGTTCAGATGGTCCAGCAGAGACAACGATTGTATAATCCAATGCACCCAATGCACGCAAAGTTTCAACTTGTGTACGAACAGTTGAATCCTTTTGTCCAATAGCAACATAAATAACAATCATATCTTGATCTTTTTGATTCAAGATTGTATCGATAGCAACAGATGACTTTCCTGTCTTGCGGTCACCGATAATTAATTCACGTTGTCCACGTCCAATAGGGACAAGGGCATCAACAGCCTTCAAACCAGTTTGCAATGGTTCGAAAACTGACTTACGTTGCATAACACCAGGGGCCTTCACTTCAACAGGACGTGTTTTAGTTGTCTTAATTGGTCCAAGGCCATCAATTGGCTGTCCCAACGCATTGACAACACGCCCAATCATTTCCTCACCAACAGGCACTTCCATGATGCGACCGGTACGCTTTACCAAATCACCTTCACGAATTTCATCATACTTACCTAAAATAACGATACCAACATCAGTTGATTCTAGGTTTTGTGCCATCCCATAAACGCCATTTGCGAATTCAACCAATTCACCAGCCATTGCATTTTCAAGACCTGTCACACGGGCAACACCGTCACCAACGTATGAAACAGTTCCTGTTTCTTGGACCGTTAATTCTGAATCGTAATTAGCTAATTGGGCTTTGATGAGTGAACTGATTTCTTCAGCTTTAATGCTCATTTCAGCAGTTCCTCTTTCTTACTTAGTGCAAATTGCACTGATTTTTTGTAGTTGGTTACTAATGGACGATACTTTGTCGAATAGCAGCTAATTTAGTTGCTAATGATCCGTCCACAATTTGGTTGTTGGCTTGCACCACGACACCACCGATTAAAGCGGCATCAACGGTCTGCTGCAACGCCACAGAATTAGCGTTAAAACGCTTTGCAATGACCTGTTCCAAGCGTGTCACTTGTTCATCAGACAATGCAACTGCAGTTTTTACATCTGCGTTCATGTGCCCAATTGATTGATTAACCAACGCTTCATAAGCATCAATGATTTTAATCATGAGATCAAATCGTCGGTAATCATAAAGCATATGAATTAAGTTCTTTACCAATTGTGTCGCATCACGCGTAAGAACACGCAATAATTCTTTTTTTGACGTTTCAGCAATATTATCGGCAGCAATTGCCTTTGCCAAATCTGGATTTTCTAGTGCTACCTGCTTGAGTTGCTTAAGCTCCTCTAACGTTTCTGTATCACTATTTTGGTCATGAGTTAATTCGAACAAAGCAGTCGCATATCGTTGTGCAATAATCGCGATATC
Source organism: Weissella diestrammenae (assembly GCF_014397255.1). Lineage (NCBI taxonomy): Bacteria > Bacillati > Bacillota > Bacilli > Lactobacillales > Lactobacillaceae > Weissella > Weissella diestrammenae. The sequence goes on from NZ_CP060724.1 coordinate 571,787, forward strand.
TACAGCCATTACTTTGCCTCTAACTCTCCGATGTAAGCATCAATCAATGCTTTTTGATCATCTAATTTCAGTTCTTTTTGGATAATCTTTTGCGCAATTGATACTGACAATTCAGCAACATCATTTTTAACGCTTGCCATTGCTTCAACGCGCTCTTGATCGATTTCAGCGTTTGCCTTCACCTTCAATGAGTCTGCATTTTGCTTTGCCTCAGCGATGATATCCTCACCACGTTGGTCGGCAGTTTCTTTAGCATTATTGATGATTGTCGTTGCTTGTGCTTGCGTTGCTTGAAGTTCTGCAGTGCGCTTTTCAGCAAGTTGTTCTGCCTCGCTTTTTGCTTGTTCAGCAGAATCCAAGTCGTTTGCAATTTTGTCAGCACGATCTTGCATAATCTTAACGACTGGCTTCCATGCAAATTTACCAATGAAGAATAGTAAAACAACAAATGAAAGCAAGACGAAGACCAAATTACCCAAAGCCAACTGCTCACTGGCACCGGCCAGTAAAATTCCATTTAACATGTTGTTGGCTCCTCTCTATTTTTGCCGCTAAAAAATTACTTTCCAAGCAACATCAATGAGATAACGAAGGCCAAGATTGGAACGGCTTCAATCAAAGCAACACCGATGAACATATTTGTACGCAACTTACCTTCAAGTTCAGGTTGGCGTGCTGTTCCTTCGATCATTGCAGCGATAACACGTCCGTTACCAATACCAGTACCAATAGCGGCACCAGCTGCAGCGATACCTGCACCAATAGTAGCAATGTGACCAGTCATGATATAAATTCCTCCGAATTAAAATAAAACAAATAATAGATTATTCAGCAACTGCTTTTTCAGAAACATAAATTGACATCAAAGTGACAAAAATAAATGCCTGAATCGCACCGATGAATAACGAGAACGCTTGCCAAATCATTGACAAGATAAATGCAGGAACTACAGTGAGTCCCAAGTGAGATGGATTACCGAAGTTAACAATTAACATCAATAACATTTCACCAGCCATGATATTACCATATAAACGCAAGCCTAAAGTTAGGAAACTTGTAAACTGCTCAAAAATATTAATTGGTAATAGCGCAGGCAATGGACTCATAAATGCCGTCTTAAAGTATCCTTTAAAGCCGAGCTTTGTAACCCCAACAAAGTGTGATAGCGCCACGACCATCAAGGCCAATGCCATCGCGACTAGCGGATTAGCAGTCGCTGATTTCAAGTAGGTCACGTCGCCTAATGCTACTTGAACACCCAAGCCCAATTCATTAGAAACAAAAATGAACAAGAACAATGTAAATGCAATCAATTTAATTTCATTTCCAATTGAGCTTGGCAAAGAACTATCAACAATACCATTGGTAAAGTCGATGATCCATTCAAGTACGTTTTGCTTACCAGTTGGTTTTAACGTTAACCGTCGTGATAAGAAAAACACCAAGAAGAAAACAATTAGGGCCGCTACCGTTGTTGAAATAACAACTGTCCAATCGAAAGTCAGACCAAGCAATTGAAATGTGGCAGACTTTTCGTCCAAAAAACTCACCTCTTTCCTTTCGTATTTTTTTGCGGTGAATGCAGGGGAGCAATCCCGTCTTAAATATTTACCCCTCTCATTTTACTCTCTTAAAATCTTTTTTCAACGATAAATCATTGTTAATGTAACTTAATTGTTGAGAGTTTGTTACTTTTTAAGATTTTTGGCTTTTTTTCAATAAACCGCTATTTACAAGTACTTACATTCAGAACGCCAATCCATGCTTGTTAATTAACTTTACAAAAAAAATCATCATTTTTCTCTTACTTTCAAGTTGTTTTTCTCATTATTTTTTTGATTACTGCGGCACATTTTAATCAGTTCAAAAGCGTGATGTTATTATTTTTATTTGCTACGTCATCATCATCTTGCTGTCGTTTTAAATCAATTAGCGGGCAAGACATAGGGCAGCGTAAAATTCTTACTATTTCTTGTTAATCAATAAAAGCCAACTATCATTTACATAGTTGGCTTTTATCAATTAGCAACACTATTCATAAAAATAACATCTATCGTTCTGAACGTGCTTTTTCTGGCAAAATCAAATTTAAAATAATTCCAAGTACGGTCGCAATCGCAACACCTGAAAATTGCACCATGGTATTGCCTGACCCAATTTGAAGGTAGGCATTTCCAATACCGATAACTAAGACCGATGACGCAATCATTAAATTTTTCTTCTTATCAAAATCAATTTGATTTTCCACAATAATTCTCAAACCAGACGCGGCAATTACGCCAAACAAAAGGAATGAAACTCCACCAGTAACTGCCCCTGGAATTGATTGAATCAAAGCTGATAGTTTCCCAACAAATGAAAAGGCAACCGCAAAGATTGCTGCCCCAATCAGAACATAGACCGAATGCACCTTGGTAATCGCCATCACGCCAATATTTTCACCATATGATGTTACTGCTGGGCCACCAACCAAACCAGCAAATAATGATGCTGTCCCATCACCTGCTAATGTTCGTTTTAAGCCTGGATTTTTAAAGAAATCCTTCCCAGTGAGCTGATCCAAGACCATCAAGTGACCTAGATGTTCTGTAATTGTTACTAATGCCAACGGTGCCATTACTATCACAGCCCCCAATGCATCACAGGCTGGTAATTTACAAATGGCAGTTCAAATTTTGGCAACGCTACCCAATGGGCTTGCATCACCGGTTGAAAATCGACTAGGCCAAATAAGACTGCCGTCACATAACCGCCCACAATCCCTAACAAAATCGGAATGAGACCCAAAAAACCACCTAGAACAGTATTAAATAAAATCGTTAGGAATAACGTTAACATGGCAACAATAAAAATTCGTATATCATAGTGCCCAGATGCATTTAAAGTTGCGTTTTGTGCAGCCGATCCGGCCAACGACAAACCAATAACCATTACAATTGGTCCAACGACAATCGGTGGCAATAGCTTATCAATCCAATCAGACCCAATTAATGCGACTAACAATGCCACAATCAAATAGACAATTCCGACTGCAATCACTCCAGTTGCTACGCCTGGATACCCAGTCGTTTTCATCAGGGCTGTCATTGGAATAATGAATGCAAAAGACGACCCCATGTACGCTGGAATTTGTTTTCGCGTAATAAATATGTGTAGTAACGTACCAACACCAGAACTAAATAAAGCAATTCCTGGATTTAACCCAACTAACAAGGGCACTAGAACCGTTGACCCAAACATTGAAAACATATGCTGCAAAGACAAACCAATCCACTGAAAAAATCCTGGCTTGTCATGCACATCTAAAACGGCATCGCGTGTATTCTGCATTTTTTGTATTCCTCCACTGACTACAAAAATTGATTGATATCTTTATTTTTTCACAAGAAAAGCCACCCGAAAGATAGTCTTTTGGGTGGCCATTTAACTACACAAATCATGTGTACATGTGACTTATCAGCCTCACGGGACCGAATTAAAGACATTTATTCTATTAGAAATGATACGCTACATGCTATGATTTTGCAACAAATCATCTACATCAACAATATCCACGTTGCACAACACGCATTAATCAATTAGCGTACCGTGCTTTTAGCATATTACACTTTAACGTACACTTATCCAACAAAAAACGACGCCACTTTTTTCAACTTTCAAGGTAGTCGTCGTTAGATTATTTAATGTGTCCCAAATAAACGATCTCCAGCATCGCCGAGCCCAGGAATAATATAGCCGTGTTCGTCTAAGCCATCATCTAACCCAGCCGTAAAAATATCAACGTCTGGATGTGCAGCTTGAACCGTTTCTACCCCAATGGGTGCCGATACCAATGTAATCAATTTAATCGATTTTGCACCACGCTTCTTCAAGGCATCAATTGCCATCACTGCCGAACCACCTGTTGCTAACATTGGATCAACAACTAAAACCTCACGTTGGTCAATGTCTTCTGGCAATTTCACAAAATATTCTACTGGTTCAAGGGACTTTTCATCCCGATACATCCCAATATGCCCAATGCGAGCCGCTGGAATTAATTTCATAATGCCATCAACCATCCCTAAACCTGCCCGGAGAATTGGAACAATGGCAAGTTTTTTACCAGCAAGCGTTTTTTTAACCGTCTTAGCGACTGGCGTTTCAACCTCAACATCTTCAGTTGGCAAATCACGGGTGACCTCATAAGCCATTAATGAAGCAATTTCATCAACCACCTCACGAAATTCTTTTGTACCAATTTTTTTATCGCGAATAATGGTCAATTTGTGTTGAATCAATGGGTGGTCAAATACTGTTAGGTTACTCATGCTAATTCCCTTCATGTCGTTCAAATTTTTTGTCACAATTGAATAATCACGTGCTACTTATTTAGCATATTCAATTTTTGTTAATGGAAAACGATCTGTCAATGCCCGTACATCACGTGCAATTTGTGCTAATGCTTCTGGGTCATCGAAATGATCAAAAGTCCGTAAAATGAGTTTGGCAACTTCTTTTGCTTCAGTTTCTTTAAAGCCACGCGTCGTAATCGCAGGCGTTCCAACACGAATACCAGAGGTGATAAACGGACTTAATGGTTCGTTTGGAATTGCTTCTTTGTTGGTTGTAATTGCCACAGAATCTAGCAAATTTTGAGCTTCTTTCCCATTTAGGCCAGTTTCAGTCAAATCTAAATTAAAGAGATGGTTATCAGTACCGCCAGAGATGACGCGTACCTTATCTGATTGATCAAATACCTCAACCATCGCTTTAGCATTAGCTACCACTTGTTGGCCATATACCTTAAAGCTTGGTTGCATATCCTCATAGAATGCAGCCGCTTTTCCAGCAATCACATGTTCTAGCGGTCCACCTTGTGTACCTGGGAAAATCGCTGAATTAATTTTTTTGCCTAATTCTGCCTTCGCCAAAATCAAGCCCCCACGAGGACCACGTAAAGTTTTATGCGTTGTTGTTGTCACAACGTCCGCAATACCAACCGGCGTTGGATGAACACCAGCGGCAACCAAGCCGGCAATATGCGCCATGTCAACCATTAAATAAGCACCAACTGAATCTGCAATTTCCCGGAAACGTTTGAAATCAATCAACCGTGAGTAAGCTGATGCACCAGTGACAATCAATTTTGGTTTAAATTCTGCCGCCAAAGCTGCTACTTGCTCGTAATCAATCAATTCTTCTTCATCTAGCCCATAGGCATGAAAATGATACAACTTACCAGAAAAATTAACTGATGATCCGTGGGTGAGATGCCCACCTTCATTTAAACCAAGACCTAATACATGGTCGCCAGGGGCCAACAAAGCTGCATATACAGCTGCATTTGCTTGAGAACCTGAATGTGGCTGAACGTTTGCATATTCAGCGCCAAAAAGGGCCTTGGCACGGTCAATGGCTAGTTGCTCAATTTGATCAATAAATTCCGTACCACCATAATAACGCTTGCCTGGATAGCCTTCAGCATATTTGTTGGTCAGAATACTACCTTGTGCTGCTCGAACACCCGCTGAGGCAATATTTTCTGACGCGATTAATTCGATGTTGTGTTCTTGACGATCAGCCTCTCGATCAATCGCCGACCATAGTTCAGGATCAAATTCACGATAAGTCATATGCTTTCCTCCATAAATCCGACTACAATGTTAACCCAGCTTGTTACCAACAAGATAAGTCAATATTGTCATATTAGCTAAACTCTTCAACAGTAAAATGATGGCCACCTGCCGCTTTGCCTAAACGATTGTTATATGCTGCATTTTCTGGTGTATCCGGCATTGATGCAACAAGAATGGTTTGGATATCTTTTTGGTCATCAAAGTGGCGCAGCCCAGCAAAAAGTTTAGCTGCGGCACTATCTCCATTATCGCCCAGAGACCAAACAAAGTCCATGCCCGCTAACTGATGAATCTCAATTAACTGATCTGGCATCATCAAACCAACCGGCTCTAATTGCCCTTGCGCCCAAATGACAGCTGCTGTCCAATCCTGATAATCCACGATATAGACTGCTTTATCCGGTGCATAGTGTCGATATTTCATACCAGGCGCTTTTGGTGCTTCGTCAGCTGCAACGTGCTGTTCACTGGTATCAACCACAGTGTCGATAACGGTCGCTATTTGCTCTGCCGTGATTTTGCCTGGTCGCAAGATAACTGGTTGCGCCACTGATAAATCAATGACCGTTGATTCAACCCCAATCCGTGTTGATCCGTCATCTAAAATGCCAGCAATCTTTCCATGCAAATCATGATAAACATGTTGTGCAGTGGTTGGACTGGGTTTTCCAGAGGTATTGGCCGACGGACCCACCAATGGTGAACCTGTTTCAGTGATTAAGTTTAAAGTTGCTTGATTATCTGGCATGCGTGAAGCGACAGTTGTCATTCCTCCCGTCACAACCGGTGATAAAACATTCGGTTTGACCGGTAAAATAATGGTTAGTGGGCCTGGCCAAAATGCTGTCATCAATTTTTGCGCCCGTTGATCAACAACCGCATATTGTTGCACCTGTTCTGGTGTGGCAACATGAACAATTAATGGATTATCTGACGGACGACCTTTGGCCGCATAAACTTTGCTAACTGCATTTTCATTAAATGCATCTGCACCAAGTCCATACACCGTTTCGGTTGGAAAAGCGACCAATTTTCCTTGCTGTAATGCTTTAGCTGCAGCTGGAATTTCAGTTGACTGCCATATTTTTGTAATCATTACCTATCTCCTGCCATTAATTTTAACGTTTAAAGTTCAGCGCTACCTAAACACGTGACACTTTCAACATCCGATCGTGGCCACTCATATCTTGCCGTAGCGCCACTGTCACACCCGGCAATGCTCCAAATAATGCCAATAGCGTTGGTCCTTGAAGGTACCCAATTTCAAAATAAGCACTACCTTTAGGGTTCAAATGCGCCAATAATTCAATCAACAATCGCTTATAGATTGCCAAACCATTATCATCGGCAAACAAGGCTAAATCAGGTTCGAAACCTAAAACTGACTCGTCCATCACTGCACGTTCTTGTTCAGAAATGTATGGCGGATTTGAAACAATCACATCGAATGTGCCGTTAATTTGATCAAACAAATCGCTCGCCAAAAATGTCACTGATGCAGAAAATTGTTTTGCATTCATTTCAGCAACGGCTAACGCATCTTTTGAAATATCACTTGCAAGCACTTGCCAATTTGGACGTTCACTTGCCAAAGTAACAGCTATGGCGCCAGAACCGGTCCCGATATCAAGCACTTTTAAATCAGTTGTCGCTTGATCTTTTAAAACCCAATCCACCAACTCTTCAGTTTCTGGTCGCGGAATGAGAACCCGTCGATCAACATTAAATTCACGCCCATAAAATGGTGCATGACCAAGTGCATATTGGACAGGGACCCCGCCCTTAATTGCCCGCACTGCAACCATAAAGCGCAGACGTTTTTCATCTTCAATCACCGTATTTAAGTTATTCCTTAATTGTCCATAATCCCAATCCATCATTCCGGTGAGTAAGTAATCAAGCTGTGCCAGACGTTCAGTTGTATCTTGTAAATAAGGCTCTAGTTGCCAATCGCCCCATTCACGTAATGCTTCAAATGTCCATTGCTCTTCAAACATAATTTATTTCTTCAATTCTTCTAATTTTGCCGTTTGGTCGGCAATGACCAAAGCATCAATAATGTCTTCTAATTCACCATTCATAATGCGATCTAACTTATTTAAAGATAGACCAATGCGATGATCGGTTACGCGATTTTGTGGGTAGTTATATGTCCGAATGCGTTCAGAACGATCCCCTGTCCCAACGGCAGTTTTCCGCATTTCTGAATATTCCGCTTCATTTTGAGATGCATAAAAATTATACACACGTGCTTTTAAAATTTCTAACGCTTTGGCGCGGTTTTGTTGTTGAGATCGCTGATCTTGCATTGCAACCACAACCCCGGTTGGTATATGTGTCATTCGCACCGCAGATGACGTTTTGTTAACGTGCTGTCCACCGGCACCAGAAGAACGATAGACATCCACTCGCAAATCTTTATCTTCGATTTCGATATCAACGTCTTCATATTCAGGCATAACCCCAACCGTAGCGGTTGACGTATGCACACGACCCGCCGATTCAGTTTCAGGAACCCGCTGAACTCGATGCGCACCATTCTCGAATTTCAACTTAGAATAGACATTATCGCCTTGAATCATCAAAACCAATTCTTTATAGCCACCGATTTCAGTTTTGTTTTCATCAATAATCTCAACTGACCAGCCCTGCTTTTCAGCATATCGTTGATACATGTCATAGAGATTAGCGGCAAATAAGGCCGCCTCGTCACCACCGGCAGCGCCATGAATTTCCATGATAATATTTTTATCATCATTTGGATCTTTTGGTAACAGCATGATTTTCAACTGGCTCTCTAATGTTTCTTTTTCGGCCGTTAACGCTTTAATTTCATCTTTCGTCATTTCTTCCATTTCAGGGTCAAGCTTTTCTTGTAATAGCTCTTTGTCCCCTTCAATGCCATCAACCACTGACTTATAGTGCCGGAAAGTATCAACCGTTTCACGCAATCCACCCTCTTCTTTTGACAAAGCCATAAATCGTTGGGTATCACTAATGACATCCGGGTCACTTAACATTTCACTGACCTCATCGTAACGGTCAACTAATGCCTGAACTTTTTCAAAAATTTCATCCATTTTTACAAATTCCTCTTAGAGTTCTTTCATACGTGCTGCAATTTTATTGATTTCAGGATGGTTATAATGCCGACGACAAACAGGCATATAGGCATCATCCCCACCAATTTGAACTTGCGCTCCAGAATAAACTGGTTTTCCATCTGTAATTCGTAAATTCATCGTTGCTTTACGCGTACAAAATGAGCACAGCGTTTTCATTTCATCAATTTTATCAGCGTAAATTAATAGTGCTTCTGAACCCGGAAACAATTGATTAAAAGCATCTTGTTTCAATCCAAACGTCATGACTGGAATATCCAACACATCAACGACTTCAGTTAATTGACGCACCTGTGCACGTGTTAAAAATTGTGCTTCATCAATCAGAACCGCCGAAATGGCTTCTGCCTGTCGCGCAATCGTAAATAAATCATCTGTGTCATGAATGGCTAATGCCTCGCGTTGCATACCAATGCGGGAAGCAATCGCACCAATTTCTGTTCGATCATCCAAGGCACTTGTCAGCAATAAGACATGTCGGCCTTGCGTTTCATAATTATGTGCAACCTTTAAAATCTCGATGCTTTTACCGCTGGCCATTGCGCCATAACGGAAAAATAATTGCGCCATGTTGTCACACTCCTTTAAATTTCTGTCCTTTTTATTATACACGAAACACGCCTTAATAGAATGTATCCCCCTTGATATTAACTGGTTTTTTATGTCGATAGGCAAATAAAAAAAGCCGAATACGACTCGGCCTTAATTTTTAAAACGATTCTGGTGTGACAAATTTTAGCTTTTCTGACCAATCAACCGCTGGGTACTTACGTTTCAAACTGATTTCAAGCAATCGCAAGGCAAGGTTGCCATTACGCGTTAAAATCGGTCCATGAAAATAAGTGCCATATACGTTCTTATAAATGAGGCCTTCGCCACCATCTTCACCATTATTTCCTTTGCCTTTTAATACCTGTCCTAATGGTCGTTGATTATCGGCAATAAACGTCCGTCCTTGATGATTTTCAAAACCACGATATTTTTGACCAGTTTCTTGATTCACAATTTCTACATTGCCGGTAAAACGATTATGGGGTTGATTCAAAGTATAGTGTTGCATGGCACCAACACCTTCAATTCTTGTGCCATCGGCCAACAAGAAATATTGACCTAATAACTGGAAACCACCGCAGACACCCAGCAACGGACCGTCCGCTTCGATATATCGTTTAATTCCTGCAGCTTTTAACGGCAAGTCCTTGGCAACAATCGCTTCTTCGTAATCTTGACCACCGCCAAATAGGACAAAATCATACTGTTGATCATCAAATTCATCACCAATCGATACAAGTGAGACGTCCAAGTCAACACCTATTTGTTGCGCATAATATCGTAATGCAACTAAGTTACCATAGTCACCATATGTGTTCATTAAATCGGCATATAAATGCGCGGCATGTAATTGATAGTCTGCCATTTTTTACCTCTCTATCGTCAAGCTCTGACTCTAACAAATCTCACTTTTAAGCACCTAAATTAATAACCGCCCGCAATGAAGCCTTGTTGTGCCAATTTTTCTCGCAACTGCAACATCGCTGTATACGTTGCAGCAATGTAAACATGTGTTGTTGGCATTTGGTCAATTGCGGTCACAATATCATTCAAATCAGGATAATAAGGATGATCACCATATCCAGCCATTTTCAAACGCACATATAGATCTCGATAACGCTCACCACCAGTAGCAACTGTTTGTACACCCATTGTTTTGAGCGATTCAAAATCAGCATCCCAAATCCAACTCGTATCAATACCATCTGCATAGTTCGCATTTAATAGTGCAATCAATGAGAATGGTTCTGAATCAGTTTTCATCATATCCAATACTTGATTCGTTCCAACTGGATTTTTGATTAACACAATCGTCACTTCTTTATCATGTACGCGAATGACTTCTTGTCGACCAAATATTTGTGCATTTGCTTCGAAAGCATGTTTAATTTGGCTCACTTCCACACCTAACCAACGACCAACAGTATATGCTGCTAATGCATTGTAAATATTATAAAGTCCGCCTATTTCAATCTGGAACGTCTCGCCATCAATGTCAAAGTTAGAAAAACGCGGCGTCAATTGATTAATCTTTGTCACTGCATAGTCCAGTACCGGCCGTTTAAAATCATCTGAGTGCGAAAAATAAAATCCCTGATTAGCATACGTTCGAAAACGATAAGACAAAATCGTATGATCTGTTGGTGACAAAACACCATCAGTATTTAACGGAGCACGCTCATCACCTGTGGCTGGCAAATGGTTAAACCCAAAATATAGCTTAGGATTCGGTAAATCACCACGCATAAAGACAGGTGAATCTGCATTCATAATCACCATTGCTTCTGGTACAAGCCGAATGCCTGCTAGTATTTTTTCATACGTCGTATAAATTTCACCATATCGATCCAATTGATCTCGGAAAATATTCGTCAATACGAAGGCTTTTGGTTTTAACTGCTGTGTCACAGCTGCAACATTAGCTTCATCCACCTCCAAAATCACTAATGTCTTTTCAGCGACATCTTTAACTTTGGCTGATAACATGGTAGCAATCACACCTTGCATCATATTTGAACCTGATGGATTTGTGATTACGTTATCATATTTTTCACGCAAAACTCGTGTGATTAAAGCGGTTGTCAGTGTTTTACCGTTGGTACCAGTTACAATAATGACATCATACTGATTGGCCATATGCTGTAGTGCTTGCGGATCAATTTTCGCAGCCAATTTACCTGGTAATGATGTCCCACCTCGTTTAAGTACATCATGTAATAGCCAGTACGTTGTCCGACCAACGATTGTTGCTAATGAACTTTTAAAACTCATGCCTTACTCCCATCTCATGTTTGCCTGAGATAATGGGTTTTTCTCCCACTAATTTGCAAAATATATGTCTTACATTGTACACCAAAATCAACAATGTTTAAACGGCTGAGTGCCTTCACTAAGGTCTCAATCACTATTAAGTTCTCAAGTCACATTGTACTTTAAATCAATCTTTTCCTTAATCATGCGTCGATTTATCCACCTATTTCAAACAGATGTTAAATTGCTTTTCAATCCAACAGATACTTGAATGACACTATAAAAAAAGACCTTGAAATTTGCCAAGGTCAATTGCGGTTCCCAATCACCAGCATTATACAAATTGTGCTGATAACGCCAAATAATTTTGAATATCTTTTTTCACCATATCAGCCCCAGCCTGCCAAAAATCTGGTTGCGTTAAATCAACACCCAAATGTTGCTGGGCCAATTCTTCAGTTGACATTGCAGCTGTATCACGTAACAAAGCAATATACGCCGTTTCAAAATCTGGTTGTTCTTGAGCCCATGCGTAAATACCAGCACTAAATAAATAGCCAAATGTATATGGGAAATTATAAAACGGCACCGTATCACCATAAAAATGTAACTTAGAAGCCCAAAAATGTGGATGTTTTTCCGTTAGAACACCTGCAAAAGCATCTTCTTGCGCGGCACTCATCAATGTATTCAATCGGTCAGCTGTCACATAACCCTTAGCACGTTCTTGATAGAAAGCATTTTCAAATTCAAACCGCGCATGGATGTTTAGAAACATTGCGACTGGATTCGCCATTTTTGCATCCAGCAAAACGACTTTTTCAGCATCGCTCTTTGCAGCAGATACACTTGCGTCATTGACCACTAATTCGGCAAATGTTGATGCCGTTTCAGCGACATTCATTGCGTATTGATCCCGCAATGGTGGTAAGTCTGTTAATACACTCGAATGAAAACCATGCCCCAATTCATGGGCAATGGTTGCAGCATCGTTAACCGACCCAGTAAATGTCAGAAAAATACGCGATTCATGGATATCCGGCACACTTTCCATCCATCCACCCGGCTGTTTGCCTGGTCGATTTTCGGCCTCAATCCATCGATGTTCAAAAGCATGGGCCGCAAAATCAGCCATTTTTGGCGAATATTGCTTAAAATTTTGAATAATCAGTTGTGCGGCAGCATCATAACTCAATTCTGTTGGTGTATAATCTCCCAGCGTTGTAATTGGTGCAACTTGGTCCTGCCATGCAATACCATCCAGCCCCAACAACTGTGCCTTTCGTTCAAAAAATGGTTTAAACATTGTTTTATTCGCATCAACGACTTGCCACATCGTCTCAAGCGTCTTTTTTGACATGCGATTTAACATCAACGGTTCACTCAGGTAATCATTAAACCCGTGCGCTTTTTGCATGGTCAACCTTGCCCCAGCAATATGGTTGAGCGAATCAGCAGCGAGATTTTCTGCCTGCCCCCACATGACTTCATAGGCCTGCATAATACGTCGGCGTACTTGCGCATTCGGATAACCATCTAATTGATTCAGCGCCTGTCCCGCAGAAATCGTTTGTTCGTGATTGTTTTCATCTGTAAATGTCAAACTCAACGTGCCAGCTAATGTTTCATAATGTGCAGACCATGCGTGAATGCCATCGACTGCTAATTTGGCCATCACTTCCTCAGTTTGATCATCCAATAAGCGTTGGGCTTCTCGTCGCAATTCTTTTAACGCAAAACTAATATCTGTAAAAGCAGGAAGCTGCATAATTTGTTCAAATACTGATGTATCAAACGTTGCCAATATTTTTTTTAAACCATTCTCAGGCTCATTCAAAGCCACTGCCAATGATTCGACCTGTGACATATACGGCCGGTAAATGGCATTAGTAAAATCTGCGGCAAAATGCGCATTAACAAATAGATCAACCGTCAAATGACCTGCGAGAATCGTTTGATAATCTTCAGTTAACTGAGCTAATTTTGTATAATTTTCCGTCTCATCACTTAACTGATACTGCCTAACCGCATGCGAAAACGAATCAATTTGTTGTTGTAATAATGCTAATTTTTTCTTCAACGCCGGCGAGTGTATCCCACCCGGAAAAATAGCATCCAAGTCCCAATTTAAGGAATAAGTCATTGTTTAAAACTCCTTTTCGTCTCATAAACGTGACAACAATCCACCACTCAGTTTATCTTGTTATTCGTTCATCATTCATAATCGAATGTTTTATACCATATACAAAATAAATCACTACACCTAACACAAACCAGCCCAGCATCATCACTTTTGCATCAATTCCCAAGCCCATTAATACACCAAAGGCACTAAGCGCCGCTATGGCTGGTAAAATTGGATACAATGGCATTTTAAATGCTGGATCGGTTAGATCACGTCCTTCACGTGGGCGCAAACGATAAATGCCTAAGGACACGAAAATAAAGGCAACCAGTGTCCCTGCCGAAATTAATTGCGCCAATTGCGAAAATTCAAAAAATTCCGAAATCAATACTGCTACAGCAGTCAGACTCCACAACCCAACATTAGGTAAATGCTTGGCGTTGAGCTTACCAAGTTGTTTTGGTAATAGTCCATCACGACCAAAGGAATAAATCAGACGTGAACCTGCCATACTCATACCAATCAAAGCACTTAACATCCCTACAACCGCAATTGCACCAACCACTGCAGCCACAATTGGATGACCAATCATTCGTAATGCCCAAGCGACCGGTTCAGCATTGTTGGCATACCGCGTATATTTAAACATACCAACTAAAACAATTGAAACAGCTGAAAAGAGCACAACCGCAATCAATAATGAGCCCAATATACCACGAGGCATTGTTTTACCTGGATTTTTAGCTTCTGCTGAATTAGCAGCAATCGAATCAAATCCGATATATGATAAGAAAATTCCGGATACACCAGCCCAAATTCCCTGCCAACCACCAAATGGACCTGGCTTAATTGTTGCATCATAGGCAGGTATAAAAGGATGTAAATTCTTAGTTTGAAATGCGGTTAATCCGACTAATAAGAAAAGAACAATCGCAAATATTTTTGCTAAAACCAGAAAAATTTCAACCCGTGATGCGTTCTTAACACCTCGGCTTAATAATGTCGTCACAAGTAAAATTGCCCCAACAGCAATCACATCGCCAAAGCCACCTGATAAAATTGGCGTTGCAAACACAGTCGGAATTTGTACACCGAGTTCAGTGAGCAAACCACGTAAATTTGCTGACAAGCCTGAGCCAACAAAAGCTAAGGCAATAAAGTATTCAGCCAATAATGCCCAACCGGCAATCCAACCAAAAAATTCACCAAACAAGACATTAATCCAAGAATATGCTGAACCAGCAAAGGGCATGGCGGCAGCCATTTCAGCATAGGCAAACGCAATGAGTCCCGCGACAATTGCGGCGGCAATAAATGAAATAATTACCGCTGGCCCTGCATGACCAGCCGCAATAACACCTGGCAACGTAAAAATTGATGCAGATACAATCGTACCAACACCTAAAGCCAAAAAATCCTTTACTCCTAGCACACGCTGTAGCTTTGCATCTCGATCCTCATAATTTGCCGCATCTTCGCGACGACTCATTCGTTGCCAAATCCCCATATTCATACCCTCTACTGTTTTATTTATTAATCGTTTTCACATAATTCTTTAATAATACATGACGGAATAGCGTTTTTCAAGCAAATTACACCCGAGATTCATTTAATCAATCCTCTCTCTATTCCACATGATAGGTTTTTTCATCAATAAGATCAAAACTTGGATACCTATCATTTAAACTTTTAATCGGTGTTATTTGCGCTGTTTGCCAGAACTTCTTTGAATTAGTGGCCCCCTCTAATTCACCAATGACGATTAGCTCACCCTTAAAATGCATCCGAATCCATTCTAAAACCGCAACATCAATTTCTGAAGTGTCAGGCGCCCAACTCATAATAATCACTTCAGACTGTGCCCCATATTTTTCCAATGCTAATTGGACATCAAGGTGCTCAACCGCAGTGATTTCAGATTGATGGCGAACATCAGGTTGATTAATCCATGTGGCATTATCGATTGCGACAATTAGTTGGTCTTGATTACACGCCCGCAACCCCGCTGTTAAATAACCTCTTCCAGCCATCAATTCAAGTGTTGTTCGACCATTAAGGTACTTTGATAGGGCTTGAATCCAAGGTGCCGAAATATATCCGTACATACTGAATTGTTCAATGATGAAATCTCTAAAATGACGGAACAAAAAATCCAATTCTGATAGTGCATTGATTTGCGTCTGCCAAAAGGCATTCCCCAGCTCAGGTTGATTTGGATAACGTGCCAATACTGATTGTTGTAAATCAGCGATCATTGCCTCATCTATTTCTAACACCGGCAACCTTGGCGGTAAATTCCCCATTTTTAATGCTGAAATGGCATCAATAACCATTTCAATCAACTGACTAATCTTTGGTACCATTTTAAATTGGGCTTGATAATGCAACAGCTCATTGAGATATTCCTCCTCAATGAGCTGTTCCTCACCAACATGTATCTGTTGATTTTTCATATTAAAATAAATCTCCTTGATGATTGACTGGTAGGTCTTCATCAAAACTAAATATACTATTTTTTTCAGCAAAATGACGATTGATAATTTGAAAAATGTCAAATCGATCCTGATCCGTCAAAGCTTTACCGTTATAATCAATTTCTTTACCCGATAAGAATAACAAAGACAAATCGGTCTTTTCGACACTAATCCGTCCCACGAGAAAGTCCATTGTTACATCAAAGAAATCCGCTAATTTTCGTACTTCTAGATATGAAGGTGACCGGTCACCACGTTCCCAATTACCAATCTGCGCTGCAGTATTTGGCTTTTGACCTGGATCTAGTTGTTTATTCAACGCTTCAGCCAGAGTCTCTAGCGTAATATTGCGACTTTTCCGCAGTTCACGTAATCTTTCTGGAAACATACCCGGTCCCCTTTCTTCTTAATTAAAATCCATTTGATACTATTTTACCGAAAAAAAAGTAAGATTACCATGTTCTTATATGTTTTTATTAATATTTGTTGATAAAACTAAAACATCGACCGTCACTTGAGTTAATTGTTTTTGTTCCGCAGCAGCTTGTGCCTCCGGACGCGCACCCCAATGCAAAGGTGTCATGTGTAGTAAATCGACCCACAAATCCATTGGAATTGTCCATGAATACGTAACGTGTTCACTTGTCATGTCAGGGTAATGCGCTGCAAATAATTCTCGTACTCGCGTATTATCATAGGTATGATTCTCTGATGTCGTCGGATAGAGCATTTCTCGTAATTCTTTGAGGTAACCACTAGCTGGAATAACCTTAACCAAGTGACCATTTGGTTTGGCAACCCGGTTAAATTCACGATATGCACTAGGTGAAAAGAACTCGATGACACTATCGAAACTTTGATCATTAAATGGTAATTGGGCCAAATCAGCTACCGTAAAAAAAGCATCAGTCGTCAGCTGGGTCGCCAGATTAATGCCCGCTTTACTAATATCAAATCCGACTGCAGTATCACCAACCTGCCGCCGCTCCAAAAGACGCATGAGTGGTGTTCCTTCGCCAGTACCAACATCTAAAAGTGTTTGTGGCGTATCAGGAAGCGCCCGACCAACCGCATCAATAATGCCATCAAAAAGGCCGGCTGCCAGCACTCGCCGCCGTGCAGCCAACATTTTATCATCATATTCTGTATTCACGGCATGGTTCAAAAACACTAAACTACCGCGTTTATTTAAATCAATTTGATGCCCATTAACACAAACCAAACTATTCTCATTCAGATGATCATAAGGTTGATCACAAACTAAGCACCGAAACAATGTTAAGTGTTCAGTCACAAATTGACGTCCTTTTTCTATTTTCTTCATGCTACTCCCATATGAATTGCGTTTTATTTCATTATTGATTATTTTGCTTTGGATTGCCTAATAAAATTAATGATTCAGCAAAAATTGCCATTGCTTTGGTCAGATTAGCAACCGGCGTGTTCTCATTTGCCTGATGACTCGACACTGGCACATCTGGGAACTGACCACCAAAGGCCACACCACGGCGCAATAAACGCGCGTAGGATCCACCATTTGAAGTTTGTGGCCGCCGATAAAAGCCCGTCTGACTCGCATAAACTAATGATAGCGTCCCCACTAATTCATCTGTTTCCGATACAAAGTGCGGTAACATACTAACACTTTCTTCAGTTAACAGCATTGGTATTCGCTTACCAAAGCTTATTTGTACCTGCTTTTTTATTTTATCAACTGTTACGCCTAATGGGTAGCGAATATTTAAAACGATTGCACCTTGTCCATGGTCGGAATAACGCATTTCACCAACATTTAAAGTGAGCCTTCCCATGACTTGATCTTCATACGACAAGCCAATCTTAACCGCAAACGGATCATCATGCACTTGATGACCAATAAAATTTAAAAATTGTGCCGCATGCCCTGCAAATTCAAAACGAGCTAAAAAATTAGCTAAATACGTACCGGCATTTTGTCCATCTTCTGGATATGCACCATGCGCTTGTTGCCCGAAAAGTGTTAATGCGACACGTGATGACTGGTTAATTTTATTCGCTTTTCCGCGTAAAAAAGGATAACGTTTCAAATAATTTGCATAGGCGTGTATGAAAGCATCTTGATCTGGTACATCTACTCGAGCACGAGCTTCACCAGGAACAACATTGGCGCGATCGCCGGCAATAAATCGTTTCAAGCGATAAGTACCCGCAGACTCACTAGCAAATCTCAAACGCAAAGTTACAAACCCTTTCTCACCATTAATCACTGGAAAAGCGCCATCAGGCGAAAAGCCCATGGTCGGCTCCCCTCGGCGGCAAAATATTGTGGTAAATCACGCCAACCCGTTTCTTCGTCGGTTCCAATAATTAAGCGGATTTTACGTTGCACCTGAATATGATTATCTTTCAAATACTTCAGAGCATAGTATGCACTCATTAAATCGGCCTTCATATCGTGTGCGCCACGACCAAAATAAAGCCCATTGAGAATTTCAGGTTTAAACGCATCACGTAACCAACCATCACCGGCAGCAACCACATCAATATGCGTTAATATCCCGATTGACTCTTCAGCTTGACTTGGTCCATATTCAATCCAAGTCACTTGGTTATTCACACGACCATATGAAAAACCATCACGGCGAGCAAAAGCTTCCATTTTACTTAAGGCTCGAATCATATCGGCGCCATAAGGCGTTTGTTCACTGATAGTTTTGGAATCTAAGATAGACGGAATTTTGATAATTTGATCCAAATCATCAATCAATGCTTGTTCATAAGGCTTCGTTCGTTCAAACCATGTCACCATCTATAAGGCCTCCAATCCGTTCAATGTGGTACAACACTATTGATTGTGATGCGTAAAGTAATAATAAACAGGGATCCCAACCGCAACCATCAGGATTGAAACGATTGTTCCCGAAAAATCACTTTGAATCGTTGATACCACAACGAATAAGCCACCAAAAACACCAATCAAGGGTGTCACTGGGAAAAGAGGCACTTTAAAATCAATTTGGCGCTCCTGATCTCGCTGACGATACCGTAAAACGAATAAGCCAATAAATGCAGCGACATAAAACAACCAAATCGTAAACATCGCCATGTCAGAAATACGGTCAGCTGAATTTGTAAACAATGTGAGTAAAATTGTTAAGCCACTTAATGACAAGGTGGCGTTTGAAGGGACAAACGTCCGACGATTAAGACGTGCTAAATATTTTGGAAACAAACCATTTTGCGCCATCATATACGCCATACGTGGAAAGGCCACCATCTTTCCATTCATCGTCCCTAACATTGAAATAATAATAATAACTGAAAGTAAGCGACCACCAAATGTGCCAAATGCGGATTGGATAATGGCAAACACCGCATTATCCTTTAAACTGATAATGGTTGCGCTGGGTAACGTCCGATAAACACCAAAAGTCACACCGACATACGCAACCAAGACCAACGTCACACCAAGAATAATCGACAATGGTAAATCGCGCTTAGGTCGACGCATTTCCCCACGAATATTTGCGACCAACACCCAACCATCATAGGCAAATAAGGTCGCTAAAATTGCCATCCCAAAACTACCGCTGGTCGTTGATGTCACTTGCGTCATAGTCTGTCCCAACGCATTCGCATGACCAAAAAAGATACCATAAATCATTAACCCAACAATAGGAATCATTTTAATGATAGTCGTTGTAACAGCGAACACCGCCGCAATCCTATTTTCCAAAAGATTTAATCCAGCGATGAATATAATATAAAAAATACCAATGTAACGCGCCCAAACCATATCAATACCAAGAAAATTAGCTGTCAAATGAGCTGCATAGCCCCCAATTGATGCAATAACCGCCGGCGCATAAACAATCACCTGCGACCAGCCGGTCATGAAGCCCCAAAAGTGACCATAAATTTTTTCAATATAACTATAAAAACCACCTGAACCAGCATCTGGAATTCGGGACCCAATTTCTGCCACTGTCAATCCAGCAGCCAAAGTGATGACACCACCGAGTGTCCAAGCCAAAAGACCAAGCGTTTGATTCCCAGTCGTTTGTAAAACACTGGCCTGTTTAAAAAACACACCTGATCCAATCACCGTTCCAACAACTAATGCTAAGCCAGAAATCAGACCTAAATCTTGTTTCAAAGTCACTTTTTGTTCCATCACTAACTCCCCCACTAAAACACAGATTTATTAGCCAAAAAATTAAGCTAAACTGTCATAAGAATAGCAGAATTGTTTGGCAACGACAATCAAAATGCCTCATTTTTCACCGCGTTGAAAATTCCGACCAATAAAAAAACAAGACACCAATGTCTTGTTTTAATTGTGCTTCATTTCGATTAAGCTTCATCGTACCAAGAATAATGATACATTTCCCCAGCTGGCTTATCCGTCCGCTCATAAGTGTGAGCGCCAAAATAATCACGCTGAGCTTGTATCAAATTCGCTGGCAAGACTGCCGAACGATATGAGTCAAAGTAAGCGACCGCAGCTGCCAATGATGGCGCTGGGATACCAGCTTGTACTGCCAATGCTACCACCCGTCGTGCAGCAGCTTGATACTTTTCAGCGACAGTCTTAAAGTAATCGTCTAATAGCAAGTTATGCAATTCTGGTTCAGCTTGATAAGCATCTGTAATGCGTTGCAAGAAGCGTGCCCGAATAATGGCACCCGCCCGCCAAAGTTGTGCCAATTCACCAAATGGCAAGTTCCAATCAAAGTGATCTGATGCCATGCGTAACTGATCAAATCCTTGTGCATATGACATGATTTTACCAAAATACAGTGCTTGACGAATATCTTCAATCGTTGCTTCTAAATCACCATCAAATTTGTAATCTGGTCCATGTAAAGCTTCTGCCGCTGCAAGTCGGTCATCTTTCATCGCCGAAATATAGCGCGCATATACTGATTCAGTGATTAATGACTGGGGGGCCCCAACTTCTAAGGCTGATTGTGATGACCACTTACCAGTCCCTTTATTACCCGCACGGTCCAAAATCATATCGACAATTGGCGCATCGCTGCCCAAATCATCCCGACGAGTTAGAATATCAGCCGTGATTTCAATCAAATATGAATCCAACTCACCAGCATTCCATTGCTTGAATGTGGCTGCCAACGTTTCAGGGGTCAAACCTAAGACCCGTTTCAACAAATCATAGGCTTCTGAAATCAATTGCATATCGCCATATTCAATCCCATTGTGTACCATTTTAACGTAGTGACCAGCACCATCTGGACCAATATAAGCCACCGTTGGCTTTCCATCTTCTGGTGCACGCGCGGCAATTTCCTTTAAGACTGGATCAACTAAATCATAAGCTGCCTTTTGCCCACCAGGCATCATAGATGGTCCTTGAAGTGCGCCAAGTTCACCCCCAGAAACACCCATGCCAATAAAGTTAATTCCTGATTCAGCTAAATAATTCGAGCGACGAATCGTGTCCTCATAAAAAGTGTTTCCACCATCAATCAAAATATCGTCTTGGTCAAGGAATGGCAACAATTCTTCAATCACTGCATCCGTCCCGGCACCAGCCTTGACCATCAATAAAATACGCCGTGGTCGCTCAATTGATTGAACGAAATCTTCAATTGTATAACTTGGTACAAATTGTTTGTCAGGATGCGATTGCACCAAATCATCTGTCCGTTCACGCGAACGATTATACACTGCAACCGTATACCCACGTGATTCAACATTTAATGCAAGATTACGCCCCATAACAGCTAACCCAGCGACACCAAAATTTGCATTTGCCATTATTTGCCTCCACAGTTCTTTTGTCAATTTCTGTTCCAGTTCTATTATACCGTTTTTCAAATGGTTAAATACGCATCGTAGACTCATTTCATCTTTTGTTCACATTTAATCGCGTCAAAAAAGCAATCTTTAATGCACAATCATTCACACTTAGCGCCAATACGTATAATAACCGGTAAACACACCCACAACGATAGCTATCAATAATATCATAATAACCATTATGAGATGAAACCGTTTATGTTGCATCAAAATTGCAATGTACTCACGGATTAGTGCTGAAGGAATAAAATACTTACGTGTTTTGGCACCCAGACCACTAATATTTAATCCTGCAAACAAGGCATAACCTGTCGCCCGATAAACATGATAATCACTCGTTGCAAAGACACCTTTGTCAACCTTTATATTTCTTGATGTCATAAGTTGTTTTGAGAAAAGCATATTTTCTAAGGTGTTTTTTGACGCGGTCTCCGGTAAGATATAATCCGCGTCATAGAGTTGATGTTCTAATACATACGCTTGCATGGCCAATCCTTCTGCTATTGCCTCATCCCCACCTTGCCCACCGGATAAGATCAAATAAGGTGTTTTTCCAGTGGCTGAAATTTGTCGATTCGCAAAATCAATCCCGCGTTGGATACGTGACGCTAATAAATTTGACACCTCCCGGCCATTAATTAATCCTGCGCCTAAGACAATGATATAATCTTTATCAAATTTAGGACGGGTCAAACGTAACAAAAGAAATGACAACATAAACGCCAAGAAATTAACCACAAAATACGTCAATAATAACCCTTCTGCTAAATTAAGCATCAACATCAGCCACTGTGGTAAGATTCTTTGCAACCCATCAATAATTAACGGATAGATCACCAAGGCCACCCCGAGAATTAATGTCAAGCTGTTCGCAAGATTTAAGGATTCGCGGTACCACATCAATAAACCATTAATAATCAATATTAAGTAGAGCAAACTGAAAATGATGGTTAGCACAATCAATAGAATGACCAGCAAAACTACCCAAACGCTAAAGAAAACCGGATTTCGCAACATTAGCAAACTAACGGTAACTAAAACACCTAGTAACATCATAATGATGCTAGCCAAATACCCATTTAACAAACGTACCCGATTTTTTCGATATGATTGATAAAACAGCACACCAAAAAGGGCTAATAAACCTAATATGATTGGCATAACCAGATTGAGATGTCCTAACTGATTGAATTGTTCAAATTCGTTTTGCAACATCATAACTACTCCCTACTATTCAATGTATTATAACTACATTATTACTTATTTACGATACACTGGCAATATGTTCAAATTAAGTCGTTACGTATTATGATGGTATTTATCAGGTCCTGAACATCAAAAAAAATACCGTCAGATAATTAACATTATCTAACGGTATTTATTTTACGATTTGTAAATGCTTCAAAAACAAGTGCTTACTTGCTTTCTAATTCTGCTTTACCCTTTGCCCAAGCTTGGATATTAACAGTCGTCTCTTGACGAGCCTTTTTATTCGCATCATGGTTAACTGGACGCTTACCAGCCCATGAATTGTATGGTGATTTAACAGCCATGGTTATTTACCTCCGTATTTGCTATCGATAACCTAATAATCTTACCGAATATTATGACACAAGTCAATGAAAATCTCCAAGGCTATTTTTTTAGGAAGCCGGAACGCCACATCAACCAAATTGTCACTATCATTAAAATAATGACGATAATAATCGTAATCAGCCATGAATTGCGCATCCCCGCCCATGGCAATTTCGCCACGTTTTGACCATAAAAACCAGAGACAATATTTGGAATTGTGAGGACAATTGTGAAAACCGTTAATAATTTCATGGTCCAATTCAAGTTACTATTAGCTAAATTTGCATAAGAATCTGCCACTTGATTGGTCACCATTTGTGAGAGTTCACCGGTATCAATGGCTTGATTCAATTCAACACGCGTGTCTTCAACTAATTCTATTTGTGCTGGGGTCAAGCGGATTGTCTGTTGCTTAGCCAAGACACTCAATAAATCAAAATCAGTATGCAATGAATTCAAAAGATAAATTAAATCAGTTTGTAGATCCATTAATTCATCCACTTTTCCTTGCGTATTTTTCACCAATCGTATTTCACGTTGAATAGGATTACGTCGCCGATTAATTTCTAAAATCGCCGATTGAAATTTACTAGCTAGGACAGTTAACGCACTAATTAGTACGTCAACTGGTGTTGATTCTTGATGCTGTTTTTGTAAATAGTGCGCTACAATTTGTTCAATATAAGTTGTAATATAGCTCGTTTCATCGCGCGTGAACGTCACCAAAGTTTGTTGATTTGTATCAATCAACAAACCAACCGGCTCAGTTGTGGCAATCGATGATGTTGGCGTCACCACATCAAAGATAATCAGCATTGCTTGATCATCAAGCTCAATCCGCGCACTTTCGTATGGATCAATCGCGTAGTTGATCAACTCATTTGAGATATGGTACTGCTTGTACAACTGTTCACGGTCTTTCGGTGCCATCTTGTGGACTTGTAACCAAGTGAACGTATTAAAAGGTTTTGTTGTTGTAATCATATTTCTCCCCTAAAAGGGTAATTTTTCTGCCAAGCGACGTGCACGATCACCCAATATTTCAACCCCAAGGTGCGTCTTAAGCGCTGCCGTTCCATAAATTCCCCCACCGATAAGCACACCAATCAGCAAAACAATCATTTGTGTCATGCGTGAGTCGTTAACAAAAATATTAAGCGTATTCACAATCGGTGCAACGACCAAATAGGTCACAAGGCTCCAAAATAACATCAACATCATTGAATAATTTAACCGATGCCAATTAGCTGGATAGCGTTTAATGAGACGCCAAACGGACCAAACGAGGCAAATGGCAAAGGCCATTAAGGTCGCCATCAATGGTCCCATACCTTTAAACCAAACCGTTAGTGGGTATTGTAAGACTAACTTGATGATTAAAATCAAACCCATTAAGTAAACGGTAAATTTGATTTCACCAATTCCTTGGTAAACGGCAAGGACGACCATATACAAGCCGAACATAATCCCAACGAAACTAGCATACTGTAAAATTAACACACCATTTTGCAAATCACTTGTCCCATAGAAAACGACGTACAATGGATGGGCAACCGCAGCCATTCCAAGTGAAGCTGGCAAAATAACAAAGGCCAATAATTTCAGAGCAAAACTAACTTGTTGTCCAATCTCAACCGGGTTAGCCAAGGCTTTCGCCCGCGATAACATCGGTAAGGTGGTTTCGGCCATGGCAACTGCCAGGGAAACAACTAACATCACTAATTTATTTGAATTAAACGAAAATTGCGCAAACATTTGATCAATAATCGCACTCGAATACTGTGTTGCTCGATTCATAATTTTAAAAAATGTAAATTGATCGATAACTTGGACTAATGCGATAGCCGAACCCGCAAAAATCACCGGTAATGCCTGGCGCATCATTTTCCACATCACACTATCATCCGTACCATTGATACCGGTTAATACATATTGACTATCAAAATAATTTTTTCGCCGGGCGATCCCAATCAACACGACCAAGATACCGGCCATGGCACCAAAAAATGCAGCTAAAGTAGACTGCACAGTCGCGTCAACCCAATTACCATGTTTACCCAACATAATCCACGCTGTCATACCTAACATATAAACAACACGAACAAATTGTTCAACCACTTGTGACGTAGCAGAAATTGACATAAATTCAAATCCCTGCACATAGCCGCGTAGCATTGACAAAATTGGAATGACTAAGACTGCCGCTGCCAATGATCGAATCACTGGTACAACGTTTGGGTTACCTTGTGACAGTGGACCAGCCAGCATATAAAGGGCTAGTGCTGAGATAACGCCCATGATGCCACCCAGAATGAGTGACTGTCTAAAAATATATTTAATTCGCCCAAATTGTTTTTTCGCGGCATATTCAGCCACTAGTCGCGCTAAGACATTTGGTAATCCAGCGGTGGCAATCAGTAATGCGACCGAATAAATTTGATAACCTTGCGCATATAGTCCATTGGCACTCGTTGAATACGTCACACCAAGCATCATCGTCCAGGGAATAATGTACAAAGCACCCAATAATCGTGAAAATAAATTACCTAATGTCATCCACAATGACCCACGTAGCATTTTTGATTGGGTACTTAGCGGTGCAGACTTCGCACGTTGCTTTGCTTCCTCGTCATGCAACAAGCCTTGCTCACTAATCAATGTACTGCGC
This sequence comes from Weissella diestrammenae, assembly GCF_014397255.1. Lineage (NCBI taxonomy): Bacteria > Bacillati > Bacillota > Bacilli > Lactobacillales > Lactobacillaceae > Weissella > Weissella diestrammenae. Next base: position 597,973 of record NZ_CP060724.1, read on the forward strand.
TTTTCTTCCGGCTTTAGCGTTTGATTACGGTAATCAAATGTATCTGAAACTTCGGTCACTTTAATATGATGTGTTAAATCATCTTTAGGCATTAAAATTTCCGGTGTGACAAAGGTCAATCCTCGCCGATGTTTTTGATGTGGCATATCGCCATCCGTTTCTGAAGTCGCAAGGATTGGGTCTGGTACAGATACTGGTCGGCTTGAATGAGGTTCACTCGGTGCTACCTGGTTATTTTGCGTGCCTGGCATTTTCATCTCTACCTGATTATTAGTCGTTGGGGGAGGTGTCGTTTGCCCAGTCGTCACTGCTGAGGGGGGTTGAAAATCATGACTGGCATAAGAATTATCCGCCAAAACTTCAGCCAGCGTTTTTCCATTCAGTAACGCCGTCACTTCGTCATACGTCATTTCACGACGAATACCTCGACTGGTATGCGTTTCATCAGTCATAGCTACTCCCTTCACTGTTCATTAATTTATCATCTGATACATTCATCATTGGTCATGCAATTTTTCAATTTGACACAATCAAAATCAACTTGATTGCGATTGAATGACGCTACACAGACTCGAACTGTGATCTAAGACTTAGGAGGTCCTTGTTCTATCCTGTTGAACTATAGCGCCAATATAAAAACCACACATGAGTTAATTATACACGATAAACTCGGTGTGGTGTTTTGAATTTTAATCGTTAAAAAGGCGTCTACATTTACCTTTTTTTGAATTTAATCCTCATCAAGTAACTTTAAATCATCTGGTGCCACCAAATGAAGTTTTTCAATAAATAACCATGCTGTGAAAACTGCACCTAAGACAGTCACGACAAGGTATGCCACCACAATACGAATGGGTGCATCGTTCCCCGGCGTAATATTCCATGCTGTGATTGGCCCAATTAAACCTGAAAAACCAAACCCAGCTGAGAATGCGGTACCCTGAATCTTTAGAACTGCCGCTAGCGCACCCCCAATTCCCCCAGCAAACATAATGGGAAGATAGAGAATTGGCTTTCTAATCAAATTCGCCAATTGAATTTTCGGTGACCCAATCACATGGGCTAACGTTGCACCCATCGCATTAACCGAATACCCCATAATTGCTAACATCAATGCCGCCGTTGCTATCCCAACGTTGGCTGCACCCGATCCAATGCCGACCAGTGAAATGGCGGTTGCAATACCGACAGATGACAATGGCGATGTAATGAGAAAAGCAAAGGCTGCGCCTAAGAATAGTCCCATCAACACTGGGGTAAAACTGGTCGCCCCACTGACTGCCTGACCGACAGCATTTTGAATCCAAATCATGCTTGGTAAAGTTGCCTGACCAATCAGGCCACCAATTAAGAGCGTCACCGTTGGCAACACGATCATTTTATACGCGCCGAGCCGATTTCTAAGGCCCAAAACGATTAAGGTCGAGACAAATGACATCAGCATAATATTTAAGATGGATCCTGTCCCTTTAATCATCATGCCTGCCGAGGTCACATTTAAAACACCTGAAGAGACAAAAGTCGCTAACCCCATACTAGCTGCTTCTAATGTACCCATCCGTAATGCATGTGCAACCGCAAAAGCTGCTAACACCGGTAAAATGCTTTGCGCAGCGTTTGTCATCACACTGATTGAATTAGTCCAATCATTCACGCCAATAATACCAATAACGCCCGTCGTTAATGATGCTGGTAACAAAGCAATAATAATCGCTAGACTGTTTCCGTTTAATACGGCCATACTCAGTGTTTTTAGATCAACAGTCATCCGCTGGTTAATTCTGTACATCTTAGTCACAATTATCCCTTCATGCCAAATAAATTTATCTTCTTGGGTTTAAAAAAATCGCGGGTCCACATATGGCACCCGTGATTTTAATTTTGTTTATTGTAATCGTTATTTGTGAAGAAAGTGTGAATTTTATACAACGATTGAAACTAACTTACCAGGCACCGCAATCACCTTTTTGGGTGTTGCGCCTGCTAATTGACGTTGCACATTCTCATCAGCCAAAGCTGCTTCAATCATTGCTTCCTTTGATGCATCTTTAGCCATTTGAGCTTTACCACGCAGTTTACCGTTGATTTGGAATACAATCTCAACCGTTGCTTCAACTAATTTCGCCTCATCATACGTTGGCCAGTCAGCCTTTTGAACTGACATTTCAGGTTGGAAGTAGTGCCAAAGCTCTTCTCCCATATGTGGTGCCACTGGATAAAGTAGTTTAATGAAGCCTTCAACATACTCAACCGGTAAATTATCAGCTTTATACGCTTCATTAACAAAAATCATAAGTTGCGAAATTGCCGTGTTGAAGCGCAAATCTGCGTAATGGGCTGTCACCTTTTTAACCGTTTCATGATAAACCCGGTCTAATTGATGGTCGTTGACTGTTGTCACATGGTCACGCAATTGGTTATCGTCATCAATCACCAAACGCCAAACACGATCCAACCAACGACGTGAACCAGCTAAGCCATCTTCAGACCATGCAATCGATTGTTCTAATGGTCCCATAAACATTTCATAGAGACGCAAGGTATCTGCACCATATTCAGCAACAACATCATCTGGATTAACGACGTTACCCTTTGATTTCGACATTTTTTCATGGTTGCTGCCCAAAATCATCCCTTGATTAGCCAACTTCTGGAACGGTTCTTTCGTTGTTACCACGCCAAGGTCAAAGAGAATTTTATGCCAAAAACGAGCATACAAAAGATGTAGCACCGCATGTTCTGCACCACCAACGTACAAGTCGACGTTTTGCCAATATGCCTCAACCTTAGGGTCAACCAAGACATCTGGATTATGCGGATCCATGTAGCGCAAATAATACCATGAAGACCCTGCCCATTGCGGCATTGTATTGGTCTCGCGCTTTCCATGGCGCCCTTGTTCATCAGTAACATTCACCCAATCTTCAATGTTAACCAGTGGCGACTCACCGGTACCAGAAGGCATAATATTGTCGGTTTCAGGCAAACGAAGTGGTAGTTCATCTTCTGGCACTAATGTTTTCGTACCATCCGCCCAATTAATCACGGGAATTGGCTCACCCCAATATCGTTGACGTGAGAAAATCCAATCACGCAAGCGATAATTTACCTTTTTCTGTCCGACACCATGTTCAGTCAGCCAATAAATAGCAGCCGTTTTTGCTTCTTCCGTATCCATACCATTAAGGAAATCAGATTGAATATGCGCACCATCACCTGTATAAGGTGCATCAGTCACACCATCACCAGCAATGACTTGCCGAATTGGTAAGTCATACTTCTTAGCAAATTCGTGGTCGCGAGCATCATGTGCTGGCACGGCCATCACTGCACCAGTGCCGTAAGACGCCAATACATAGTCACCAATCCAAATTGGTAATTTCTCACCATTAATCGGATTAACTGCATATGAACCGGTAAACGCACCTGACTTATCTTTATTTAAATCTGTTCGCTCCAAGTCAGACTTTGAAGCAATCGCTGCCTTGAACGCCGTTACAGCATCGGCTTGTTCTGGCGTCACTATTTTTTCAACGAGTTCATGTTCAGGCGCCAAAACGAGATAAGTGGCACCAAAGAGTGTATCAGCCCGAGTTGTGAAAACTTCGATTTGTTCGTCCTGACCTTCAACCGCAAAATTAACGGCTGCACCAATCGAACGCCCAATCCAGTGTCGTTGTTGCTCTTTAATCGCTTCTGGCCAATCTAAATCTTCTAAATCCTCTAGCAAGCGATCAGCGTAGGCGGTGATTTTTAAGACCCACTGCCGCATTGGTACACGGTAAACTGGGTATCCCCCACGTTCCGTCTTACCATCGATAATTTCTTCATTGGCAACAACTGTACCGCCATTATAATCAGGGGCCCAATTGACCATAATCTTATCTTCGTAGGCAAGCCCTTTTTTATACAATTGTTCAAAAATCCACTGCGTCCACTTATAATACTTAGGATCCGTGGTATTAACTTCACGTGACCAATCGTATGACAAACCAAGGGCTTTCATTTGTCGACGGAAGTTTTTCACATTGGTTGCTGTAACATCTTTAGGATTAGCCCCCGTTTTGATGGCGTAATCTTCAGTTGGCAAGCCAAATGCATCAAATCCCATTGGGTGAAGTACGTTAAATCCTTGCATCCGTTTCATACGTGCGAGAATATCCGTTGCTGTGTAACCTTCTGGATGTCCCACGTGTAATCCTTGTCCTGAAGGGAAGGGGAACATATCCAAAACATAATACTTTGGCTTATCCATGTCAGTTGATGTTTTAAATGTTTGATGTTCTTCCCAATAGTGTTGCCATTTTTTCTCAATTGCTTGATGTTGATATGCCATGTATTTCCCTCACTCCATTCACTGCACCTTTAACTTCAAAGAGCAAATGTCGTCTTATTTTTTTATATGTAAAAATTATACACTAAAAAAGCCCGTTCGTTATGCCCAAATTCCTTTAAAATCCTAAGTTTCACCCTTAAAAATAAAACTCGGACTAATTGCAGCTTAACGCAACAAAATCTATTGCGCATTTAATCCACATATCGACTGGTTGCGAGACATTGATCACCATCAAAATAAGCTTTGATTCACCCTAATGCCGTTCAACTCGCATTGAGGAATGTGATAAGATTAGACATAGTATATTTCAAAAGGAGTCGTCATGCGAAAATTTGATTATTTTCAAATTGGATGTGCCTTAGCTGGCCTATTCGTCTTTTGTTGGTTGGCATACGGTGTTTTAAATCATTCAACATATATTCAGCTCATTGATCAATTCGGCAAAAATGTGATTCGCGAACCAATTACCCCTGAACGGTCATGGTTTTTTATGAACGTAACTCGTGCTGGCAATCCAACTTGGACCGCTTTTGTGGCTAGTATTGCATTTGTTATTGCTTTGTTATTTAAAAAATACGATATTGCTGTTTTTTTAATTGTTAACGTTGGCGTCTTTGGCCTCGGCGCCATGCTTGCTTTAAAGCACAGTATTGCCCGTCCCCGGCCTTCATTACTGCATATCGTGCATGAAAATGGGTACTCGTTTCCTTCTGGTCATGCCCTCAATGCGGTATTGCTATACGGCTCACTCATTATCCTAGTTCATTATTATATTCATAACGACTATATCCGTTATGCATTTTTGACATTATTAACCAGTTTAATTATTGCGATTCCATTGAGTCGGGTCTATCTTGGCGTGCATTACTTATCAGACGTTCTGGCAGGTATGGCACTTGGTGGTTTTTTGTTAATTATGTCGAAAGAATTTATTTTTAAATATAAAACACGTGAGGTCTTCAAAAATGCGTAAAACTCATCATTTAGCTCAAATCATCATTGATGAATATTTACATGTCGGTGACACTGCAATTGATGCCACCATTAAGGCTGGTGATGTCACACGCTTCCTGGCCAGTCGGGTCGGTGATGGCGGTCACGTCCTCTCTTTCTCTGATCAAAAAAATGAAATTGACGACATGGCAGCTTCACTCTTTTTAAGTGGTTTAACCGCTCGCGTTGAGCCAATCGAAAAGAATTTTACTCAGATTATCAATTATCTTGATCCAAATGAGCCGATTGCCGTTATTCTATTCCAAATTGACACGCAAATTGATGCCGGCTCACTGGTCCAAACAATCCGTCAATTACAACTTTATTTACGTAATCATGGGTTAATTGTCTTGGATGGTCATACAAACGATGAAGCCATGGTAACCGTAGCAGCGTATGCTCAGACTTTGTCTGCTGAAACCTATAGTGTTCAGCAATTCAATGACCTCTTGTCAAATGAAGCGGCACTTTTGATTCAACGCAATTAAACAACGCGATTGCTCATCATGTGAATTCGAAAATAAAACGACCACGCCATTCGGCGTGGTCGTTTTTGATTACTATTGTTGCTTTTATCTTTTCAATTTAAACCACCAACGCCAAACCCAAAGGCCACACATCAAAGTGGGTGGCTTTTTTAATCAACAGCTTATCGATTAAACACTGGTATCGTCGTTTGGAATAAACAATGCCACTGCTTCAATGTGGGCAGTTTGTGGAAATTGGTCTAATGGTCGGACTGACCCTTTAATCTGGTAGCCATGAGCCAACAGATACGCACTATCTCGAGCCATCGTCACTGGATTACATGAAATATAAACAAACCGGTCAGGTTGCATATCAACTACTGCGTCCATTAATTCTGTGGTCAATCCACGTCTTGGTGGGTCAACAAAAATCACATCTGGTTTCAGTCCCTCAGTTTTCCAACGCTGCATCTGTTCTGGCGCATCTGCGGTCACATATTGGGCATTCGTAATATGATTATTGGCAATATTAATCTGTGCATCTGCGACCGCGCGTGCGACGACTTCAACTCCGAGAACGGTTGCTACTTTATCGGCAACTGTCAAGCCAATCGTACCGATACCAGAATAGGCATCAATCACTGTATCAGTGGGTTTTAGTTCAGCCACATCGGCCGCTAATTGATACAGTACTTCGGTTGTTTTTGGATTAACTTGATAAAACGAATTCGGTCCGATTACAAAATCACGACCCAATAACGTATCATGAATTTCCGCTTGTCCCCAAAGTGTCCGATTATCACCAGTCAATTGTTGATTTGTCGAACGCGGATTATGATTAAGAATAACACTTGTTACTTCTGGCACGCGTTGAGCAATCTCTTTTGCAATCTCATCTTCATTTGGCAACTCTGATTCATGACTGACTAGAACCACCATTAATTCATGGGAATAGTAGCCACGCCGAATCATGATATACCGCATGGCGCCTTGATGGGTCCCATCATCGTAGACAGGCGTATTAAATTGCGCTAGAACATCTCGCACAAGACCAACCGCAGCGTCAATTTGCACTTGATTGACATAGTAATCAACCATTGGCACCAAAGTCACTTTATCCCGACGATCAAAAAAACCAGTAACTAATTGGCCCGCTTGATACTTTAAGGGCACCACCGTTTTATTTCGATAATGTGTGGGTTGATCGGTACCAATTGTCTTAGCAACGTCGACTTTCACGCTGTGTGCTGCAAACGCTTTTTGTACTTGCCATTGTTTCAAATTAAGTTGACCATCGTAGCTCAAATTAACATACGGCGCAACACCGGCCGTCAACAAATACGCCTTTTGCGCATCAATACGCTGAGAATCAGGTTTCAACACTTGTAATACTTGTCCAAATGCTGACAGCCGATCCACCTGCGTCACTTGATATTGAATCGTCTCACCTAAAAAAGCATCAACCAATTTCACGGGATATGTGTTGTCTACCAGAATAACACCCATACCATTATGCAAAACATCACTGACAAGGCCTTCTCGAATTTCATTTAATTTAACTGGCAATATATTGCGCGGCATGTCATTCCCACTTTCCATTTTTTATCTTCAATCGGTCACTTTGCACCCATTGTGAATTTCTTTTATTGTACCTGAATTTCACACATTTCACTAATACCATTCCGACCACTTGCACGTAGGCTAATATCAACCAAACCCTAAATTGGCTGACCTAAACATAACCAATACTAAAAAACGCCCCCAATGGAGACGTTTTTGCTAATATCTAATATATAGCTTATTTTGCTAAGTAACCACCGTCGACCACAAATTCGGCACCAGTCGCATACTTTGATTCTTCTGATGCGAGATACACACAAATGTAGGCGATATCATTGGGTTCTCCAATGTGACCAACTGGGGTTTGTGTTCGTTGTGATTGTGCCTCTTCAGCCCCCTCCAAATTACCAACCAATGGGGTCTTAATATAACCTGGGTGCACTGTATTCACACGTAAATTATAATCATTCAACGCACAATGAAGCGCTGCTGACTTTGACATAATTCGTACCCCACCCTTTGAGTGATTGTAAGCCGTCAAGTTCGGGTCACCAACAAACCCTTCAATAGATGACATATTAATGATTGATGCACCACCCGGCTGGTTCTTCATGTATTGCACACCGTATTTAGTACCCAAGAAAACACCGTCCGAATTAATTGATTGTAGCAGCTTCCAATCATCAAAAGTCGTTTCTTCAATATTTTTACCAATGGCAATACCGGCGTTATTCACGACGGTATCCACATGACCAAACCAAGCAATTGTTTGTTCAAACAAATCAATCCAACCAGCTTCATCGGCGGCATCATGTTGAACAAAGCGAATGACTTCCGGTCCACCAATTGAAGCCACCGCTTCTTCACCAACATTGGCGCGACGACCGGTGATAACGACCTTAGCCCCTTCGGCCACAAATTGCGTGGCCACAGCCAACCCAATTCCAAGTGTTCCACCCGTCACAATTGCTACTTTACCTGTTAAACGTCCTGTCATGCTATCATTCTCCAATTCATTTGATACCTCTTATCATGCCGTGATGATATGAATTAAATTGGAAGAATTAACTAAGAATCTTTGAAACAGGAAAGCGTTTTCAATGCTTTAATGACAATAAATACAAACCATAGCCTATACCGGCCCCAACGATTGCTGGCAAAAGCCAACCAAATCCCAAAGCGCTCAATGGGATTGTGTCGTGATACCAATCAGCAAATTGCGTTAGGCTCGCAACTGACGAAACGATTGGCAAGGCAGCAATCATATCCGCCAAAGCTGGTAATGTCACCAATGTAATCGTCCAACGATAAACAATTGGTGCCCCGTTAAACCAACGCTTGGTCAAACTTAATAAAATTAAAACAAGCGCATATGGATAAAGCAACATGAGAACTGGGACTGCCCAGGCAATTATATTGGTTAAGCCAAAGTTCGCCACCACAAACGATGCGATTGCAATGAAGGCTAGCCAATAACGATAAGCAATTTTAGGGAAAGCCACTTCCATGTCTTGAGCAAATGATTGAAATAGCCCCATGGCTGTCGTCAAAACAGCCAAGGTAATCAAAACGGCAGTAAAGATGACGCCAAAACGGCCAGCATAATGATTAATGATTTGAGCCAAGGCGATGCCGCCATTATCAGAAATTTTAAAGAGGCCTAAACTCATCGTCCCCATTAAAATCAAAGCAAAATAAATCACAGCTTCCGCAATAATACTTAAAGCACCCGCTTGGGCTAATTTTTTAGAAATGAGTTGGGGTTTAATCCCTAATCCGCGTAAGGCATAGACAATGGTAATTCCAAACGAAAGCAGGGCCAAACCATCCATCGTGTTATAGCCTTCCATAAAGCCTTGAAAAATCCCACCCACTTGATACGCAGGTAACGGTGTATGTTGCAAATTACCCATTGGCAAGACAAAACTTGCGATGAGTAATGCGGCTAATCCGAATAAAAAGATTGGGTTTAAATACTTACCAACCCATGCCGTAATATCAGCTTTTTTAATTGTTAATAGATACGCCACACCAAAGAAAATTGCCGAATAGATCAACATACCAAGCGATTGATATTTTACTGGTAATAGTGGTGCGACACCAGTCGCAAATGCCGTTGCCGGCAATCTAGGAGTCGCAAAAAATGGCCCAATGACTAAATGGAAGGCCGCGACAATAAATAGTGCAAACCAATGTGACACAGGTCGGGCAATATCATATAAACCATCACTGTTAGTGCTCGAAATCGCCAACATAGCTAAATACGGCACTAAAGTCCCGCTAAGAATAAAGCCAATAGCCGCCAGTAACCAGTGATCCCCCGCCATTTGCCCGAGGTGGATTGGAAAAATCAGATTTCCAGCGCCAAAAAACATCCCAAAAATTAATGAGGCAATTAGTAGTGTTTGCCGCCGTTCCTGCTTCTTTTGATCCATAGTCGACTCCTCATTGATACCCTTTTTATCTGTTGTTCATTATCCAGAGTCAAAGCTATCCTTGTCAAATTTTTTATTTAGTGTAAACTAGGTTTAGTAATAAAATCAAATTAAAAAGTAACATTCCTATCAAGAGTTCAGGGAGGGACTAGACCCTTTGATCTGACACCAGCGTACCCAATATCGGGCGATGTGGTAACTTCTAGCAGATAGGCGTAATGATCGTTAATGACATACGCCCTATCGTATGTCATTTTTTAATGTCATCATAATCTTTTCTCATGATTTACATGGCTGATACGATTACAACATTCATATTTAGGAGTTTAATACTATGGTAGAAAAACGTTTATTTACATCAGAATCCGTATCAGAAGGGCACCCCGATAAAGTATCTGATCAAATTTCAGACGCCATTTTGGATGCAATCCTGGCAAAAGATCCAAATGCTCGCACAGCCATTGAAACGTCTGTCACAACAGGTTTCGTCAATATTTTTGGTGAAGTATCAACAAGCGCATACGTCAACATGAATCAAATCGTGCGGCAAACCCTAAAACGCATCGGGTATGGTGACCCAGATGCAGGCTTTTTGGCCGATGATATCCACGTCGCCTTAACAATCGACGAACAATCACCTGACATCGCACAAGGGGTTGATACTGCGATTGAACAACGTGAAGCTGGTGGCGTTGACCCGCTTGACCAAATTGGTGCTGGTGACCAAGGCTTGATGTTTGGCTATGCGACGAATGAAACTGATCAATATTTACCATTATCAGTTGTTTTATCGCACGCCCTTGTTCGCAAGCAAGCTGAAGTTCGCCGTTCCGGTGAACTGGACTACCTTTTACCTGATGCCAAGGCCCAAGTCACAGTCGAATTGGACGAGCATGACCGCGCAACACGCATCGAAGCAGTTGTCCTATCAACACAACATCGTGACACGGTCACTTTAGAAAAACTTCGCCAAGATGTCCGGGCGTTGATTATCGACCAAGTCTTGCCAGCCGAATTGGTTGATGCTGATACGCGCTACTACATCAATCCGACGGGTCGCTTCGTCATCGGTGGTCCCAAAGGCGACGCCGGTATGACTGGCCGTAAAATCATTGTTGATACGTATGGTGGCTATGCCCGGCATGGTGGGGGTGCCTTTTCGGGAAAAGACGCAACTAAGGTTGACCGTTCAGCCGCTTACGCGACGCGCCATATTGCCAAAAACATTGTGGCAGCTGGCTTAGCCGAACGAATTGAAATTCAAGTGGCCTATGCAATTGGGGTCGCAGCGCCAGTTTCAATCGCCGTTGAAACATATGGCACAAGTCAAGTACCAGAAGACCAATTAGTTCAGGCCATTCGCGACTTATTTGAACTACGGCCTGCTGGTATCATCGCAGACCTAGATTTAAGGCAGCCACGCTATGAAGCAACCGCCGCCTACGGACATTTTGGACGCCCAGAACTTGATCTACCTTGGGAACGTTTAGATAAAGTTGATACCCTTAAGGCATACTTTAACCGTTAATCAAACACAATAAAAAAACAGCATCTTTGATTAGATTGAACCGCTTATGAACCTTTTGACTCATAAACCGGTGAAATCAAGGATGCTGTTTTTTAATTGTCTTCACAACGAGCATAAATAATTTTAAGGCCAGAAAAGTACTTGATTACCCATCGTCTGTTCCCAATTAATCGATGCCTGGATTGTCAATCGCCGATAAGGCTAACATCACAATGACGAGATTTGAACGTGATGAATAGGCGATGTAATAAGGGTGCCAACTTGATGCAAACTTATTTTTATAATGGTGTAATCCTTCAAATGAATAAATCCGTGACCCAAATTGATAGACTAAATTAGCTAGGCGTTCCCGAATGAACCCTTGTGAATTAATCCCAACGTTAGCAAGAGGTGACATGCCCAAATTAAAGGTCGTTACCCCTTGCTCACGGGCATACTCAAAGGCCTTCACGAATAAGACGTCCATCGTCCCGTTGGGGGCTGCCTTAGAAAATCGCATGAGATCAACCGTCATTTGATTTTCAGTCTGGGACGTGATTAAGGTGGCAAAAGCGACGATTTCACCATCGGCCCGTTTTAAAATCCCAATTGGATACCGTTGTAAATATGAGGCATCAAAAAAACCAAGTGAAAAGCCTTTTTCTTCACGACCAGCTAGCCATTCATCTGAAACGGCACGTAACGTCCGCAAAAACTTATCTGTATACGGTGGCTGGATGACTGCGAATTCAAATCCTGCTGCCGTGGCTTGATTGATTTCACTTCGAATATTGGCAAATTTCTTACCAGCTGTTTTAAACGTTAGTGTGTCCACCCACGCTTCTTCACCTAATTTTAGGAAATTATAGCCAAATTCATGTGCCAACATAGCAACTGACTCAGACACCTCGTAAAAAACTGGTATGTAGCCCAACCGGTCAGCTTCATGAATAAAGGCGTTTAAGGCCGATTTAAAATCACTAGCAACGCCAAATGGATCACTCATCATGACTGCTTTATTATTGATTAAGCGGAATTGAATTGCGACCGTATCTTGATAATAAAAAACTCGTTTGTCACCTAGAAAGACCAAATTAGCATAGTGATTATCACCTTTAGCCAAAATTGTTGCAAGGCGAGCTTCATCAACTGTGTCACCCAAGCGCTCGATATGCCCAGCAAAATACTTACGTAATGCAACAACCGCGAGAATAATGACTGCCAATGCAATCACCCCAGTGAACCACCAGTGAATTGACGGAATCAAAAGCGCCAATGCCTGCGTGGGTCGATGATGTGGACCAGCAAAACGCGGCATATTTAAAATACCTAAGATCAGATAGGTAACAAAAATGCCACCATAAATAAAGCCGTCAAAAATCTGTGCCTCCCAACTATAAATAAATTGTTGTCGATACAAAGCTGATTTAATACCCCACGTCAGCAAGAAAATCATCCCAAATAGCACCAATGGTTGCCAATTCTGATGAAAATAAAGTACGTAACCAATCCCAATCATTTGCAGTGCCATAGTGGGCAGCATGGCACGTCGAACACGACTTGCAATCCCGCGACCAGCCATTACTAGTAATACCCCAATAAAAATATTGGGTAACTGTAAGAGCAAATTGGAAGCCCATGGATTAAAATGTGCCAACCAATGAATTTGAGTGAGTGTGCCCGGCAAAGTACCAGTGAGAATCAAGGTAATCCCACCAAAATATAGGAGTCCAGTCACGATTTTATGCATGACACTAATCGTCAAATCTTGTGGTACACCGCGAAATTCTTGATTAATATCGGTCAATGCGCGCCAAAGATAAATAAACAAGCCCAATAGTAATGGGGTTACTGTGTCGCTTAACCGATAAATCAATAGCCACAAGAATGCAGCTTCGCTATCGAGCCCCATACCAATCAGCCCGATAATCATCACTAGGTCAAAACTCCCCCATGCACCAGGAATCAATGTGACCAGTCCAATGACATGGGCTGCAATTAAGAGCGGTATGACTTGCCAATAATCAATTGGAAACCCAAATAAAATGCCAATTAATAAGAAAGTACCGACTTTTGCAAGCCAATCCAGGCCAGAAACACCGATGATTTGTCGCATGCGAATGGTTGGCAACATTTTTTTTAGTTGATAACGGCGTTTAGTGATCCATAACCCAATCACCGGTAATAACATACCAATCACATACCATGTATCATGGATTTGACTGTAGAAACCGGGATTAATCACGTGCATTAATAATGCGATGGCACTAAAAATAGCCAATCCACTTTGACTGAGCCAGTATAATTGTCTAAAGGTTGCTTTTGAAACCGTTGTTTTGTCAAAAGCTAACTGATGTAATTTGACACTGACAATACCACCGACATCCAATGCGTTATGAACTGCATTCCCTGCCCATGCTGTTAAGCCATCACGCCAACTCATTTTTACATCCGGACTCAATAAACGATGCAAAATATAATCATAACCAAGCGCAAAACTACCGGCAAATACGCCAACCACAAAACAAATCAGAAATAAGCTCGTTGGAATGGTCTTAAATAACTGTAACAATGGGTGAAAATCAAGATGTCTAATCATCGCCCCTAACTCAAAAAACACAACAAACGCCGTGGCAATTCCAATAATTTTACGCATCATCGCGCCCTTTTGTGTTTTAGCTTTCATATTCCTTGTTCCTTTAAAAATGTTTGTGTCACTCGCGCAAATAATTGCGGTTCAGTTTGCATAATCAAGTGCGTCCGCCATTTAATAATTTGCACATGTCCTTTGGGCAAATGCGCCACAATTGCCTGTGTATGTTGTCGTTTAATAAAATCAAATTGACCAACAAAGACTAACGTTGGCGCCTGAATAGTTGTTAAATCTGATAGCTGGATTCCTAATGGTTCAAACATTAATGCCGTTTGCAAATACTTACGCATTAAAAATGCAGATCCATGTCGTAGCCCGTGTAAAATTGCAGTCAAAAAACGGGCAATCCAAACAATTGGTGCATAAAGACCTGCCAACGAAAGATTGGGGGCATTCAATACCATTGCCGCAACATACATTGGGAAATCATGCGCATAACGTAAGGCTAAATTAGCGCCATCACTATACCCAACTAGAATCATACGTTCTAATTTCAGCTGTTGTCGCAAACTTTCTAAATCTTGAACAAGTGTCTGATACGTTAAATCATCAGCTTCATTAGTTGAACGGCCATGACCTCTGGTATCAATTGCAATGACATAAAAATGCGTTTGATAAACTTTAATCTGGCGTTTAAAATCGTTGGCTCGTCCATTATTACCATGTAATAAAATTAAGGGTGGTTTATGCGATTGTCCGTACACATCATATACGATTTTACTGCCATCCATTGTCAAAATCTGCATTGCACAATTCCTTCAATTCATTCAGTTTCTATGCCATTATCGTTATTTTTAAGCTTCTACGCTTAATTATAGCAGTCCGACACCGTTCCTTCAGCTCATTTGCAACAGTCGGCCATTTTAGCTATACTAAGATTATAAATAATAATCTATCTGGGGTGCTTAATTGCTGAGAAATACCCACTGACCTGAACATGATAATGCATGCGGAGGAAGATATAGGTGTCAATTTTTTAGCATCATGCCAATCAATTCAACCGGCCATCTCCCCTGTTAAATTCAGAGCAGTTAGCCGGTTTTTATCTGCAATTTTTTACCGATTGGAGCTAAAAAAATGAACACTCTCAAACAAATTCAAACCACTGGTAT
Source organism: Weissella diestrammenae (assembly GCF_014397255.1). Lineage (NCBI taxonomy): Bacteria > Bacillati > Bacillota > Bacilli > Lactobacillales > Lactobacillaceae > Weissella > Weissella diestrammenae. The sequence continues at coordinate 613,036 of NZ_CP060724.1, forward strand.
GGCGGCAATCATGCAAGAACCATTTATCCACGCTTTAGCAACAGGCACGCTGACCGATGATATTGCTGACTACTATACGGCACAAGATAATCAATACATTACAGCCTTTGAACCATTAGTTGATACAATTGATGAAGCATTTGGCTTGACTCGGCCTTTTGTTGATGATGAAACAGCTGCGCATCTCAGCCTCAGCACTGAAATCGCTAAACAACCTATGGACGCCAATGGACAAGCATACGTGGCACACATGCAAGCCGCTACTGCCTTATCTCCCATCGCTGGGACCATGGCGATTTTACCTTGTGTCGAGTCGTATCATTTCATTGCCAATCACATTGCCAATCAATCCCCCTATCGTGCTTGGACTGGCTACTATCAACAAGCAAGTTATGCCCGCTTAGTTAGTTATTATCAAGATATTTTGGCCAAGTATGATTATACCGACTATCTATCAATTTACGCTGATTCGTATACCTTTGAACAAAAGTTTTGGCGCAATGCGTTTATGAAAGGAACAAATAATGACTAATTCCACACCACAAGTAATGACGATTGCCGGAATTGATAGCAGTGGTGGCGCTGGTATGAGTGCTGACCTAAAGACATTTACCATGAATGGCGTCTATGGCGCTAACGTTGTCGTGTCAATTACAGCACAGAATACAACTGGGGTGCAGTCCGTTGAAATGGTGTCACCAACCATGGTAGCGGCGCAATTAAAGTCAGTGGCTGATGACCTGCACATTTCTGCCGTTAAGACTGGTATGCTGGGCGATGCCCAAACGGTCACAACCGTTGCAAAAGCCATACAGACATATGATTTTGGCGCCTTCATTCTTGATCCAGTCATGGTCGCTAAAGGTGGGGCCCACTTACTTGAAGATTCAGCTGTAACAGCCGTCATTCAGAATTTATTACCGCTTAGCACCCTCGTGACCCCCAATTTACCTGAGGCCGAGGTTTTGACTGGTACAACGATTCAATCTGATATTGAAATTGCACAAGCTGCCCACCAATTGCAACAGCTTGGCGCAAAAAATGTCCTCATCAAAGGTGGCCATGGCGACGAACCTGTTGTACGCGACTATGTCTTGCTCGCCGATCAATCCGCTTTTTGGCTTGAAAGTCAGCGTTTTGCGACTATTAAAACACATGGCACTGGTGATACCATTTCTGCCGCCATTACTGCGCGCTTAGCACTTGGTGACTCACTCAAAGCCGCCATCATTTACGCTAAGCATTATGTTGACGCAACAATTCGTCAAAGTATTAACGTTGGGCACGGTCATGGTCCGCTAAATCACTGGGCAACCATGGATGCAACACAAGATAGGATTAACATCGTTGATGTGCAAGCATAGGTGATTTACTTGGTACCTGACAAAAATAAATTTCTTCATAATAATGTAACTGTTAATCATTAACCAACATCAACAAATACACAAAAAAGCCACATCAACAAAAGTTGATATGGCTTTTTAATAAGTGGTCAAAAATTACTTAACAGTAACTGATGCCCCAACTTCTTCCAACTTAGCCTTCAATTCGTTAGCTTCGTCTTCTGAAAGTCCTTCTTTAACAACTGAAGGTGCGTTGTCTACAAGATCCTTAGCTTCCTTCAATCCCAATCCAGTAACTTCACGAACTGCCTTGATTACTTGAACCTTAGCGTTTCCTGCTGAAGTCAATTCAACATCGAATTCAGTCTTAGCAGCTTCGGCACCGGCACCAGCTGCACCAGCAGCGGCAACAGGGGCAGCGGCTGAAACACCAAATTCTTCTTCAATTGCTGAAACCAAGTCAGCCAAGTCCAAAATCGTAGCTTCCTTCAATGAAGCGATGATTGAATCTTTATCAAATGCCATGATAATAATCTCCTCTTATATTGCCTTTACGGCGTAGTTTATAGTGTTGTTAGGATAAATCCTAGCGTCAAATCGGTTGGGCTTATGCTTCAACTGATTCTTCTTTTGCCTCTGCCACAGCCTTAACTGCGTAAGCGACATTACGAACAGGTGCTTGCAATGTTGATAACAACATTGATAGCAATCCGTCGCGGTCTGGCAATGATGCGTACTTGTTAATGTCATCGACACCAGCAATTGTACCATCAACCACACCACCCTTGATTTCAAGGGCTTCGATTTCATCAGCGTACTTCTTCAAGATACGTGATGGTGCGATTGCATCTTCGTTAGAAAATGCAACGGCTGAAGGTCCGACAAATAAGTCCTTCAAGTCTGACAAGTCAGCAGCATCGGCGGCACGCGTCAACACCTTGTTCTTGATAACCTTCAACTCTACGCCTTCTTCACGCAAAGACTTACGCAAATGATTAGCTTGTTCAACTGTCAATCCACGTACGTCAACAACAACAGAAGATGCGGCTGCCTTAAACTTATCAGCGACTTCTTCAACTTGTTGTGCTTTTAAAGCAATCGTTGCTTCACTCATGATTATGTGTCCTCCTGTTTAGATTTGATCCTAACTAAGAACCCCCAACACAATGATGTGCCGGGGGCTCAAATTCGCGCAATGCTCATTTTCACTTCCTCGGCAGGATATTAAGGCATAAAGCCACCGGCGTCTTAGGTAGAATCGATTTAATTCATTTGCTAATATACCAGATTTCCCTAGGTCATGTCAACAAACAATCGCGAATAACGCATTATAGACTAGTAACGTCTAAGTTAATTGCAGGTCCAAATGTTGAAGCAATTGAAACGTGCTTAACATAAGCGCCCTTAACTGCTGCAGGACGAGCCTTCAAAACAACGTCTGAGATTGTCTTGATGTTACCAACAAGCTTGTCAGCGTCGAATGAAACTTTACCAACAGGTACAGCAACGTTTCCGTCACGATCAGTCCGGTAAGTAACCTTTCCGGCTTTTGATTCTTCAACGGCTTTTGCAACGTCGAATGTAACAGTACCAGTCTTAGGGTTAGGCATCAATCCCTTAGGTCCCAAGGCACGTCCAACACGTCCAACTTGAGCCATCATGTCTGGTGTTGCGATAGCAACATCAAAGTCTAACCAACCATCAGCGATACGTTGAACTAAGTCTGCACCACCAACAACGTCTGCACCAGCTGCTTCGGCTTCTTTAGCCTTGTCACCTTGAGCGAAGACAACAACTGTTTGATCTTTACCAGTTCCGTTAGGCAAAACAACAGCCCCACGTAATTGTTGGTCAGCTTGACGTGTATCCACGTTCAAGTTAAATGCGATTTCAACAGTTGAATCAAACTTGGCAAAGTCAATTTCCTTTACCAATGCAGCTGCTTCATCCAAGTTATACAACTTTTCAGCTTCAACTTTTTCAGCTGCAGCTAAATACTTCTTTCCATACTTCTTAGCCATGGTAGCTATTCCTCCTTGCAAATGCGGTCAAACGGTCAATGACCTCCCGCTTGATCATGCTTAGTTTCCTATGCGATCCGTACTTAAACGGTTCAATTATCATGTTTTGTCTAACGACGAAACATTATCCTTCAACAACGAAGCCCATTGAACGTGCAGTACCTTCGATCATGCGAACAGCTGCTTCTACGTCAGCTGCGTTTAGATCTTGCATCTTAGTCTCAGCGATTTCTTTAACTTGCGCCGCAGTAACCGTTGCTACCTTTTTCGTGTTAGGTTCTCCTGAACCCTTGGCAACACCAGCAGCCTTCTTCAAAAGAACGGCAGCAGGTGGTGTCTTTGTAATGAAGTCAAATGAACGATCTTCATACACAGTAATCACGACAGGAATCAAAAGACCCCCTTGATCCGCTGTACGAGCATTAAACTCCTTGGCGAACCCCATGATATTAACACCAGCTTGTCCCAACGCAGGACCAACTGGAGGTGCAGGTGTAGCCTTACCGGCTGGAATCTGCAACTTAACAATACTTGAAACTTTCTTAGCCACGATTGTATCCTCCTTCGTGCTTGTGGTATAAAATGGCGAGTTTCGATTTCCGCCTCCCACATATCCGTGTCGCCACGCATACTCGAATATAATACCAAAATCACTGGTAAAATACAAGTCATCAATATTTTTAACGCCAAGATGTGGGTTCTTCTTTTTTAAATGATTAGCTCATCAATTACTACGATTAACACCTCATCAGGTATGTCAAAGCCAAATGTCTCATACGGTTTAAAAAACAATTCCAGATTTAATTGCAGTCAAATAACCATTCCTAGGCAATCAACAATCAAATTTCTGCAAGCGTTTAATTAATGCCGTTACAACGGTTGATAGGCATTCATCTCAGGTCAACGCTAACTAACCTTCATTTACCCCACGGTGATTCAAATCTACCGGTCTAACCTGAATAACAGTGAATCTATGCGATAGCATCAAAAAGCATGATAAATGCCACTTATAACGTAACATCAAGCGTTAATACGGATAGGCTGGCGTATGATTCACATATCCACTTTTTGACACATCCCCAGTCTGCAAGATGACACATTTTGAAAAATCATTTGTTTCATCAGTAATCTTGCTATTCAAATAGTGGAAGTTCTGGCGATAAATTTGCACCTTTTCTTCACTATTATTAGTTTGATTAATCCGCCAAATGGATGCTTTAAAGTCTGGTGCACGCATGAAACCACTACCCACACTTTCATCTTGGGCTTTATTTGTCCAAACAAATCCATTCACGTTCACACCAGCCGCTGATAATTCACTATAAATCGTCTTGCTCGGCTTTGCATTCAATGCCAGATTTTTAATATCTTCATTTGATAAATTCAATGGGGAATGAACATCTCGATAACAATCGGCACTACAATTAGCCGTACAATAACTACCGTCCACTTTTTTATATGAATTCGTATTATTCACAATTGACGCGATGGCAATGTGCTGTCCTAAATACGTCACCGGATTTTTACCAATATATTTATGAATACGGTTGGCAAAAACTAGGCCTTGTTTGGCATTTGTTTCTTCGGCTGATAAATGCCCATGTCCTGGTACCAATTCAGAAGTAATTGATGGGTCATCAATCTCAGTCCCATATAATTTCGCCATTAATTTCTTACTTTTCATTAAATCAAATAAATTCCCTGGCCCGACTGAATTGCTAGTTGGGTTTGTGGGTGTATTTGTTCCATAATCACCAAGCATGACCTTATCATTATTAACATTCCGTTCTAATGTTTTAACTTTCGATTCAAGATAAGCAATCGCCGTCGCCAAATTCTCTTTGTCACGCTGCGATAATTTTGAATGATTTTGCCCATTCAGTAAATCACGACATTTTTGAATGGCTTGATTGGCACTAATGATTTGCTCTCCTTCATCATATGCATCAAATGCAATCGAGAAAGTCACTGGGAAATAATAGTACAAATACATCGCTTTAAGGCTTTCATCAAACTGACGTCGCTCAGCAAAATATTGTGTATTGTAATTGTACTTTAAGCTTTCATACGCAGCGAAGGTTTTAAAAATATTATTGTTATCAACCGATACTTCACCGCTTGCGACCTTACTAAATTTTTCAAATTGATCAAGGACATAGTAATTACTACCACTTTCGTTACCTAAAAGATCCACGGTCGCATTGGCAAAAACACTATGCGCTACCTTGCGTAATTCCTCTAAATCTCTGGGCGACAAGTCAGCCGCTGACTTGGTCAGAATACCACTACTATTGATGGTGTCATACATATTTTTAATTGGAATTTTCACACTCGAAATATTTAAATTCAATTCTTTGACCGACAAAAACTGATTAATTTCGTCCTTATAAGCCGCTTTCTCCGTTGCGTCTCGAATCGCGTTAAACACACTATTCATTTGCTCCTTTAGCCCGTCAATTTGCTTTGAAATATCATTTAATTTTTCCATATACACATCTTTTTGAGGCCCAGAAATAATCGTCAATAACATGTCTAACGCATCGCCAAACGGCCCACCTAAACACATTAATTTTGCCAAACCGACGGTGCCACCAGCTGACTTATCTCGCTGCTTCCACGCTTCTTTTAAACCATCTGCAATGGCTAAGAAAGCTGTATTAGCGCAATCTTTTAGCATCGGCTTACCATTTTTATCAAATGTGATTTTCCCTGTAACACCTGTCCCATCATTTTCACCCGGTTGATAATATATCGCTGGCTGATACGTATCAATTTCATCAAAAGCAACGTTTTTATGTATCGTATTATCAAATTGACTCTCACCTCTAACGGCGTTACCTATCTGCTTCATTGGTGGGGTAATGCCGAACGTTTGAGCTGTTGTTTGACCTGTGCCAAAAACAGCTTTATTTGTCACCTGTTTTGCAACGGCCCGGGCTTTGTACGTCCGAATGACTTCGCCCTTAATTTTGATAGTACCCTTATCAAGCCGCTCCGTTGATTGGTCTGGCGTCACCAGAAAAGTAATTGTCGCGTCAGTCCCAGCGTTCTCTAACTGTACGTTAACATCATTTGTTTGCTTAAAATTCTTTGAAAATTCAAGTTCGTCCATTGGGTAATCTGCTAAATCAGTAGCAAACGCGCCATTATCAACATGCAATTTTAATTCATACTTTGGTAGCGGAGAATCTGGGGTTACCAGGCGAAAACTAGTTTGTCGGACTTGTGCTGGTGTCGTGTCATCTGCCTTAATGACCTGATTACCAGTTAATAACCACAACGACATGCCAAATAATAACAAAGTCAATCCACGCTTTTTGGTCATATGCTCTCCTATTTGATCACTAAGCTTAATACGTCAATAAGTTCATTATAAATACCCCATGTAATGGCTCAACCAATGATTTGTAAATGTTTTATTTACAGACGTCCTAAATTGTCACATGACACTAACCACCAAGACTAATTGCCAGGACAATGGCGCAACAAAAAAGCATACCGCGAAAAAATCTGCGATATGCTTTTATTCATCTAGTACATTTGATTGTGGCAACATGCCCGACCATTAAACCTGCGAAAAATTTAATTTTTAGTAGGTAATGGTTTCAACGTCAGCAAATGAGGCTTGCGTTGGTGTCTCACGTCCAAAGAAAGTAATTAAGACTGTGACTTCCGCCTTGTCATTATCAATAGCTGTAATTGGTCCTTCTTGACCTGCCATTGAACCAGAAATAATCTTAACCGTATCACCAATATTCGCATCTAACTTCAAGTCAGCACGCTTAACCTCTGGTTCGTCCACGATTGGATTACCATCTTGATCATAGCGGTGTAAGAATGTATCGACCTCATCAGGTGTCAATGACACCGGCTTTGCACCACCACCACGTGAACCTAAGAACCCAGTGACGTTTGGCGTGTTACGGACAACATACCATGCTTCATCAGTCATAACCATTTTAACTAGCACATAACCGGGATATTCATTTTCCATGTGCGTCTTGATTTCGCCCTCTTTATCGCGAATAGGCGCACCATCTTTATCACGGTCGATGACCTCTTGCTCAGGTACAATCACCCGATAAATAAAGTCCACCATGTTCATTGTTTCAATACGTGATTCAAGACTAGTTTTAACCTTATTTTCATACCCAGAATATGTTTGTAGCACATACCATTCTGCTTCAAGTGATTCAACCATAATTGCCTCCAAATTGATTTAGTGTAAATTAAAAACCCTCTGTCGAAGAGGGCCTTTATTAATTATTTCAATACCGTTATTATAGTACGTTTTGCTTACTTAGACAAGAAAGTAATTCCTTGTTCAAATAGCCAATCAGCACCACCAAAGAACAATGCGAAGAACAATGAGGTTCCCAATACAATAAGGGTATTCCGTGCATTTTCATTAAACGTTGGCCATGTTGTCTTACGCATTTCTGCAGCGACTTCTCCAAAAAACTTCATTTCAACCGATCTCCAATCCTTTTAGTTCACTTTTAATTTAATTATCGTTTTCAACGTGCTACATCGTCTCGCGGTGTATCGTATGGTGACCACAAAATGGGCAGAATTTTTTGACTTCAAGTCGCGTCATTCGTTCCGGCTTTTTAGCAACCATATAATTTCTTGAGCCGCATACACTGCACGCTAACGCTACTTTTTTAACCGCCATTTTGTGTCTCCGCTCTTTTATTGTCGTCTAATTATAGCACAAATTTATCCATATCGCCTATTTTACTGCAATTGTGCCCGAATTCGCATTAAACTGGTACGCACATTTGATGGCGTCATCATTAACTGCTGGGCAATTTCTTTTCCTGAATAACCTAATAAAGCTAACCGAAAAATTTGCTTTTGTTTTGGATTTAATTGCTGACACATTGTTTGACATGCCATTAATCGTTCAATTGTCTGACGCGATTGAATTAATTCTGGTGCCATCAAACCATCCCACGTGTCTTCTCCAAAAACGTTTAGGGAAATATCTTGCTGATACCGTCTTTGTCGTATTCGATTCATCGTTCGCCAGGCCGCCGTTTTTAGGTAATTAGTAAACGCCCCGACGTCAGCTAAAGCGACATTTTGTATGGCTTTGATAAAAACAATCCCCATTTCTTGCCGCCAATCATCAGGCGTCAAATCGCGTGGATGCCGGCGATAAGCACCCCATATCAATGGCCGATACAGTGTATATAACGCCATGAATACTGTTTCATCATTCGCTTTAGCACGTGCCAATTGTTCTGCTGTAATCCCCTTTTGTCGCATACCAATCCCTCCGTCCAGACATTATGGCAAAAAAGGCAGTACATGGGGAATCAATGCAAATAAAAATGGCGCTTGCGTTGCAACGCAATGCACCACTCACATATAGGTTTATAAAGGATGGCGCGAATTAAAGGCACTGTAAATCAATAAACTCGCTGCCACTGATGCGTTGAGTGACTGCACATGCCCAACCATTGGAATCGTCAACATCTCGTCGACCGATTTTTTTAATAATGGCGCAATGCCCTTACCTTCATTGCCAATGATAAGTGCTGTTGGTCCTTGTGCATCCCACTGGCGATAATCTTTACCTGTCATATCAGTTCCAAAAATCCACAATCCGCGAGCCTTTAGTGTTTCCACCGTTTGAACAAGATTTGTCACACGCACAACCGGTACGTGTTCAATAGCGCCAGTTGACGTTTTAGCAACTGTCGCTGTCAATTGGACTGCTCGGCGTTTCGGAATAATTATTCCATGTACACCCGCTGCATCAGCGGTTCGCAGAATTGAACCTAAATTATGTGGGTCCTCAATTGAATCTAAAATCAAGAAAAATGGTGCTTCATCTTGCGCAGCAGCTTTTTCAAACAAATCGTCCAAAGTCGCATAATCATAAGCTGAAATTGACAAAACAACCCCTTGATGGTTTTGATTCGTTACTAATTCGTCTAATTTTGACTTTGGTACGTCCTGAATGACTAAGCCTCTTTTTTTTGCCAATGCGATGATTTCTTGACGCATTTGTTCGCCCACACCGGTTTGCAACCAAACCTTATTAATTTCAGTGGTGCCCTTAAGCGCTTCAACTGACGCGTGGTGACCATAGATAAATTCAGCTGGTGTCTGGTCCTCAGCAATTTCAACATTTGACTTAGTTTGTCGCGTCGGCTTTCGACGGCGCTCATCAGTTACCCGATTTTGTCGTGAGCCACGTTGCTTATCATTTCTTTGTTGTCCCATTATCCCTTGTTCGCCCACTTTCTACTTGTTCAAAAACCCACTCAATCACCGTCGATAACCGATCAAACTGACCACTCGCATGCCAATAACCCATTAAAGCTTCAAAGCCAGTCGATATACGATACGTCACCACATCAGTATGTTTGGCTTTTGTATGCGAATTAGCGTTTCGACCTCGTTTAAAATAATTAAGTTCAGTTTCATTTAAAATGTCTTCTGCAGTCATCAGTTCAAACAAAGCAGCATGTGCTTTCGCTGAAACGTAGTTCTTAGCTCGACGCTGTAATTGGCCAGGCTTAGTAATGCCTTTTGCCAATAAATGCTGCCGAACAAATGTTTCATAAACAGCATCTCCTAAATATGCTAAATCGAGTCCATTTAATTGTTGATAATTTATTTTTTCATTCATATCCTTATTCTAGCGTATTCCACGATGCGATGCACGATTTATCTTAGAAAAAAAGGCCTTAAACATCAAAAATGAGGCGGTTCAAATGTCCCACCTCATCAATTGACACGTCAGTGATTCAATTCGGGACAAACAATGCTTAATCAACGTCAAATCTAAGAATTTTCATTTTTGCAATCACTACTAGACGGGACCTACGCTCATCAATCATTGTAGTGGATTATAATAACGGCTACCCGTATAAATCACTAATATCAGCGCCACGCTAACTATCCCAATTATCCCAATCAGCACAGCCCAGTCCAATCGTTTAAATTGCTGATCATAGTACCATGTACGCCGCTTCTTCAAACCGAATCGTCTTAACGCCATCGCGCGACTAATCTCATCAATTCTTGCAAATGAGCTCAACACTAATGGCATCACAACTCGAACCGCATTCGTTATGCGTTGCTTAATTGGCGCTGATTTTCCAACATCAAATCCGCGAGCTTGCTGGGCATACGAAATCATTTGATACTCGTTTTGGACATCTGGAATATAACGTAAAGTTAAAGCAAAAGCGTAGGCCACCCGATATGAAATCCCAATTTTATTCAAACCTGCCGCAAATTCACTGGGATTGGTCGTGAGCAAGAATAATAAAGCCATCGGTAATGACACCATATATTTTAATGCAACAATACTTTCATATAGTAGTTGTTCTTGCGTTAAAGCATAATCACCAGAACCCAATATCACGTGCTGACTTCCAAATAAACTAACCCCATACTGCGGGGCAAATACATAAATCAACAATAAATTCAAACCAGCAAAAAGGAGCACCGCATATACAAATACCGCAATTTGCTGCCATTTAACGTGGGTTGACACCAAAACGATTATTGTCAGAACTGCCAGCCCAAATAAATACCGCACATCAAAGCTTAACATCGCAGCAATCGTCAATGCCAAAAAGCCAACTAATTTCGTGCTACCAGTGAGTCGATGTACCCATGAATCACCTGCCTGATAACCTAATAACTGCGTTGTCATGATGTTACCCTCCTTTCCTCATTCGTTTAACATCCGTACTATTTGTGCAGTCGACCACGTGCTGTCAAACCTGTTTATCAAAGTCATCAGGCCCGTTTGTCTTAAATCAGCGACATGCAAAATACTTTTATTTTGTAATAATTCTGACGGTTCCATATCAGCAACGACCTGACCATCAACCATTGCGATTGTCCGTTGCGCAACAGTCTGCAATAAATTCATATCATGCGTAATCAAAATGACCGTTAATCGCTCTTCATGATGTAATTCAGTCACTAATTGTATCAGCGACTTGGCATGTGTTGCGTCTTGTCCAGCTGTTGGCTCATCTAAAATCAATACCTTAGGTTGTAAAATTAACACTGCAATAATTGATAATCTCTTTTTCTGACCGTAAGACAAGACTGAGACTGGCCAATGACGAAACTCATATAAATCGGCAATTTTCAATAATCGATCGACTTGTGTCTTAATTTCTGATTCAGCAATACCACGTAATCGTAATCCAATCGCAACTTCGTCAAAGACATTAGCTTGCGTAAACATTTGATTTGGATTTTGTGCAACATATCCAATATATTGTGCTCTTTCTTTAATAGACAACGCCAATAAATCTGTTTGCTTAAATCGAATCTCTCCCGATAATGGGTTTAAAAAACCTGCAATTAACTGCATCAATGTTGATTTACCCGAACCATTTTTACCAACAATGGCTATCATCTCATCAGCCTTAAAATTCAAATTAAAGTCAGTAAAAATATGTTGGCCTGTTGGATAGCCAAAATTCAGCCGTGCAATACGTAACCCAATCTCGTCATTTAGCATACCACTCGATAATTCTGGCGTTGATTCAATTGAAGCTACAAATTGTTTCAAGCGCTGCTCTAAATCAGGTGCAGTTAACTCATCTGGTTGCTCAATATTTTTAACCTGCTTTAAATCGAGCCCCGCAGCTTGCAATAATTGAATATATGTCGGCGTTGCCAATCCAAATCGTGCCAGTTGACCACTAGTTAATGTTTGCGGTACTGTTGCGTCACTCACCACCTGACCATCATCTAAAATGACAATTCGATCCACACCACCCGTCAATATGTCTTCAATTCGATGCTCACCAATGATAATTGTCAAATCATCCTCAGCTTGGAGGCGCGACAATAACTTCATCATTCGCTGACCTGAAGCCGGATCTAGACTAGCCAGCGGTTCGTCCAACAATAAAATAGGTTCATCGTCAATCAAAACACCAGCCATTGCAACACGTTGCTTTTCGCCGCCAGATAACACTTGTGGCGCCAAATCAATCAAATCAGTCACATGAAGTTCCGCGGCCCAATCGGCAACCTTAGCCATCAGTTGCGAATGAACCAATGCATCATTTTCTAGCGCAAAAGCAATATCTTCACCAGTTGTTAAGCCGACAAATTGTGCATTCGAATCTTGTAATACGGTACCAATTACTAAAGACCGTTTAAATACCGATTGTTGCGTCACATCTTGCCCTGATAAATTAATCCGTCCTGTGACAGTGCCTGCATACTCACTTGGAATTAACCCATTTAATAAACGAGCTAGTGTTGATTTACCTGATCCTGACCGACCAGTTAATAAAATTTTTTCACCTTGATGAATCGTGAGATTGATATGTTGTAACGTTGGTGTTGCTTGCGTATCATATTGAACGCTCACATCTCGTAATTCTAGCAACGGCGCCATACTAAGTCCCCCTTCATTCAAATTTTTGTCATCCCCTTATCTCATTTATCTCGTGTCAATGCACCCTGTTGGATTTTTGTCCGACTGTAACCAACTAATAACAAAGTTCCGATGATTAAAATTGAAATAAAGTTGATACCGGTTGCAACAAATCCCTGCAAGAACACTTTATTTGCTGGCTCACTGTAGATCAATATATCGCCAAGGGGGGCAATAACCGACCAGGCAAGCACATTTGCTAATAATTGCCATAAATTAAAACCAATCAGTTTCCAAGTCGTTAATTGACCAGCGCCTAACTTGAGATACCGTAAACCAAATCCTAAAATAAGACCAAAAGCCGTATCCGCAATCACCCATGACCACCAAATGGCACCATAAGAAACCGCATCATTTAAGCTGTGCCCAATCAACGCGACAAGACCTGCGACAATTGGACCAAAGATTGCTGCAACTAATGATAACCAAGCCTCGGCAACATTGATTTGGGTATTTGGAATACCAGTTGGAATCGCAATAAATTTAAACAAAATAAAGAATACTGCTGCACTAATACCGATTGCCACTACTGAACGTGTTGATAATTTCATTGTTATTCTCCTTTTTCACTGCTGAAGGTTATTTTGTATCGACTCAATCCACGCAATTACAAATGTTGAATTTCAACCGACCAATCAGGTCCTGCACTCACATGATTTTGCTTTGCAAAATCACCCGTGTGAATGGCAAAGCCAACTGTATAGACTGAATTGATATAAATCAATGCATCTCCTGGATTAACGTCAGCAAAAGTTTTGACATACTGCAATTTTTCCTGCGCTTGTAACACACCCCGATGATAAATTTTGACGTTAAACCAATCACCTAACGTCGCCTTAAACTCACCTGTCCATAAGTCCTCATGAATATTCGTCCATAATGAACCAAAATTAACGTCAGTAATATCAATGTTTCCAGTTAATATATCATCATGATATTCCGGTAAATTAAGCGGTAAGGTCACAATTTTTTCTGTATCGTACAAAGGACCAACTTCTTCAAATGTAATGATGCCAGCCGCTAGGCGCGCCCCGGTATATGCGTAGATATCACGTCCGTGGAAAGTAGCCGATTTCTCTGAACCTGCCAACCGATTGACACTTTCATCAATTTGTCTAACAGCAACAATGCCATAGGCCTGTGCTAAATGGGTCAGCGTGCCATTATCTGGCGTTACCACATAATGACCACTAACTAATTTCACCACGATTGATAATCGATTAGATCCCACACCTGGGTCAACAACTGAGACAAATACCGTACCAGCCGCCCAGTATTTTATCGTTTGTGCTAATCGAAATGACCCTTCAAAAATATTAAATGGTGTAATACCATGCGTTAAATCAGAAACAACTAAATCGTCACTGACCGAATAAGCGACACCATACATTGTTGATACAGCACCATCTTGTTGTCCAAAATCTGATTGTAATACTAAATGATTTGCCATCTGTTTCTCCTCTAAATAAAAAGTCCTCTGTAGCTAACAATAACTACAGAGGACGTTAATAACGTGGTACCACCTCAAATTCGTGCAATCAAATACACCTTAATAGCTATAAAGCGCAACCTTGATACTGTAACCAAATCGGCTCCAGTATCATCTGCTCCAAGACCATCTTCGAATTGTTATCATGACACATTCCCACCTAGCAGTGCTCTCTTAACAGATAATCAATTTTACTCATCTTTTCATTGCATGAATTTATTATGTGGAAAATATTAGAACTTTACTCATTATTTGTCAACGATTTTGTTCACTTGCTTACGCTAGACTAATTTGTGACGAATAAATCCTGACACAGCATCAATCACCGTCACCATGATAATCACACCTAATAAGATAATGCCTACGCGGGACCAACTCCGTGTTTGTAGCGCGAAAATTAAGGGTGCCCCAATTCCACCAGCGCCAACAATTCCCAAGATAGATGCTGAACGAACTGAAATTTCAAAACGGTATAACGTATAATTCATGAATTCCGGCAGAACGGCTGGTAACGTTGCCAAGGTCAGTCCATCCAATCCAGTACCACCAGCCGCAACGATTGATTCATTCGGACCACGATCAATATTCTCCACTGCTTCAGAAAATAGTTTTCCTAGCATACCAATCGAATGTATGCCCACTGCTAAAACACCCGCGTAAGCACCTGGGCCAACCGCCTTAATAAACATAATTGCTAAGACAATTTCTGGAAATACCCGAATTACCGTCAATGCCACCTTGCCACTCGTTGAACGTGGTGTGAACCATCGGTGTGATGTACGTGCAGCCCAAAAAGCAAACGGCACCGACAAAATCGCCGAAATAAATGTGCCTAAAAAGGCAATCGCCAAAGTTTGAATTAAAGCGGAAAATAAATCCTCACCATCTCCCGTATAGACATATGCCCAATCTGGATGAAATAATCCGTTAAAAATGGCTTGCGTAATTGTCCAAGCTGTCGATTTGACTGCTGATAGCGGAATACCACTAAACGCCCAAATGAGTAACCCGATAACAATTAACCCAATACTACCTTGCCCTATCTGTCGTCTGATATTTTTTTGTTTATCCTGCATTATGCCAATGCCTCCCGTGCACGATTTGAAATACCGTCAACAACAATCACCACAGCTAAAATCATCAAAATGACAATGATTGTGCGATCATATCGAAACATTGACATCGTCTGACTGAGATATAAGCCAACACCCCCTGCGCCTAAGTAGCCCAATATTGTCGATGCACGGACGTTAATTTCTAACGTGTAGAGAAAATAACTCAAGAATTGATTAAACACCTGGGGAATAACTGCGAACAAAATAATTTGTGCGCCATTAGCTCCAGCTGCTTTCAACGCATCTAGAGGCCCTTCGTCAATGGTTTCAATTGCTTCATAAAACAATTTTGAGACCATGCCAAAAGAAAAGACGGACAAAGCACCGACACCGGCCATCGGTCCAATCCCAACCACCGCCACAAAAAGCGCCCCTAATAATAAGTCTGGCAATGCACGAATTAAATTTAAAAAGAAACGGATACCACCACGAACCCAGCGTTGTTTAATTAGATTTCTGGCTGCTAGCACACTAAATGGCAAAGCCAATAGTGCACCGACAACTGTCCCAACAATGGCCATCTGTAACGTTTGTAACATCGGTTGAATGATTGTCGGAATATATGACCAATCTGGGCGCACCATTTTTTGAATAATATTGATAAACTGATCCCATGAAAATTCTGCCGTTACCTGCGTGTTAACCGCAGAACCAATCATAATGAGCACAATTAAGACCACCAATAATAGGGGTTTTACATGCCAACGTGCGCTAAATGTACGACTTGGTAAACTTGTCATTTCGATGACTCCTTTGCTGATTCTTCGACATAAATCGCATCAAAATCATTTTGGTTAACCTCATCGATTGGTTTATCATAGACCAATTGACCTGCTCGCAAGCCAACAATCCGACTAGCATATTGTAGAGCCAAGGGTACCGAATGGAGATTTACAATGACCGTTAGGCCAAGTTCCTCATTCAAACGTTTCAAATCATCCATGACCATTTGGGTGTTTTTGGGGTCTAAGGCAGCGATAGGTTCATCAGCCAAGACAACGTGTGGAGATTGAACCATTGCTCGTGCAATCGCAACACGTTGCTGTTGCCCACCTGACAGTTCGTCAGCACGGATATAATATTTTTCAAGCATATTCACATGTTCCAAAGCAACGATTGCTTGTTGTTTATCAGCAGCTGAAAACAGGCCTAATATCGATTGCCATGTCGCATAATAGCCGACCCGCCCGTTTAACACATTTCGGCCAACAGTTGCTCGCTTAACCAAATTAAAATTTTGGAAAATCATGGCAATGTTGCGTCGAATATTGCGTAATTGCCGGCCTTTAGCTTGGGTGATGTCTTGACCATCAATAACAATTGTCCCACTTGTGACATCATGCAAGCGATTAATCGCCCGCAACAGTGTACTTTTTCCAGCGCCAGACAGCCCAACAATCACAACAAATTCGCCGGCCTTAATATCAAGATCGACCTGATTTAAGCCAATCGTACCATTGGGGTATATTTTTGAAACATTTTTTATTGATACTGCCCCATTTTGCTCCACCATATATTTCTCCTTGAGATTACTCTATTGTCATATTAGTTCAAAAAGAACCACGACCAAAAAATTTAGTCGTGGTCCCCAGATGCTGTTTGTTTACTTCATATCTTCAACAGCTTGATGGTATTGACGAACAATATCAAAATTACTATCTTTTGACTTTGTTACGCCGGCCCATGAATAAACATCATTCATTACTTGCTTACCAGTCTTACTCTTTGAAACTGAAATCATTGCATTTTGGATGGTTTTTGCATCCTTTTTTGAAATACCTTTACGGAGTGAAATCGTATCATTTGGTATCTTTGCAGTGTACATCAATACCTTTGTTTGCTTGAAAACATCAGGATTATCTTTCTTAACGATATTACGTGCATCATCAAAAACGAATGCCGCATCAGTATCATGATTTAGCACTGACAAAACGCCCTGATCATGACCTTTCACAGTTACTAACTGGGTATTGTTTTTCAGAATATTGACCCCTTTTTTCTTCAAATCAATCGCTGGGAACATATATCCTGCATCTGATGTGGTATCTTGAACAGCAATCTTCTTCCCCTTCAAATCTTTAATTGAATTAATCTTAGCGTCTTTACGAACCAGAACCATGGCTTTATAGTAATTAACCAGCTTATCTGTGTTAGCGCCTGTATTATCATCTTTTAAACCAAGTCGTTGAGATTGCAAAATTACCTTCGCCCCATATTGTTCATGTGCTTGCACATAACCTGCAGGTGGCAAAAATCCCATGTCAACTTTCTTTGAACCCATTGCCTCAACAATGGTGTTGTAATCAGTTGAAATCGTAACATGGACTGGGACACCCAATTGCTTTTTTAATAAACCTTCCAACGGCTTAACTTTTGCAGCAATTGTATCAGCTTGCGATGATGGTACAAATTGTACATTGAGTTCCTTCATCGCAATCTTTTTCTTTGCCGCATCAACTTGTGTCGTTGGTGCGATTGATAGTATTGACGCCAAACTTAAGGCAATCATTGACCCAGCAGCAATCCTTTTAAACATCGGTGATGTCTCCTTAAAAATATTGACTACTTATCAGAGCGGCTTAACCCATTTCAAGCATCATCAAAGCTTAAATTTATAATATATCCGAACTTATTATAAGTCAATAAATTAATCGTTCGCATTCTACTTGATATTTGCGCTTATTTTTATTTATTCATCGTTTAAACGTTTCACTAAATATTTATACTTAACCCTGATTCACTTGTTTTTGACGACATAATAAAAAAGCAATTGGTCAACTGATATCAGTCAATCAATGCTTTTGTTGAATTGAACATCCATTTTTGCAATCACTACATTGACACCAGCAAAGAAATCAGTTATCCCTAAGCGCGATGCCAACGAATACCTTGTGGTGTGTCTTCCAAAACGATACCCTCTGCTTGCAGTTGTTCGCGAATTTTATCCGCCGTTTCAAAGTCTTTTTCAGCCCTTGCTGTTTCACGCTGCGCAATCAAGGCGTCAATTTGTGTATCTGGTTGCTCATTTTCCTCTAGCTGCTCAACACCAAATACCTGCATTAGATTCTCAATCCCCTGTAAGATGACACTTGCGGTATCTGTTTTAACAACCTCACCCGCGCTGTAGATGTTTGCTACTTCAATGAGATTGAAAATTTCAGCAACCCCATTTTGTGCATTAAAATCATCGTCCATGGCCACTTCAAAGGCAGAAATAATCGCTTGAACTTGTTCGTCCACCTGTTGATCATAACCAGCCACGCTATCCGCTAAACGGAACTTCAAATTACGATAGGCCGTTCTAATACGCGCCAAATTACGGGCTGCTAAGTCTAAGTTTTTTTGTGAATATGCAATTGGTCGACGATATTGCGTGGTCGCCATAAAGAAACGAATGATCATTGGATCAGATACTTGCGTCAATAAGTCATGGACTGTCGTGAAATTTCCAAGTGATTTAGACATTTTTTCTTGCTCATCCCCGACCGTCACAAACCCGTTGTGTAACCATTTATTGACAAAGGTTTCACCTGTTCGTGCTTCTGATTGTGCAATCTCATTCGTATGATGTGGAAAGGCCAAATCAATGCCACCACCATGGATATCAAAATGATTTCCCAAGTACTTAGTCGACATGACTGAACACTCAATATGCCAACCAGGTCGACCTAACCCCCAAGGTGAATTCCATGCAATCGCACCATCATTTTGTGCACCCTTCCAAACGGCAAAATCCATTGGATCTTCTTTACGCGCCATCTCAGCGTCATCCAAACGACCGGCTGCATTATGCGCCATTTCTGATAAGTCCTGGTGGGCGAGAATCCCATATCCTTTGAATTTTTTGGCTCGGAAATAAACATCCCCCTCTGCCTCATAAGCATAACCCTTTGCAATCAGGTCTTGAACAAAGGTAATAATTTCTGGAATATGTGCGGTTGCCCGTGGCTGAATCGTTGCTGGTTTGATATTCAAAGGCGCGGTGTCTTCATAGTATGCTTTGATATATTTTTCAGCTAATTCAGGTACTGAAATATGTTGTTCAGCGGCCGCTTGAATCATTTTATCATCGACATCAGTAAAATTTGAAACGTACGTTACTTCAAAGCCGCGATATTCAAAATACCGACGAATCGTATCAAAGGCAATTGCTGAACGGGCATTCCCGACATGAATATAGTTATAAACTGTTGGACCACACACATACATGCTCACTTTATTTGGTTGCATTGGTTCAAACAATTCTTTTTCAAGCGTGAGTGTATTAAAAACTTTAATCATGCCATTTCTCCTATTTACTGTTGTTGTTTAATCAATCGTTACTTAGTGACTAACTTTTTGTTTTGCTAACCAAGTCCAAACAACCCATATAATTAACACAGACCAACTCGATGCCGAAGGTACAATAAACGATGCACCAGTCCCTAAAATAGCTACTAGAATCATGTGCCAACGCGTATGATTATACGCCCGCATTTGTGTCGCCTGTTTGCTCGTCGTTCGAGTCGCAACCGCATGTGATAATTGATAAAGACTAATCAAAGACCAAAGGTATACCAGCCCATATACGACTCCCGCAGCCTGGGAGTGACTAAAGTCACTCCGCCACTGTGTCACAAAGGGGACAAAGGTGATTGAAAAAATGGCACGTAAGTTGTGCCACAGCAATTGTCGATCGACTTGGTTAATATTGCCCATAATTTGATGATGACTAATCCAAAAACTACCCACCAAGATAAAACTCAAACCATAGGCTAAAACGGTATGCAATAATTCAGGTTGCAATAATGCTTGCCATGAACCAGTTTCAGGTTGTTTCAAATCCAACACCATGATTGTGATGATGATTGAAAACACACCATCACTAAAGCCTTCTAATCGATTTTTTGTCATGACCTATCTCAACTATTTTTGCCACCATGAATCAAAGACTGAAACTGGATTGTGCCGCTTATGGGCTGTTTTAACGTACCACTGTTCAATTTTGATGGCCGCTGGTTCATTAATAGCCTTCCCCTCTAAATAATCATCCAAATCATCATAGCTAACACCAAGGGCAATTTCATCGGGTAATGCGGGCCGGTCTTCTTCTAAATCAGCCGTTGGTACCTTATCATACAAATGTTTTGGCGCATTTAAGAAGGCCAAAATTTGCCGTCCTTGCCGTTTATTTAGGCGATACAAAGGGGTAATATCAGCTGCACCATCGCCATATTTAGTATAAAAACCAGTAATAGCTTCAGCCGCATGATCGGTACCAATGACAACTCCACCCAAAGCACCAGCAACACCATACTGAGCAATCATACGTTGACGTGCTTTAATATTGCCTTTGTTATAATCTGAAACATTCAAACCTGCTGCATTCAGTTGTTTAACAATGCCTTCGGTTGCAGCTTGAATATTAACGCGGACTGTTCGATCAGCTGCTTGCCAAGCAATTGCATCCAAAGCATCTTGTTCATCCGCTTGTTCACTAAATGGTAAACGCATTGCCACAAATTCATATGCCGCATCCCCAGTTTCTGTTCGTAATTCGTCAATCGCGGTTTGTGCCATTTTGCCGGCCAATGTCGAATCTTGTCCGCCTGAAATCCCTAAAACATATACCTTTAATCCGGTATGCAATAAATATGCCTTTAACAATTCAACTGAACGCCGAAATTCATCAAGTGGTTCAATTGTCGGTTGAACACCTAGCGTTGCAATAATTTCTTTTTGTAATTGACGCATAGCACATGCTCCTTTATTTGAGGAATTAAAATTCTAATTTTTTTCAACACTTTTTTTGAGTCACCCAGTGTCCGATGTCAATGCAATACCCAATTTCACTGACGATTTTCAAAATCTTTTGCCACTTCATCAACATAGTGGCGAACATCTTTAATCAAATTCATTTTATGGTCCCAAGCTTTTTGCGACAGATCCACTGGATATTCTTGCGGGTTAAGTCCCCGGCGATATTCTGACCAAAGATTATCTAATCTTTCTGCTGAATATTCCTGGATTTCTTGTACCGAAGGACTTTGATAGATGACCTGACCATCAACCACCATCTCTTCTAAAATTGGGCGTGCATTAAAATCAACAATCGTTTTATTGAGATATGGGTAAGCCGGATTAAACATGAAGAGACTATCCGCTTGATCTGGTTTTTCATCCCATAGTGCAATGTAGTCACCTTGTGATTTACCATCAGATTGACGCGTAATACGCCAAACTTGTTTTTTACCAGGATTAGAAATTTTGGCTGCACTACCAGAAATTTTAATGGTATCAACCATTTCACCAAATTCATTTTCAACTGAAACAACCTTATAAACGGCCCCAAGGGCTGGCTGATCAAATGCGGTAATTAATTTCGTTCCGACGCCCCAGACATCAATTTTTGCACCTTGCAATTTCAACGAAGCAATGGTTTCTTCATCCAAATCATTAGAAGCGTAAATCTTTGCATCAGGGAAACCGGCCTCATCGAGCATTTTTCGCACACCTTTTGATAGATATGCCATATCACCAGAGTCAATTCGGACACCCAAGAAATTAATCCGATTGCCAAATTCTTTGGCCACACGAATAGCACTTGGCACCCCTGACCGTAACGTATCATACGTATCAACTAAAAAAACGGCATCACGATGAGTTTCCGCATACGCTTTAAATGCATCATAGTCATTACGATATATCTGAACTAAGGCATGTGCATGTGTCCCGCTAATCGGAATCCCAAACCGTTTACCAGCGCGAACATTTGACGTGGCGTTAAAACCGCCAATAAATGCTGCGCGTGTTCCCCAGAGTGCGGCATCCATTTCTTGTGCCCGTCGTGTACCAAATTCTAGCAATCCTTGGTTACCAACAACCGCGCGCATTCGTGATGCCTTAGTTGCAATCAAAGTTTGATAATTAATCATATTTAACAATGGGGTTTCAATTAGTTGTGCATCAAAAATTGACCCCTCAACTTGTAAAATCGGTTCATTATTAAATACCACTTCGCCTTCTCGCGGTGCGCGAACAGTAGCTTTAAAACGCCATTGTTCAAGATAATCCACAAAATCATCATCGAACATGGGATTCTCTCGCATATACGCAATATCACTAGCGGAAAAATGTAAGTCTTTTAGAAAATCTAAGACCCTTTCAAGCCCTGCAAAAATCGCATACCCATTTTTAAAAGGTAACGACCGAAAATACATCTCAAAAACCGCGTGGCGATTATGGATTCCCTTTTGGAAATAGGTTTGCATCATCGTTAACTGATACGCATCGGTGTGCAACACAAAATTATCATCTGGAAACAGTGTTGTCATGCTCTTCTCCCAACTATCTAATTGCAATTCTGTCTATTCAAATTTTACCATACTCTGCAAACTTTCCCGATTCCAAACAAATTAACGCCCATTCTCCTACCACTTTGACCGGCCTTTAATGCATTTTTCATGCAGGGTCGATAGTCATCCCTACCTCAATCAAAAGGTAAATGTCATCTATTATTTACCAATCCAACCATAACGACTACTATCTACCATTTCATTGTATGAGGCTTTATTTACCACTATAAAATCAGATTAATTGCTCAATTCTTATTCAAAAACGCATTTGGCGTATAATAATAGACATATTAAATTTTTAAAAGGAGTTATTATGTCGCGTTTGAGACCCCATCTCATGAAAGAATCAATTCGAGTTGGCATGCTATTGGCACTAACCGCCGGGTTCATTGATTCATATACCTTTGCCTTTCACGACGCCCGCTTTGCTTCGTTCCAAAGCGGGAATATGTTGCAATTTGGTGTTAATTTTGCCCGTGGTGACTGGTCACATGCTTTAACCTTCTTTTGGCCAGTCCTATTTTATTTATTTGGGTCAGCCCTCAATCAAATCATCAAGCGAGTCAGATATATTAATGATTTACAATGGGAAGAACTTTCCGTCTTGGTTGAAGCCAGTGGCATTTTCTTTGTCGCCATCTTAGAAATATTCAAAGTACCTTCAGAGTTACCGCTCTCAATTTTAGCCATTTTTATGGCCATGCAAGCTGATACATTTACCAAACTACGTGGCGCAGCTTATGTCTCGACAATGAATACTGGGAATTTAAAAACCCTGGGTGCCATGCTCACTAGTTTTGCCTTAACGAAACAACATGAAGAATTAATGCGTGCGCGCAACACAGCTGCCATCATCGCAAGCTTCATTTTTGGTGCCATTATTGCCTATTATATTGGTCATACAATTCAAGGCTGGGCGATGTTTTTCCCGGTTGGTTTTCTCATGATTATTTGGCGAACCATTGTTCGTGATCGTGAAATTGCTTAAAAAGATATTACCAATCTGTTGACACAAATTCTATTTGTGTTTAATATAGTGGCAAGGATAACAAGTAAACAAGTTGAGCAGAAAAGTACATGCGTTGTAACGGCCTAGAGAGATAGCGTTTGGTGGGAGCTATTCCGTTAGCACGTCTGGAAAATGATCTGTGATTGGTATCAGTGAGTAGCAAGTCTATCAGCTGATAACGGATTGGTCTACGTTACAAGACACACGAATCGGCAAGGCATCATTTCGCTCTCTGCCCGCTCGTTGTCAAGGTTTTAAAAAGCAATTTT
Organism: Weissella diestrammenae; assembly: GCF_014397255.1. NCBI lineage: Bacteria > Bacillati > Bacillota > Bacilli > Lactobacillales > Lactobacillaceae > Weissella > Weissella diestrammenae. The sequence goes on from NZ_CP060724.1 coordinate 637,049, forward strand.
TAAAATGAAGTAGAATGGTAACACGAGAACTCGTTTCTATTTTTGGTATGTCAATATCAAAATAGGGACGAGTTTTTTCTTTTCTGCCAATAAGTTTACGGCTTATCACATCTTATATTTGAAGGAGTTTATGATTATGAAGCAAACATTTAAAATTGGGGTCATTACCCTTGCCGCTGGTTTGGTTGCCAGCGTGATTGCCCCTACTATTTCACCCGCTTCAGCCGCTAGTAAGAAGACCTTAACTGTTGGTATTGTTGGTACTTCTGATGCTAAATTATGGCAAGAAGTTGCCAAAACGGCCAAGAAGAAATATGGTATCACTTTAAAGACAAAGGTCTTCACTGATTACAATACGCCTAATAAGGCCTTAGCTGATGGTTCCCTTGATTTAAATGCTTTCCAACACTACAATTTCTTGAATAATTGGAACAAGTCAAACAAAAATGCAGTTAAAGCCATTGGTAAGACTTTCATTACACCAATCCGTTTGTATGCCACTGATGTTAAATCAGTTAAGAACATCAAGCACGGTGCAACCATTGCCGTACCAAACGATCCAACTAATGAAGGCCGCGCCTTAACTTTGTTACAATCAGCTGGATTAATCACATTGAATAAAACAGAATTACCAACGGTTAAAGACATCAAGGAAAATAAAAAAGACCTTAATATCAAAGAAGTGGCTGCTGACCAAACACCTTCAGCCTTGAAATCAGAAGGAGCAGCTGTTATTAATACTAACTATGCTCAAGATGCCAAAATCAAATTAAGCGCTGCAGTTTATGTTGAACCAGTCGATAAAGCTTCAGAACAATGGATCAATGTCATTGCGGTTGCCAAAAAGAATGCCAACAAAAAAGCATACAAAGATATTGTCAAAGCCTACCAAACTAAGGCCACTAAACAATATCTGAAAAAAACTTGGGGCGATGCTGAATTGCCTGCTTGGGACATTAAATTAAAGTAGTCGCTACCCATCATGGTTGGTAACAACCATTTTAAAAACGGTAAACGTTTTGGTACTAGAGTCATCGCTAGTCCCCCCTTGATCATCTCCTGGGGGATACATATAAAACTTAATCTGCCCACAAACGATGACCTACGTGTGGCTTTTTTATATGAAGAAGAATTGAAACGGAGATGAAACATGGCAATTATTGCACTTGAAAATATCAATGTCACTTTTAAACAAAAAAAACAAACAATCGTCGCCGTCCAAGATGAAACGATTCAAATCAATCAAGGCGATATTTATGGCATTGTTGGCTACTCAGGCGCTGGTAAGTCGACTTTGGTTCGAACAATTAATATGTTGCAAAAACCTACCAGTGGCTCTGTTAAAGTTCAAGGCGTCGAGATGACAACGCTTGACCCTAATGCTTTACGCAACGCACGGAAAAAAATCGGTATGATTTTTCAGCACTTTAATCTTTTAGATGAAATCACCGTTTTCCAAAACGTTGCCCAGCCCCTCAAACACGCCAAACTATCTAAAAAAGCTAAGATTGAAAAGGTTAACCACCTCCTTGAGCTCGTTGGCTTATCTGATCGTGCCAATAATTACCCCGCACAACTTTCAGGGGGTCAAAAACAACGTGTTGCGATTGCACGTGCTTTGGCAAATGATCCTGATATTTTGATTTCAGATGAAGCAACTTCCGCCTTGGATCCACGAACAACAAATCAAATTCTAGCTTTACTCAAGAAATTAAACCAGACCCTTGGTTTGACCATTGTTTTAATTACCCATGAAATGCAAGCCATTAAAGAAATTGCCCACCACGTGGCTGTCATGGAAAATGGACATATCATCGAACGCGGTACATTGTTAGAAATATTCACTGCACCCAAAGCCCAATTAACCAAAGACTTCATTAACACCGCCACAAACCGTGAAGAAGCGTTGATTAAAGTGCAAGAATTACTGACGACACATCCATTGGCAAATGATGAAGTGCTAGTTTCCATTGACTTTGTGGGTGAACAAACGGCACAACCACTGATTTCACGCCTCTATGCCGATTTCAATGTGTCAGCCAATATTTTGTACTCAAATATGGAAATTTTAACCAATACGCCAGTGGGTACAGCCCTCGTCGTCTTGAAAGGAACCAACGACCAGTTAACATACGCCATTGCTGCCTTTAAACAAAATCACGTAACAATCAATACCATTCCACAAGGGGGGAACCACTAATGTTTAATTGGATTAACACTTATTTCCCAAATATTTATACCCAAGGTTGGGGTGGTGACTTCGGCTGGGGTACTGCTATCTGGCAAACGCTATACATGACTTTTGGTGCAGCTATTTTCGGTGGTATCTTAGGTTTGCTCTTTGGCATTGGTTTAGTTTTAACGACTGATGATGGTTTAACACCTAATCATGCCCTTTTTCAAATTTTTGATAAGGTTGTTTCCATCGGTCGAGCCATTCCATTTATTATCATGGTCGTAGTCATTTCGCCAATCACGCAACTAATCGTCCACACTACCATTGGGGCAACCGCTGCTCTCGTCCCACTTTCACTTGGTGTCTTTCCATTTTTTGCGCGTCAAGTTCAAGTGGCTCTACTTGGTGTCAGTGCGGGTAAAATTGAAGCTGCCCGTGCCTATGGCGCAACTAATTGGGATATTATCGTTGACGTCTATCTACGTGAAGGGCGCGCTGAATTGATCCGCGTCTCAACTGTGACCCTGATTTCCTTAGTTGGTTTAACGGCCATGGCAGGTGCCATTGGTGCTGGTGGCCTTGGAACAACCGCAATTGTCACTGGCTATCAACGCTTCCAAAATGACGTTATGTGGTTAGCAACGATTATCGTCTTGCTCCTCATCGTCATTATTCAATTTACTGGTGACTTCTTGGCTAAACGTGCACATCATAAATAAATCAAATTCAAAAAACGCGTCTCATATGACGATAACCTTGAAAGTTAAAATGACTATCAGATTTATCTCAAATGTGATGCGTTTTTCATTGCTCATTTAACCATAAGTTGAAAATAAAAAGCCCATCTCTTATAATAAAGACATGAGCTACCTGACTAAACAGGCTGGCTACTCGATAAGACTAATAAAAGCCGTGATCCAGACCACCAATCTATCACACGGCTTTTTTGTTTGCCTACTTATCGCGCCAGACGCGAATAAGTACGACAATTGCCTTGACCAATGCAGTCAAAGCACAGAGCAACGATATCAAATCGTGCACAGACTACTGACCCCTCTCGTCGATTTTACCTATGTCATTCATAAGCATCACCTCCTTGACCAGTTCAGCAGCCAGCCGTGCTATTTAGTTAGGATAGTCAATATTATACTGACATATCATCTGAAAACAAGTTATATTTTAACGTGACTTTGGCCCAGGGGTTGAAACAATCAGCGTCATATCCCCAGAGAACTGCCATTCAGCAACGGTAGCTGGCATGATAAAACTGGTTGCCAAAGCTAATGGATACACCTGTTCATTGACCGTCACCGTCCCACTACCAGCAATCACGGTGTATTGCGTATATGGGGCCTGCTTAGTCATAAAGGCCTCACCAGCAATCACATCTTGATAGACATTAAAATATGGTGCTTCGACTAACGTGGTTTTCGTGAGCGCCCCCAATTGTAAAGTTTCCGCAATTGGCTTCTCTGGTACAAATGGAACTGTCGTCACATTCTTAGCATCTGCTAAATGTAATTGTCGTAACTCACCTGTTTTCGGATCAGGTCGATCAAAATCATAGACGCGATAGGTCACATCTGAACTCTGTTGTGTTTCTAAGGCTAACACCCCCGCCCCCAAGGCATGTAGTGTTCCAGCCGGTACATAGAAAAAATCACCGGCTTTAACTGGTACCTTTTGCAAGAGTTTATCCCATGCACCCTGATCGACTAGTGTATCAAACTCGGATTTTGTTTTAGCTTGATGACCATAATAAATTTCAGCGCCTGGTTCGGCTGCCAAAATATACCACGATTCCGTCTTGCCCAATTCACTAGCATGGTGAGCAGCCGCGTAAGTATCATCTGGATGGACTTGAACTGACAAATCTCGATGGGCATCCAAAAACTTAACCAACAGCGGATAAGGTCGCGTGGCATCTTTATTTTCAAATAAATCTGGTCGGTTCTGCCAAAGTTGTGCTAAAGTCTGGCCCGCATATTTATCATTTGCTACTGGGCTCACCCCATTTGGATGACCTGAAATAATCCAAGCTTCACCGGTCGTTGCACTTGGAATCGGCATTTTAAAGACATCTTTTAAGGCTGTCCCGCCCCAAATCTTTTCATGCAAAACTGGTGTTAAAAAAATTGGCTCCGTCATTTACCATGCCTCATACTTTCTAATTGGTTAACTTCAAATTACTGCCCTCAATCCACCCTTGACCAGCAATTTCGTACCAGTCTTTACCTGATGGATCATGTAATACCTGTGTTAAGATGACCGTCAATTCGGCTGGCAAAGTTTTAATTTCGCCTCCATACGGTTTTGAATAAACTTTAATCGGCCAATCAGGTGCTGTTGCCACAAGCTGTCCCGCACCACTAAAAGCGACTGCTTCCCAATCATAGAGCGGTGTGTTGATGCCACTTTGTCGGGCCTTTTTTTCAATGGTCATTGTTCTTCGATCGTACAATACCCAGCGTGAATCAGCAATTTGATGCCAAAAAAGGCCCTTCGTCGTAGCTAACCGCACTGATATTGGCCAATCCGTATCTGCCGTCAATGGCGTTGGCCGTGGTGCAGTCGACAAATCAGGTTGGTCATAGGTCTGAGTTTCGGCCGTAATATGTAAAAATTGGCCCGTCATCGGTTCGATTTGTGCCACATCAGTTGGTCGGTAGTAAACCGTAATGACTTGGGTTGTATCTGAAAAATGTCCCGACAACTCACCCTCGACAGAATCCATGCTGTACCCATCAATTTTTGGCACCGTTATCTCATATGGATCGCCTTGATAGCCTTGGATAATTTTGGGCATGCCAAGGCTTTTTTTCGTTCCAATTTCTTTTTGATACACCCAAACCGGAATTCCTTGTAATTGCGTGTCACTCATTATCTTGCTGCCTCTTTCTCATCAAATTGATTTTGATGCATTCGCCATGCTAATGTCAGCAAACTGACCTTGCACAAAATCTGCCAATACGGTTGCATCAATCCGGATTGAACGCCCAATTTCACCAGCTGAAACCACGATTGATGACGCTTTTTGTGCCGTTAAATCAAAGTAAATTGGAAATTTCTTTGTTTGCCAGATACCAACTGGATTATTAGCCCCATGAATATAACCTGTCGTTTTTTGAAGATCCTTTGTTGCAATCATATCAACGCGCTTATTGCCCGACACACTTGCTAATTTTTTTTCATCCAGATGCATATCTAACGGTACAACACCAATCACTGGTCCGGTTGCATTCCCAGTTAAGGCCAAGGTCTTATAAATATCATGTTCAGTGAGATGATATTGTGCCATTTCTTCATCCGATCGATTCATACCAGCGTTAAAAACAATCGTTTCATATGGCACGCCAGCCTTATCTAAAATTTGCTCAACTAAAATTTTCTTAATGCGTGTTTTTTTAGCCATCACTTCCCCCTCAATTGGTCATTTTCATTATACAACATCTATCATTTGGAGAGGCATTTCCTCTGCCTCAACAAAATGCAATTTGCACAATCTTAAAAAGTCGACTATACTAATCGTAATTTCAATTATCTGGGGTGCCAATTTGGCTGAGAAATACCCATTGAACCTGATGATGGTAATGCATCCGAAGGGAGATACATCTTTTAATTGCCTTTTTTGGTCAACGACGATGTGCTCTATCATCAGTCGATGGCCATTTTTTATTTACCTCAGGCTGTGCAAAAAAAGGAGTCGGGTTCATGAATACTGTCACTGAATTACAAACTAAAATGCAACAAGTCGTCAGCGTAGTTAAATCAACAACGCCACTCGCACCGTCAATCACAAACACTGTGACGATTAATTTTGTCGCCAATACCCAACTTGCTGTTGGTGGTAGTGCGGCAATGATTTATTTACCAGATGAGGGAATCACACTAGCCCAAATGGCTAACTCGTTTTACCTTAATTCAGGTACCTTGGAACCCTTTTATACTGAGACCTTTCCAGCGACAGCCAAGGCCATGCACGAGCAACATAAGAATTGGGTGCTCGATCCAGTTGCACTCGGCATTGGTACCATGCGTACCAACTTGATGCACGAATTCAAAAGTTACAAGCCAACGATTATTAAAGGTAATGCGTCAGAAATTATCGCACTGGCTTCTTTGTGGGAATTGATTCATCATCAAGATTCAACGGTTAAGGGTGTCGACACGACAGATACCGTGGACGCTGCACGACAGGCTGCCGTTGCATTAGCCCAATATACAAGCGGAGCGGTAGTCGTTAGCGGAACTGACGATTTGGTAACTGATGGCCAACAGGTTATCATGTCACACGGCGGTAGTCCCATGATGGGGCTCATTACTGGTGCTGGTTGTTCACTTGGGGGCGTCATCAATGTTTATGCCACTAGTACTGACCCATTAACAGCTGCCCTCACTGGTGTTCAGATCTACAATTTAGCTGGTCAGCGCGCTGCAGAATTGGCCAATGGTCCTGCTAGCTTCCAAACAGCTTTCATCGATGCACTCTATCATGCCACCGCTGAAGAAATCGCCCACAATCCCTTTGATGTGGAGGCAATCTAAATGAACACCTTAATTTCAGTTGCAATTGCCCCACTCGGTACCGGTGACGAATTAGCCTCGAGTGTCGCAAAAATCATTGATGTCATTGAAAAATCAGGCTTAGACTACCAGACCCATGCCATGACCACCGAAATTGAAGGTGACTGGGACGATGTTTTTGCGGTGGTTAAGACAGCCACACAGGTGTTAACTGATCAAGGCCAACGCGCCTATGTGTCACTCAATGCTGATGTTCGCCCTGGCTATACTAAAACAATGACTGAAAAAATAAGGAGGCTCAACCATGCCCGCAACCAAATCATTTGATTTAAGCGCCTATCTTATTATTGGCCCTGAAAACACGTTAAATCGACCAGTAAAGTCGGTGATTCAGGCAGCTATTAAGGGTGGGATTACTTTTATCCAAATTCGCTCAAAAGTAGCTGATGCCAAAGACCTCATCGCATACACTCGTGATGCCGCTGCGGCAATTGCTGAAGCTGGTCAACAAGATCGAATCAAGCTCGTTGTGGATGACCGCTTAGATGTCGTCCTTGCTGCCCGCGACTTAGGTATTAAAGTGGATGGTCTTCATATTGGTCAAAGCGACCTCCCCATTGACTTTTGTCGTCAATATCTTGGCCCTGATGCCATCCTCGGCGTTTCCGCACGAAATGCCGAATTATTAGCCTATGTCAAAGAAACTGATGTGACAGATATTGACTATTTTGGTGCTGGGCCATTTCATCCAACTCAAACCAAACCTGAAGCCGGTCGTGATGAGAAAACAGGCGAAATTCACACTCGGCAAGTAGCCGAATTAATCGAATTAGCACACCTATCACCAATTCCTGTCGTTGTCGGTGGCGGCGTGAAATTAGCCGATATGCCACAATTAAAAGCAACTGGTGTTGCTGGATTTTTCGTCATCACAGCCATCACAGAAGCTTCCGATCCAGAAAGGGCTACCCGGGCTTTAGTAACTGCTTGGCAAGCCTAACCAATACAAAATGGCATCAATCAAATCAAGCTGAGCCGACTACTTCTCAGATGATTTGATTGATGCCATTTCACTAAAAAGATGTACCAAGTATTCCAATAACTGAACGGTGCTATATTCGAAGCACTTAACCCACATCATTTTATGGCTGACAAATCAAATTGCTAAATGTCAAACGCTCTAAACTTTGTTATCTCAAATCAATTGTTTCGTTATTATTCGCTATATGTATTATTTAATCGCCATGTAAGTTCTGACTCTTTGGAACCAATGGTCAGCGTCCCAGTCGTTGGCAAATGTAGTTTAAATTCATCGGCTGTGTACGAATAAGTTGTTAATCCCTTTTTGTCTTCACTATTTGACCGGAAAGTGATTTGATCACTAGCAATTGATGAATCACCAAAATAAATTGGCATGGTTTCTTTTGCAATTTCATTTGTATTCCAATTGCCACTTTGTTCAACGGTAATACCAAAATGCCCCGCGTGACTTTCTCGACCATCGTTGACGCGAATCAAGCCTGATGCCAGATTGCCTTTTGGCTCACCCCAACTACTTAAATTAATCGAGCCGAAGTCAACGTTACCCGCCTCACCTTGAAAAGTAAGTTCGGTATTATTATTAGTAAAGGTTACTTTTCCGTTTGACTTTATACTTGTAATTGCTTCGCCATAAATTGTCAGGGGCGTCAGTGCAGAAACAGTCAGTAACGTGGTAAGACTAAGTGTAACGACTTTTAATTTTTTCATTAGTTTTCTCCTTTATTAACGTGTTGTTTGTATGCCTATCCGACATGTTTTATTATGCCTATTGAATATGATGAAAAATAAGTGTTTTTGTTTTGTTTTTGCAAAAAGATATTGAATTAAATACTAATGTTATGTTAATTCATATTTTTTGTCCTTAATTTCGGACTTTTTTACTTTATTTAAATCAGCTTTCCCAAAACCAACCAAACTAACCCAACTTCAAAGTCTACATTAGTCATGTGATTCACATCATCATCACTTTATTCTTTGAAACAGGAATAATAGTTCTTACTCACACACATTTATGACATTTATCGACTGGTTGGTAATCGTATCCTTTAGCGTAGAAAAAATCACTTAATTAGCCTGATTAACATCAGATACCTGCGTTAAATTCATTGATTTTTCTAAGTTGGGGTATCTTCAATTTGCCAAGAGAGTTGCGTTTCATACGCGACATCCGGCTGAATCGATTGATTCATGGCTAAATGGGCCTCAAACGTGTTTTCTTGAATTGGGATCGTCACTGTTCCGCGTTGCTCACTTGGGTTTGATTGCACAAATACTGCTGCTGCACTAGCCAAGGGGTAATTTTGATAATAAATAACTAGTCCTGATTGGGGAATCGAATGCGGTCCGGTAGTAAGTGGCGACCATGTTGTCCCAGTTTGTTGAACAGAAATTTGATATTGCTGTCCATTAGGCCGTTGTACGCGTGTATCATCAAACGTCACTTCAGAATTATCTGTAGATACCACACTATTATGGAAAATATGTTTTTCTGGTGTATCTAATGCCTGACTAGTTGTCATTTGAAATCTAATACAGCCGGCACTAAAATGCTCGCCCAAGCTGCCTGCATCGCTAATCATAAATGCCGAGTCTGTTGTGGTTTGTGCCAAGGCTTGTTGCGGTAAAAAACTGAAACCTAATCCTAATGCACCCATTAACATGATGTTTATTTTTGTTAAATTCATACCATTCACCTCAACTTTCTTGGCTCGGATAGTCACCAAGGGTATACGTAAAGGTTGCCGTATAGGTCAATTGATGAAGGGATTGATTCTTTGGGATTCTTAAAAAATAACACCCTTTCACACGATCGCCAGTATTATATTTACCCTTTCCAACCAAATTGTATTCATTCTCACCACTCGATCCGGTTTTCTCTGCCTTAAGCCCATTCACCTCACCCCCATATTCATAAGTAAATGTGCCAAAGGTATTTGCTGCATTATCCGACATCGCATTGACAGCATTATCATCCATTACCCAATGAATCCCTTCACCCGCACGAAACGTCTTTGTGTCATTCCGATTCGCTTCGGATGAATTCGTATTTCCCGATGAGGTATAGACAAAATTATCATCCGTTTCAATCCTGACTTTCTCCGGTGATAATTCCTCACGCTCATAAGTGGTTTCATCTCCCACGCCTTGATGTGGCACAAACGTATGAAATGGCTCTGACATCTTAACCGTTGTTAACAAAGGTGTATTCACCGCCTTATCGGAACGCAAGTCAACAATTTGACAAAACGGACGCACACCAAAGGCGGCACCATGTTCGCCAACTTGAACCCCTGTCACAATCGGATAAATGCCAACTGCATTGCCTAAGTCTTTGTAACTACCATCATTGGTCATCGTATTCGACAGCATATTACTAGATATATTTCCAAAACTCAAGCGACTAATATAAGTAAAGCCAAAGCCGTTGGCGACCACACCATTAATTTGTTGACCATTAATCATTAACGGTTCGCCTTTTGCTCCCCATTCACTGTTTGTATTCGTTGCGGTTGCCATTTGATTATTTTCAACATTAAAGTCAACACCATTTTCAATGCTATTCGCTAGTACACAGTCTGATAGCCCACAAATAACAATTTCAAGTAACGCTATACTGATTAATAGCTTCTTAATCATTCTCATCGCGACAATCCTCCAGAAAAATCCACACTCATTGTGCTATAGCATCACTACTAGGAAGGCGTGCTGTTGAGCGTCAAGACAATTGTTGGTGAAGATATGCCATCATCATCATCATCATCATCATATAGATAATATCCATGTTTTATCATATGGCTACTATTTAGACTCAAGAACCAGCCTTTTTCATTTAATGCACCTGTTGGATTCCAATCTTGACTCAAATTAACCACGGGCTCACCTTGATTCCCCGTCTCTCGATTAAAGAGCATCGAATCTTCTGTTGAAATCAGCTGTTCAGCGCCATCTTGTTGTGCGCGATAACTTAACATTAAATCATCCCCCGTTAATGAACCCAAAGACGAATAACACGCTGTAATTTCCCAAGGTATATTGTGATTTGTTGAATCATCTCCGACTAACAACGCCCCAATATTAGTACTATAATGCGTATTCAAGGCATTTTTATTGAAATGACCATCCATCCCTCGACGGAAATTCCCAAAATTGAAATACTCCAATGAATCAATAATATATGGCAATTTTTGTTCAGGTGCAATGGTTCTATATTCAGCAGAATGCGCTTGATAGTCATGATAGCTATACGACACTGGTGCCGCTTCAATGCTTTCGTCATTCACAGTCGCTTGTGTCCAAAACTGAATTTGAACGCCTTGTTCAATCTGTTTACTAGGATTTTCCTGATTATGGGCCAATATTTGTGCTTCCGTGACAGTCCATTCCTTACCATCATTATTGGTTGAATAAGTTGCTCTATCTAACGTCATTAAATCCACGTAAGAATCAGCACTATCTTCTCCACGTAAAATAATCCGATCCGTGTTAATCATTGTTTTGAAAGTAAACCCGCTTGACGCATAAATAATGGCTGATAGGTCATAAACCGGTGGCGCATACGTCACGGTTTTTTTAACCGTTGTTGTTTCAACTTCATCATTTGGTAACTTGATTGAGAAGGTTTGATTGCCATTTTGATATTTTGAATGATAAAGCGATCCGTTCGACTCGTCCGCTGGTAGCGACCAATTTTGTGACTGTTGACTTTCAAATTCAAAAACCCCATTTGCGTCCGTGGTCGTCGTATTACTAACCAGATTAAATGTTGGCGTTGCTGTGATGGTGTGTCCTGACCCACTCCCGCTCCAGGTGACAGTCCCATTATCATAATCAATTGTCGGACGGGCAGCAACATGATAAACACCACGAATATAGCGGTCTGAATCAGATATAGCCTCAGTTTCATCACTCACATACGGAATACTTTGACGATTAGGGTAGATTTGTCCATCATCAGTTTGATATGTTCCATCATGTAGTTGCTTGGCCCATTTTAACCACTCAAAATTCTGGCTCTGTATTTCAAAGACCGTATATTCCTGTTGTTGAACCACACTACCAAAAGCATTATAACCTGCAGTTCCAGTGGTAGGATAACGCGTCCCATTTTTCAACAGAAAATAATTTTCCCCTTGCGTATAGCCATGTTGCACCATTTCATTGATTGCCACATGATTCCATATCCAACTAGAATTATGATCATCTTTTGAATAATTATTATTATTCATATCATTAAGACTGCCATAAAATGACACGTTACTATTGATAATATTCATTTCTAAAACCTTCGACCCAGTCGTATAGCCGGTCCAATCTGTCTCACCACCATTAATCATGCAATATTTTGGTGAATCAACATGGAATTTTAATGTGACCCCGCCATCGGTCGCACTACCTGGAATCCAAATTGATTGTCCTTGAGCGCTTAATGGCGAAATCACTAACGTGCCACGACTAGCACAATTAAAATTGACATGGGCGTTTGTACTTAACGTTGCCGATGGTACGCGAATCACACCATTGTAAGCTGTGTTCTCATTTGTAATACTCGACATGGCTAACACGCCATCCGTTTTAATATTCCAATTGGTCGTTTGCGTTACCACCTTGTTTATATTATTCCGTGCCACGACAACGCCATCATAACTTTGAAGTAATAAAGTGCCCCCAATATTCATCTCGCCACTACCATCAATAACGCTATAGTCCTGTGAAGCAACGCCATTTCCAGCCCGGCTTTCATTTTTCCTCTGAATCAATACCTTTGCCCCTTGGTCAATATCAATCCCCTTTGCTTGGACATTAGTATATTGGTTGGTATTCGCTCGTCGATAATTGTTAAAAATCCCCCAGGTTTCAACGACATAGCCATTCGAATTGGTTGTTGCTGTCGCGGTCGTCGCTGTTTGATTATTATGTATCCCTTGATATTGACAATCACTATAGGCATGGATTGTACCACCCATGAGTTGACTCCCTTTAGTGGTCATTTGAATTAAATGATGTAGGTTAATGGTCATTCCTGGTAATAAAAAAGCTGAGAGATAGCCGGTACCACTTAAGTTAACACTAACCTTGTCCAGTGTTAAACTACCTACTAACGACACATTATCCGTATTGGTATTACGCCACAAAATACTATTTTTAAAATTATCAGAATTAATACTTGCATCCGTTTCACTACTTGAAAAATTAATATCCTTAATTGTTATGTTAGGTGTCGTACTAATATTACTCGAGACGCCTAAGCCACAGATTGAACTCCCTGTACCTTTAAAATTAATCGTCACTGGGGAGTTTGGATTAGCGCTTGTAATGATACAATCTGTTGTTCGTAAATTGTTACTCATCGTCGTGTAATCACTATATGTATAATCAAAATTTGAACTGACAATAATCTCGCTCACATTAGGATTTTGCCAAGCGGCAACAAATGTCTCGGTGTCAGTGACCGTTGCTGTAGCGCCTAAAATATGTCCGGTAGATGGTGCGTTATTAATCACATGAAATGACGCCTGCTGATCATCATGAACTTTTTGTTCCACCGGTTGTTTGGCTGACTGTTCATCGGTTTGTGACGTCTGATTTCCCTTTGGTATTTCCAATCCAGATTCGGAATTATCTGAAATCTGTGGTGCTTTCTGATGCTGTCGACTCATTTCGTGATTTGCTATCGAGTCGGCCATCACAATACCAGCGCTACTCAGATAGTTTAATGCGATTGTGCTGCACATCAACAAGACAATCATTCGCTTGATATGGCTATATAAGAATATTTTCATCAATTAACTCCTTATATTTATTTTTTTCAATTTTCTCAAATAATTTTGTATTTTTTATGTTTTTATTGCGTTATATTAATCGCTATTTACCCTTACTTCGTTTATTGTCCGATCAAATCGTGATGTCTTTATTCATTATCGCGCTACCAATTAAACAAAAATACAAACGCAATTATCATTAGCTCCAAAAACTCAATCAATCGTCATAGCTTGTCTATATTAAACCAAAATTGGTTGACAACCTTCAGTTCAATACCGAAAGATTGACAACCAATTGATTAATTAAATGCAAAACCCATGGCATTCACCATTTTTTCAGCGCGCATTTGTTGTTTTTACCAAACACACCTAGTTGGTTTGGTCCTGCTTTTTGCGTTTTAAAACCACAAATACTAGTACACCACTCAAACCGGCAAGACAAACAATAATCAGCCAAATCCACCAAGGAATGCCAGTATCATGCACAATTGACACATCCTTTGCATTGAGTGTTTTTGCTTTTGCAGCCGAAATAGTGAAGTTTTTTGTAAAGTACCACGTGTTATGGGATGATTTAACCGTCATTTTCATGCGATATCTACCGGCTTTAAATGCCGTTCCTTCAATACTTAACGGATAATTAAAGACTGTATTCGGCGCAATTTGCATATTTGAACGCTTGCTCTCATATAAAACCTTCTTGCTGTTTGCCCGATAAACTTTTGATTGAATGGCAACACGATTAATATAATTTTCAGATTTATTGTGCAGTTCAGACATCACCGCATTACGTAATGATACTTGCCCAGCAGTGACTTTCTTCAAAGTGAGCTTTTCAGGTACTGTATGATCTGCTTGCGTTTGCATCACAATCCCGATTGCGTAAGCATAGCGATTTAAGATTGAAATCCCGGCTTTTTTCTTTGTTTGTTGATTATCATTCACTTTTGCTTGAGTAATTGAAACACCACCAGCAACAATTCCTGGCCATGTTTGATTTGGTACATGAATTGTAAATGTGAAAGGTACCGTTTGATGGGCTGGTACCGTTATTTTCTTAGGAAAATCGGTGGCTTTTCCTAAATCAAAGGGAATTGTTTGATCTAACTTGTTTTTCGATGGTGCGTATTCAACAACCCCATTAACATTCGTCTTGGCCGTCGTGACTGCTGTAATCATCTCTTGTGCATCATCAGTTGCATTGGTTAAATTGACCGTTAATTTTTGATCCTCTCCAGGTTTAACCAATAAATCAAAATAGGTGTGGTTTTTATTAAATTGATTACTGGGTAAAACTGCACTCACGCTAACTCCCATCGGGTTAACCGGTGTATTTTTTTGTTTGGCATTAATGCCAGCGACACAGCCTGTCAGCCCAATGATTAAACTCATCATTCCCAATCCAATTTTTTTCATATGTATGTATTCCCTTCCACTGATTTCAATCACTGACACATCTATTCTTTAAAAATAATTCAAAGAATTGATTTTTTTATGACTTTTCTTTGTTATTTCATTTTTTCATCTTAGTATTATCTTCATGCTCTCTTCACGGTCACTCACTATACTAATAACATAAGACATATAGATTTACTGACACCACTGAAATCTCAATCAATCATACATAATCAGGTAAATACTTATGAAATTCAAATTTATTTTTATTCCTAGTTTGGCTTATTCAATGTTGATTCTTATCAATTCAGTCAACCTAACATCTGTGATAGCCGCCAATACGACTAGCCCTAGTTACTTTTCACTGAACGCACCCGAAGGTAACCTGTCAATTACTGCCGCACCAATTAATTTCGGATCAGTTGATCTGGCCAGCCTTTTATTGAAACCAGAATATAATCAACACTTTATTATTGCTAATACCGATAGCAATCTGAAAGAAGGTATAACCATTGCTGACTCTCGATTACAGCGGCCAAGTTCGGCTGACCATATCATAACAGTTAAACAATCGAAAGGCTGGTACTATGATGGGGATAGTCCAAGCGATTCAGCCTATTTCTCTGCCTTAGAAATGCCGATTAATATTGGACCACCTACGATAAATTTTCCAATAACCGATACATATAAGTTCAATCCAAATATTACGTCGCGTGGCATTCAAATCATTAATTATTCTTTCTCAGCTTGGGGAATTGATGCTAATGAAACGGGAATACCAGATAATCTCTGGTACTTGCACATACCAAGTCATTCACAAAAAACGATTAAACCTGGGGCATTAACATCTGAAGTGACTTGGTCTATTTCAGATGAGCCATCCGCAGAAAGCTAATGCAACGACAAAAAAGCAAGCGGTATTAAACCACTTGCTTTTTTCAATTACATTATTTAATCGTGATTGATTAAACCAATGGTGACCACTTCCAGTCAGTGAATTCTTCAATATCACGTCCTTCGTTACGAGTAACGTCGAAGTGCTTTGCCAAGATGTCATCCATCTCTTTAAAGAATCCAGCAGCCTTAGCTTCATCAACGACACCATTTGCCAACAGAGCTTCAACAGCTTCCTTAGCTTGGTGGAAACGATCCAAGTGTGAGTAAACACGCATGTCGTAAGTCGTTGTAATATCACCATCTTCACGGTATCCGTGAACGTGAAGTCCAAGATGTGCACGCTCGTAGAAGAATGATTCAATCAAATCTTCGTAACCGTGGAATCCAAAGACAACAGGTGTTCCTGACTCACCGAAGAACTTAGTAAATTCTTCGTCAGTCAATGAACGCTCTTCGTTCATAGGACCGTTCTTCTTTTGCAAACGCATCAATTCAACAACGTTAACATAACGCATTGCAACATCAGGGAAGGCATGGTTAACAATGTTCAAAGCTGCCAAAGTTTCGATTGTTGGCTCAACACCAGCAGATGCGAAGACGATATCAGCCTTACCTTCTGGCGCAGTAGATGCCCAGTCGATAACCTTCAATCCTTCAGTAGCCAATTCAGCTGCTTCTTCAACAGAGAACCATTGTTGACGAGGTTGCTTTGAGGCAACGATGTGGTTAACCTTGTGACGTTCAGTAAACGCACGACCAAAGACAGCCAACAATGAGTTACCATCAGCTGGCAAGTATTGGCGAATGAAGTCAGACTTCTTTTCTGCCAAGTGTGTCAACATACCAGGATCTTGGTGAGTGTAACCGTTGTGGTCTTGTTGGAATACAGTTGATGTTGAAATCAAGTTCAATGATGGGTAATCATTACGCCATGATTGTTCTGATGCATGACGCAACCACTTGAAGTGTTGTGTAATCATTGAATCAACAACACGCAAGAATGATTCGTATGATGCAAAGACACCAACACGACCAGTCAAGGTGTAAGCTTCAAGCCAACCTTCAGCTTGGTGCTCTGACAATTGTGAATCAAGGATACGACCTTCTGATGCTTCATATTGGTCAAATGGTTCCTTAACTTCTTCCATCCATTGACGGTTAGTGATGTTAAACATTTCCCATAGACGGTTTGACATCGTCTCGTCAGGTCCGAAGATACGGAATGACGTTGGGTTCAACTTAGAAACAGCAGCGAAGTAACCTGACAAAACGTTCATGTCCATGTTACGGTTACCGTCAGCTAATTCAGTTCCACGGTTTTCTGCAGTAATGTCGTTAGTGAATTCTTTCCAATCTGGCAAAGTCAAATCAGTTGCTTTTTCACCACGGGCACGACCACCGTTAGCCAATGGGTTTGAAGCCATACGCTTGTCACCCTTAGGTGCCATTTCGGCAACTTCGGCCTTCAAAGTACCATCAGCATTGAACAATTCTGTTGGCTTGTATGAGTTCATCCACTCTTCAAACTTAGGCAAAGTAGCAAGCTTCTTTTGTGCAAGAGGCAATGGTACTTGGTGCGCACGGAATGAACCTTCGATAGGTGCACCTGACTCGTCATGAGTTGGTCCACCCCAGCCCTTAGGCAAACGAGCGATAATCACTGGCCAAGCAGCGATGGTACCGTCAGCGTACTTTCCGTTTTCACGGGCATCCTTTTGAATAGCTTGGATATCTTCGATCGCTTGATCAAGAACCTTAGCAGCCAATTCGTGGTATGCAGTGTAATCATGAATATCATCGTTTTCAATGAAACGAGGTGAGTATCCAAGACCTTCGAAGAACTTAGTGATTTCTTCGTCTGACATACGTGAGAAGATAGTAGGGTTTGAAATCTTGAATCCGTTCAAATCCAAGATAGGCAAAACCGCACCGTCATTCTTTGGGTTGATAAACTTGATTGAATGCCAAGCAGTCATTGATGGCCCAGTTTCTACTTCACCATCACCGATAACTGTGAAAGCAATTTGGTCAGGATTGTCCAAGATTGCACCAGTTGCGTGTGACAATGAGTATCCAAGTTCTCCACCTTCGTGTAATGAACCTGGTGTTTGAGCTGTCATGTGTGATCCAATTCCACCAGGGAATGAGAACTTCTTGAACAACTTTGACATACCCTCAACATCTTGTGTGATTTCAGGGTAATTTTCAGTATATGAACCGTCCAAGTATGAGTTTGTAACCATAACTTGTCCACCGTGACCAGGGCCACCGATGTAGAACATGTTCAAACCATACTTGTTGATCAAACGGTTAGCGTGAGCGTACAAGAACGTTTGTCCTGAGATAGTTCCCCAGTGTCCGATAGGCTTAACCTTCACATCGTCAGCGACGATAGGTGTTCCAGTAACTGAGAACAATGGGTTGCTCTTCAAAAAGATCATACCTGCTGAAAGGTAGTTGGTAGCACGCCACCAAGCATCAACCTTAGCAAGGTATTCCTTTGAATCAAAATCTACTGCCATTTTGATTAAATCTCCTTTATAGGTGTGAGAAATATGAATTAAAACTTAGGGACAATCCCCTAAGAACAACTCCATGATAACAGAATAATGTTTAGGTTTCAATAGAAAATGTTGAATTGGACCGCACCAATTTAAATAAATTTAAGATTCTCGTTTCTAACAGTCGTATCTAACGCAATAAACACCAATTAAAATCCCTTTTTGCATATTCTGCACACTTCACCCCATGATTTTTCATATCCTCTTGTTACATTAATAATGGTTTTAATCTCATTTATGAATTTACGAAAATAATGGAGAATGCAGTATGAAAAAATTCAAATATTTTTTCCTCATCATTGGGATTGGCATCAGCGCTACTTATGGTTTCCTCAGCGTTCAAAAAATGCATGCCCAACATTCCAATGCGACAGTCCACTTCTATGGTAAGCAAAGTTCAGCAACTAGTAGTTCGCTCACTCACCCGAATCAATCACACGCCAGTAATGAACGGACAACAACTGAAATGCCTTTGATCCAAAATGTCCCGGCGCCATTAGGGGCAGATAACCTATACATTACATACGCATCACCAATCACATTTTCTCCGACAGCAAATGGACTAACATCTGATGCGACCTATCATGGTATTTATTTTGCCCACAAGCACATCCTACTTCCAAATCCAGATCAAGTGTCAATTGATAATGAATTGATTACTACCGCGCCATTTTTACAAATACATAGTGCAACAAGTCAACACCATTTCTGGTGTGCCACCGTGACTCACGACGACACTTTCACTGCCAGCAATGGGGATACCTTGAAAAATGCAGCTCTCGTCATGTCAACCACTGACCAGCAGACGGACAATCCAGATACAATTGCTTCCCCAGCCTTTACTCGCTACTACAATGAACAGACCATGCCTGTAGGCCAAGAGATGTGTGTCATGGCGGGACCTGAAGCACATACGCCTGGAAATTTCACTTATTCATTTGGAAAAACCAATACCGACAAAGACACAGTATCGGAAGGATTATCCGTTGCAATTCCAGCCGGAACGTTAATGAAAAATAAAACGTATCAAACGCATCTGACCTGGCATATTAATGATGTACCATTGGAAGCCCATCAAGGGCGTCATTAATCTATTAGTCCTTAATCGCCAGTTGATTCATCATCACTTCAAATTAAAAAGTGAGGCATCACTCAAGAAACCTCACTTTTTTATTGAATCAATGCATAGTCACTAATTTATTCACCATCCATTGAAACGAATGAATTATAATGCATATACCGATAATGAACCCGCATCGTTCCGTATTCAAATGGGGTCCCATCATCTAGGAAATAGATTCCAGACATTACACCGACTGGTTCGTTTTCATTTAAATCTAACATTTGTTGATCACGGGCATTTGAAGGTTCAACCGTCACGGTCACAAATGATTTTGTGACCGCTTTTTTAGTTGCTGTTTCAGCATAATGAAACATCGAATACTTAAAATTTTCTTCAGTTGCCATAGGCAATAGTTTAACTGGAATTAAGGCTTTTTCCAACATGAAATACTTACTCTGTAACGTTCTTAATCGTGATACGTTCCAAACTTCTTCCCCTGGCTCTAAAAACAAGGCCAAACGGGTTTCTTCATCGGCTGGCTCTTTTTTTGCAGACAGCAAATGAATAGCTGGTGTTTCACCATTGTGTCGAAACGAATCAGAAACACCTAAATTAGCGCCCATTGAACGAAATAATGATTTATTTTTTAAATAAAGCGGGTTAACAAATGTACCGGCCCCACGTTTTTTAAAAATAATTCCCTGACCAACTAATCCACTCACGGCACGTTTAATCGAACTCCGTGACACATTGTATTCAGCTGCTAGCGACCGTTCATCTGGTAATTTCAATGTTTCAAAGGCACCTGCATTAATTCTTTTTTGTAAATCAATCATCACGCGCGCATAAATAGCGCCTTCTTCTGCCACAGTCTTTTTTTCCTCTCACTGTTAATCATGTTTTCTATTATACAACAAAATTGGTCCAACCAAAATGAAATGGTCGGACCAATTTTTAATTTAACAATAACTGGCATCACGCTGATGGTTGGCGCTTATGCAACAATAATGTGAGCAAGCCAGAAACAACAATAATCAATGATGCCATCCAAAATGCAGTATGAATACCTTGCATTTCAGCGACTTTCAAAGAATGACCGGCTTGTTTTTGTGCTAAGGTTACCAAACTATACACCGTAATTAGGGCCGCTGTCCCAAACGACGCTGCCACTTGGCGAACTGTTGTAAAGGCGGCTGATGCGTCAGGCATCAAAGCTAATGGCACTGCATTAAATGCTTCAGTTTGAATCGGCATCATGACTAAGACTAGTCCCACTTGGCGGATAAATTGCCCCACAACCGGCACCCAAAGGGGTGTATCAAGCGCTAAACTTGAAAGAATCACGGTACCAACAAAAGTAATCCCCAAGCCAATCGGTGCCAAGACGCGCGCACCATACTGGTCATAAAGTTTACCAGATGTTGGTGACAACATCGCAGTCACTAAGGCACCTGGCATAATGACCAAGCCAGAAATCAAAGCAGACGTTCCTCGTACCGTCTGCATGTAAAGTGGCAACATCAATGCTCCACCATAAAGCGCGGTCATCAAAACCACGTTAATCAATACGGCCACCCAAAAATTATGATAAGTGAAAACTTTGAAGTTTAACAAAGGCACACTCGTATGCGTCTGTTGAAACACGAAACCATAGGTCACTAATGACCCAATTAAAATAAAGGCCCAAACGTTTGGACTGGTCCAATCGCCGGTTCCCACATTTGAGAAACCATACAATAACGTACCCAATCCAATCGATGACAAAATCACGCCAACAAAATCGAACTTCAAGAACTTTTGTTCCCCGATATTGCCTAACATCAATGCGGCGAGCACTAAATCAATAATCATCAGTGGGGCGATGCCCAAGAATAACCAACGCCATGAGACATTTGAAACAATGAATCCTGACAAAGTAGGTCCAATTGTCGGCGCAAAATTTAATGCTAACCCAATGATTCCCATGGCGGCACCACGTTTGTCACTGGTAAATAGATTCATCACGATCACGTTCATTAATGGTCCAAAGACACCACCGCCAATCGCTTGAATCATGCGTCCAGTGATTAAAATTGGATACGTTGGCGCGAACCCAGCAATTAACGTCCCCGTCGCAAAAATCACCATCGCTGTTAAGTATAAGTTTCTTGTTTTATACCGTTGAATTAAAAAAGCGGTTAATGGGACCATCACCCCATTCACCAACATGTAACCATTTGTCATCCATTGGCCAAGTGCCGTCGTGATGTTAAATTCTCGCATAATACTAGGTAATGCGGTATTCATTAACGTTTGATTTAGAAAACTCAAAAAGACACCGGCCATTAAAATATACAAAACGCCACGATCACGTTTTGACAGACTCTGCATATACACTCCTATCTACTACTTACCGAATAAGCAGTCTTGCAATAAATTGAATAACAAGCCCCAGCACAATCAATAATCCAAAGAAAATTAAAAATGGTCGTGTTAAATGTGACCAGACCATTACTGCCTGGATTTTTCCGATATATATAACTACCATACTACTAATTGTTAGTAAGAACAAATACAGAATCATCCCCGTGCGGGCACCACGCCAATCTGACGCACTCAAATCAATTCCAAAGAACAATGTCAACATCAAATAAAGCCATAAACCGCCTTGCCACCATGTATTGGGCCAAGCAAAAGGCATTTGAACTAAACTTGGCCAAAGCCAAAGGGTCACAATATACATCACCCCACTAATGCCAAAGATGGGTGCAATCCCGATAAAAAAATTTCCAAGCATTTGATATTTATTTTTGACATCATACGCATGTTGTACATAGCCCAATGTGCCATTTTGGTCTGGTCGCTGTAAAAGCACCATTTTTTGAATACGATGTCTAAACACAATGGCTATCAACGCGTGTGATAACTCATGCACGATAATACCTAACCATGCCAAATATACCTTTCCCCCGATAAGCCGGCTATTGCGACGCATGATCAACGACACAAGATAACTCCCAATAATTGGTATCACAAAAAAAGTTGCAATGATTATCAACCACATTGCAACAAATGGATATTGTTCACTTAACATGTTTAAATTTTTCATCTATCAATATCCTTATTTAAAATTAAACTGTTATAACCACAGCCACCCAAATAAAGTGACTAATAAAATAACCCCGCCCAACATGATGAGCTGGCGACGTTTTAGATCTTTTCCAACCACCATTAATGACACACTAATAAACAATCCAATTAACGCTAAGATATCCTTAATCATGAGTTACTCCTTTAATCTGCTTCATTTGGAAAATATAATTGTCCGTCAACCGTTTCAAGTACCGTTGGGAACAACTCTTTCAAACTTAAATCAGCCTGTCCAAAAGTAGCCGACGCTTTAACTTTTGTTTGTTCAATTGGGACATACCCAAAATTAGGCCAATACTCAGGTGCGGTCTGGGTCACCAACATGACTGCTGGCGATGACAAAACAACTGCAATTTCAACCTCAGCTTGCAACCGCCAACCAATTCCGCGACCACGGTATTGCGTGGCCACGACCAAGGGGTTAAGTAGACCAACCAACCATTCATCATCTTGGTTTTTTGCCTGAAGCAGTGTCGGTGTTACTAAGGCATACCCAACTAGCTTGCCGTCTAGTTTAGCCACAATTTCTGTTGGCGGGTACATACCATGTGCTTGACGTGCTTGTTGTATCAGTTTTTGAGACGCCTGTCGTAATTGTTGATCTGAAATATTATCAATCATTAACTGGTCAATAGCTGCATAATCACTAGGGACTGCAAAATGAAATGCGAGCTTGGCAAGCGGATGCATATGATTCATCTGCCGTAAAGGTAAACGGTCAAATAAGTAACCCAATTCACGCAACATATCAACTTTTTGTAAATCTGATTGTCGCATTTCAGTTGGCCGCGCTGATGCTGTGGCCAATGTATCAAAGAGACGCGTCAAATCATAGGCTGTTAATACTCGATAATCGGGTTGACGATGTTCAAAGATATAATCCATAGGAACCGCATGTCCCAACAATTCCGTTAGTTCACCATAACTAATCAAGGCCAATGATAGATGCCCATCGAAAAACACAGGGTCGTCCACTGCCCCAATTCGATTGAAACCCATCGCTTGCAACTGTTGATTTAACTGATCATTGTCAGCAATAACTGCATCTGGTAAAGCTATCGGCACCACCGTTGCACCAAAATCATAACCAGTAATCATTTCCATGGCTGTCGTGCCAACCACAATCGGCACGAGTTCAAGTGCGTTAAATTTGACCATCGTCATTTCAAAATACGTAAACTTTTCAACGTCCAAAACTCACTCCTTTCGCCATACAGTCCTTCAACTCTTAATTATACAGTATGACTCATTCATGTCATTGCCCACACTATCAAATGACGTTTCAAATGAATTAATTCTCTAATTCACTCAATGATGGATTCGTTATCATTATAATTTTAATTGGGACTCATCCTGATTTTGAATTTGGCGCATAATTTTTTTATGAAACTTCAACCATGCAGGTACCAAGAATGACACTGATGCCATCCATGCCAGAGGGTTAGAGAAACTAGCGCCAAAGAAGCCAAGCCAAACCACCAATGTAAAGGCAGCTAATGACCGCATCAGCATTTCCCCAATACCAGCCATCGTGGGTGTTTTTGTGTCGCCTAATCCTTGTAACGCATATCGTAAGACAAACAAAACCGCTAGAATAGCATAAAATGGCCCATTCGCCCAAAAGAAGATTTGAGCCAGATGCTTCACTTCGCCTGCATGACCACCAGCTTCATTCAAAAATAGATTGACTAAATAATGCCCAAAGATAATTTCAGCCACCCCTAAAACCACTGCTGAACCAATACTCATCTGCAAAACCCGCTTCATACCGTCAATAATACGTTGATATTCGCGAGCGCCATAATTCTGAGCTACATACGTTGCCATCGTCACCCCAAATGACATCAAAACCAACACTAAGATTTGGTCGACCTTCGAGGCGGCAGTATACCCTGCCACTGAGTCCGTCCCCAATGAATTAATAGCCGCTTGTAGGGTCATTGATCCAATCGCAATAATTGATTGCTGAAATCCCATTGGCAACCCTGCCGACAGATGGGTCCGAATTTCGGCTCGATCCCATTTTAAATCAGCCCATGTAATATGCAATGCTGGAATATAACGCACGATGTGCCACCAACTCGTTAAGGTTGAAATACCATAGGCAACAACCGTAGCGAAAGCAGCCCCAGCCGTCCCCCATTTAAAGACGAGAATAAAAATCAACTCTAATACGATATTAATTAACATCCCCAAAATCAAATGATACAGTGGCGCGCGCGAATTACCGACTGCCCGCATGGCATTTGCTAAAACATTATAGCCAACTTGAGTAATCACACCACCCCAAATCACCAAAATAAAGATGTGCGCCATCTCAAAGATTGGTGTTGGCGTTTGCATAATGACTAGTAGTGGGCGTAAGCCGACCATACCAATAGCTGTTAAAAAAATGGTGACAACAAAAGCCGCCATGATACTCTGCCCAAAAGACCGTTTCACACCTTGCATATCTTTAGCCCCATAGCGCTGGGCGGTAATAATCGACATCCCGGATGTTAATCCGCCGACAAAGCCCAATGACAAAAACATAATTGCACCGGTTGATCCGACTGCGGCCAATGCTTTGACGCCTAAGGTTTGCCCGACAATTAATGTATCAATGATATTGTATAAATTTTGAAATAGGTAACCTACAATAATTGGTAGTGTAAATAACACAATTAATTTAGCGGGATTCCCTTTCGTTAAATCTTGCATAACATTGCCTCTCAATTCACAAAAAAGGAGCCGTTAAGCTCCCCCTTCTTAGTCTAACTATAGTTTATTTTAATCAATTTAAGCATAAAAATAAATCGTCTGATTTTATTTATCCCAAAATGACAAATTGTTTTTACAAAACAATTGATTTTTCAAGCATTTGTTTTTGTACTTCAGGATGTGCCATAAATTCATCATAAGTTGTCTCAGCACGATCAATTGATCCTTGATCTGATACGACCACGATATGGTCGGCAATAGTCTGAGCAAATGTATGGTCATGTGATGTGAAAATCAAAGCGCCTTGATAATCAACCAAGCCATCGTTTAGTGACGTAATCGATTCCAAATCCAAATGATTCGTTGGATCATCCAAAATTAAGACATTGGCTTTGGTTAGCATCAACTTTGAAAGCATCACGCGTACTTTTTCGCCACCAGACAAGACGTCTAACGTCTTTTCAGCATCTTCACCTCTGAATAGCATCCGGCCAAGCAAGCCACGCAAGAAAGTATTATCATTTTCTTCCTTTGAGGCATAATCACGCAAGAAGTCTAAAATTGGCATGTCAGGCTTCTCAAAATTACTTCCCATGTCTTTAGCAAGGTAGTCGCGAGTCGTTGTGACACCCCACGTCACAGTCCCACTATCTGGTTCAAGACGACCTGCCAAAATATCCAAAAGGACAGTCGCTGCTACGTCATTTTCTGCCATCACTAACGTCTTTTCATTTGGTGACAAAGTAAAGGTAATGTCATCAAGTAGCTTGACCCCATCGATCGTTTTAGACAAGTTTTCAACGCGCACCAAGTCATTTCCAATTTCGCGATTAATATCAAAATGAATATATGGATACTTACGCGTTGACGGTTGAATATCGTCTAATGTAATTTTGTCCAATTGCTTCTTTCGTGACGTTGCTTGCTTTGATTTAGAAGCGTTAGCTGAGAAACGCGCAATAAAGTCTTGCAATTCTTTAATTTGCTCTTCCTTCTTAGCATTCGCATTTGATTGCAAACGCGCAGCTAATTCTGAAGATTCTTTCCAGAAATCATAGTTCCCAACGAACAACTTAATTTTCCCGAAATCAACATCCAAAATCATCGTTGAAACGGCATTCAAAAAGTGTCGATCATGGGAAACAACAATCACAATATTTTGATAATCAGCTAGAAAATCTTCTAGCCAAGCAATGGTCTTAGTATCTAATCCGTTTGTTGGCTCGTCCAAAATCAAAATATCAGGGTTACCAAACAATGCTTGCGCCAACAAAACTTTCACTTTAGTCGACTCTGGCAAGTCAGCCATCAACGTATGGTGCATCGACTCATCAATTCCGATACTTTGTAAAAGTTGAATAGCATCCGTTTCGGCGGTCCAACCATTCATTTCTTCAAAACGAGCTGATAAATCACCGACTCTAATCCCATCTTCATCCGTAAAAGGATCGTGCAAATA